>JBGSMB010000037.1:0-2109 GCA_041740375.1 Saccharimonadales bacterium (SeqCode) | reverse complement strand
GTGCCCGGCAAATGAAAGTTGGTTATAAGCGAATCTACGGCAAGAAACTTATAACCAGGATGAATAAAAATATCTGTCTCTGATTTAGTTTCCAAGAAGCTACTGTTTTGTTGCATAGCACTTTCTAGAGTGCGTAGTGAGGTGGTGCCTACTGCAGTTATAGATGTGGCTCTCTGCAATTTTTTACTAGTAGCTTCGTCGATTATATAGCTCTCTTCATGTAGCCTGCCAGATGTTTTTTGTTCTTCTGTAAGTGGCGCAAATGTTCCTAGCCCTACATGCAAGGTAATCTCAGCAATATCGTGTAGCTTCTTAGTTTTTTTCAATAGATCATTAGTGAAGTGAAGTCCTGCCGTGGGGGCTGCTTTGCTGCCAACATTTTCAGCAAATACAGTTTGATACTCTAGGGCCAATGAATCATTTTGAGCAATGTAAGGGGGGAGTGGTACATGTCGATAAGCATCCAGTCGCGTGTCTTCATTTGAGCAACTAAAACGTAATACTTTAAATCCATTATCGTCTATTGAAACTACTTGAACAGAAATTTCGCCGTCCAGCTGTATCGCGTCACCAACTTTAAAACGTTTTCCGGGTCGCACCATGGCGAGCGCTTCATTATTCGAGATAGTCTTTAGTATAAATATTTCGGCTTTAATATTTGGAAAAAGCAATCTACAATGTTCGACTTTACTATTATTTAACACAAGAGTCGTCTTGGGCAATAGATATGTAGTGAGCTTAGAAAAGGTAGTATCAACTATACTTTTTGTAGACCTTTTATATACGAGCAACCTCGCAGAATCTCTAGGAATAGCAGGAGTCTGTGCAATCAGTTCCTTCGGGAGTGTAAAATCGATCATAGATAATTTCTATTGAATGGCGGAGGTTAATCTGGTTAAACTTTCGGCAAATTGCTGCTTTTTCGGTCGATGCAACCAATCTTTCAACTTTAGTTCTTTAGAATTTTTATAATACTCTGCTTCAACCTTACGAAGATCTTTTACGACTCCCTTATCATAAAAAATTCCACATACTTCTAAATCAAGCACCAAAGAACGCACGTCCATATTACTCGACCCGATTACGGCTGCGTCATCATCGATAGTTAAATGCTTGGCGTGAAGAATGTAGGGTGCTTTATACATTCGAATTTTTACACCAGCTCTAAGTAGCTGCTCGTAATAAGATCTTTGGGCGTGAAAAACCATAAACTGGTCTCCAATTTCTGAAACATATAATGTGACATCCAGCCCGCGATATGCAGCCGTAAGAACAGCCGTGAGCATTGTTTCATCTGGTACAAAATATGGGCTCGTAATGACAATCTTTTGCCTAGCTTCGAATAATAATGATGCGAAGATCTTTTGATTATTTTCAGTCTCAAATCCAGGCCCGCTAGGCATAATCTGACACATGACATTACCCGTCTGTATAGTCTCAACATCAAGTTCAGGATTCCTTACTTTAGACAGTATTTGTCCTGTTTCTGAATACCAATCAGTTGCGAATACAGCATTGAGCTCCATAGCAACAGGGCCTTCCATCCTTACGACAAGTTCCTGCCATTGTAGACCTTTCTTGAGGTTTGCCTTCTTCAAATAGCTTCTGTCTATTATGTTCTGAGAGCCTGTATAGCTGATATTACCGTCGATGACAACAAGTTTACGATGATTTCTTAGATCTGGACGTTGATATTTACCCTTCAAAGGCTGTACCGGTAGCATGAGTGCATAATCGGCCCCGCTATTTTTTAGCCGCTCCATACAAGCTTTGTAACCCGGAAATCCTAAGGACCCCATATGATCGAGCAGTACTCTTACTACAACGCCTCGTTTAACAGCATTATCGATACTATTCATAAAGTCATTAGTGACGCTATCTGATGAAATAATAAAGTATTCGATATGGACGTATTTCTTTGCGGCGTTAATATCTTTAGTAATGCTTGCGATAGAGCCGTTGTAGTCTGGTAAAAGTTTAACTTTATTCCCAACTGTTATGGGAAGTCCGCAAAGATTCTCATTTAAAGTAGCGACTTGTTGATACCTACCTGCCGCATCACTACTCGCAATAAACTTCCTTCTGGAGCTTTCGTGAGCACTCCCACGT
>JBGSMB010000036.1:0-1893 GCA_041740375.1 Saccharimonadales bacterium (SeqCode) | reverse complement strand
GCGCGAGCGCTAGATTGTAGTACACATACAAGGAGCGAAGGTACTTCTTTTCTCCGGGTGGAAATTCTCCTATGGCATATGACATGCCCATATAAGTATTGGGTTCATTCACAGTTAGTACGTAGGTAATATTTTTCCAGTCAAGCTCATCGGTTAATTTTTCAACAAAGCGTTGCCAATACTCTAGATTAGCTCGTTTCGTGAAGCCACCTTTTTCGGCAAACCAAATCGGGAAGGTCCAGTGCCATAAAGTAACAATAGGAGTCTGACCAAGCTTTAGTAGCTCTTCGATATAGGTACGGTAATACTTAATCGCTTCGATATTGAATGCGCCCTCTTCCGGTTCAATCCGGCTCCACTCGATACTAAACCTCAAGGTATTTAAACCAAGCTGTTTATTAATCATAAAATCTTGCTTATAGAGCTTCCGATGGTTAACCGCCTCGCCTGAGATATAGCTCTCGTGCTTCGCAGCGTCGTTTTTTATTGCTCGCCATATGGGAAGCGAAGACCATCTTTCCTCTGCGGACTTCGCAAATTCTGAAGCACGTTCTTGTTCCCAGACTGTCCATTGATTTACATTCCTACCTTCAACCTGATGCGCGCTTACACTAGAGCCCCAGATAAAATCATCTGGAAACAAATCCCGTAGCTCGCTCGTCAATCTATTTTGTATTTCCATCTACCCTAGTCTATCTTACTTTTTGTGTTTTTTTCTGGAGGTTAGCACTACATTGTCACCGAACTGCTTCTGCAGCCTAATGCTCACCGCACCTACATGCCTTCCAAATTCATCACTTAAATCCTCAACAGCACGACCCTCTAGAAACATTTTTCGTAATTTTTCGTCGTCGCTTTCACTCCAAGGTTTGTATGCATTTGGATACGTTTTTCGCATCTTCTCAACTTTTTGAGCCCACGGTCCATTCACTATCGGCTCGGTTGTCTTTTTTATTTTTTGAGATTTTTCCCAAGTCTTAAAGGTATTTTTATGCTGAATAGTCGCTTCGCTACTGGCCTTTCTGAGATCTTGGTCTATCTCTTTTGCTTGTTTACTAACCTGCAAAGCCATGCCGTTTATGCCATCCAGTGTCAAATGTTCAAGGCCCCGAACTCGGCTTAAAGCAACGTACCCCATTCCTTCTACGAACGCTCTGCGAAGATCGATTCTCGCCGCATCCAATGTCATTCCCTGACTCTTGTGTACGGTGATCGCCCATGCAAGCCTTAGTGGAAGTTGCGATAATGATGCTCGCTTTTTGTCACCATCAGTAAGCTCCCAACTCTCCGCTTTTGTTTCGAGCACCCTTCCCGATCGTAACGTGATCTCTGGCATACCAGTTGTTGACGAAAAGCCACTCACGATTCCGAGTGTTCCATTTACGTATTTTTTGTCGCTACTGTTTTTTATAAACATTACCTGCGCGCCAACTTTCAAGGCAAGAGTCTCTTGAGCTAAACACGCCCGCTTTAACTGTTCTACGTAGTTTTTTGATCCGGTAGTCTGCATTTCAAATATGTGAGTGTCGCCTTCGATACGTCGCAAGTACTCTTCATTGATTTTATCAACGTCAACATTTGTAGTCAGTAGCCTGGTGGCACGGTCGAAAGGATCGTCAAACTCATTTATCTTTTCTTTTAGCATGCCTATTTGTCTTCCGGACAAAACACCAGCTCGAATTCCATTTAGAATATCTCTATACACTTCATCATCTGCTTGTCTGAAATATTCTTCCAAGTAGCAAGTAGTAAATGAATTGTTCTTCCATGTGTCTGAATCGGTAATAAAGCCCCCCTCCCTACTGTCTCCTCTATTTACAGGCGGAAGCTGATAAAAATCTCCGCACATTACAACTTGGAGTCCACCAAATGTCTCATCACTTTCTCGTATCG
>JBGSMB010000035.1:0-3508 GCA_041740375.1 Saccharimonadales bacterium (SeqCode) | reverse complement strand
AAAATCAGTGCCAGGTATCGCTAAGTCCTCGCCGACTTCTGTAACTTCGATCTCGAGCAAACCATCATGATTGTCGCTAATACCAAGTTCCGCCGCACTCGCAAGCATGCCGTTACTTTTAATTCCGCGTATTTCCCTTACTTCAAGTGTAAATGGATCTTTTTCAACCGTACTTGGCACCACCACCCCTGGTGGTATCCACGCTACAAGTAGCATATCTCGTACGTTTGGCGCTCCGCAAACTACCTGGACATAACCATCACTATTCCGATCAACATTAGCAACTACGCCCCCGTCATCAATCAAGCAGACTGAAAGTTTGTCTGCGTCCGAATGTTTTTCACACGATACAACTCGCGCGACAACTATACCGTCATATCGAGGGCCGTAGTGTACTACATCTTCAACAGCACCTAGCTGAGCGCCAATACGATTTAAGATTTCGTCATGCGGAATTGAGTTTAGATCCGCACTGGAATACCCCTGCATGCTATTTATAGAAACTTTCACTCTTTTTCCTCCATAAGCAAAGATATGATTTGATACCCGTATTTATCAATATCTTGATCTTCAAAAAAAGTCACGTCCTTGGTCTTTAGAACTGAACCAACTCTTTTTCGTACTTCTCGACCAGTATATTCTTTCGTGGAACCATCAACTTCTCTAAGTAGCAAAGTATCGCCAGGTTCACATACCCAATCAGCAAGTCGTAACTCAAATGTCTTATCACCAGTTAAAATCTGATCAAAATAAAGAACATCAATCTTTTTCTCTATGAGCCGACTCATGACATCGCTCCTTGGGCGACAGTTGATGAGTGCAGAGCGCGGAAAAATTGAGCATCGCAAATGAACCGTACTCTTCCGTACAGTGAGTGCGAAGCAGAAATTTTGACAAAGCTATGCGCCATCGATTGTTGTCCTATCATGAGAACTGCCTCAGGAATTCAAGCTTTCCACTATTAAAATGCCGTATATCTTCAATGCCGTTTCGGAGCATCACCATGCGTTCAACGCCGAATCCCCACGCAAAGCCGGTGTAGACTTCCGGGTCAATGTCAGCCATCCGAAGAACATTTGGGTGGATCATTCCGCAACCACCAATTTCGAGCCACTTTTCGGCTTCAGAACTATCTTTTTTGAGGATATCTGGGCGCTCGACCGCAAACTCGAAGCTCGGCTCAGTAAATGGAAAGTAAAATGGCTGGATCTTCGCGTTTAGCTCTTGGCCGAAAAACTCACTCGTATACGCCCTCAATGTAGCAATCAAGTTGCCTACATTTATACCTTTTCCTACATACACTCCTTCTACTTGATAAAACGTATGTTCGTGCACAGCATCTAGGTCTTCGTTCCGAAACACACGATCTGGGATCACAACCGCTATGGGCTCGCCTTTTTCTAAATTATCTTTATATTTTTTTAAGACCCTGTTCTGCATTGTGCTTGTGTGTGCAGGTGCGATCAATCCATCGTCTGTCATGAAAGTATCCCAGTCGTCACGAGCTGGATGTCCATCGGGGAAATTAAGACTCTCAAACATATGATAATCATCGTCCACTTCCCTACTAGCTTCTACTGCAAAGCCCATTCGATAAAAAATGTCCGTTATTCGATCAAGTTCTTGACTCAAAGGGTGGATGCTTCCCAAATCACTTGATAATAGCGTAGGTCTCTTTTCTATTGGGGTATTAATATCCCAGGGAGCGGTAATATCTATCGGTACAACTTCTTCAGCTTCGTCTGCACCATTTTTACGGATTATTTCCTCTAGCTCATTCTTGAGTTGATTAATTTGCTTGCCCCTCAAGGATTTTTCTTCTGGCGATAACTGTTTCAGTTCTTCGTAAAGGCTCCGAAGTTCTAGTGATCGGAGTACGGATACGTCTCCATTATTTGCACGTTCACGCAGCTCTTCTGCAATCTTATCAAAACTATTTTCGCTCATCTTGGATTCTATTGTACACCGCTTTATATACCAGAGGGAAAATGCTCATGATCGACAACACCGCTCTCACGGATATGCTTCAAGGCCTCACCATACGCTACTAATATCTTCATGCAGTAATCTGCTCTGTTTTTAAACCAAAAATCGTCGCTCGCTTCATCCCAGTCTTGGTCCAATTTCATACTTTCTACCATCGATACAACTAAGTTTTCAGGAGAAGTAACAAGATGGGTGTTCTTTTGACCGCTCAAACGTAACTCATCAATAACATGTACGCCGCCGCGACCAGAACTAACTCCACAAATCGAGTATGGTTTGTGCGCCATAGATTGCCCAACAAATAATAGGAGGTTTTTTAATGCAGGTGGCGCCATGCCGTTCCACTCTGGTGCAACAAACATAAAGGCGTCAGCTTCTTCGATTCTGTCTTTGATACTGAGCCAGCTAGTAGCGCTTTTCACCTCTTCACTGTCGTCAAACATTGGTAGTACCGTCTCATGCAGGTCAATCAGTTGTGCGCTTATTTGTAATACGCCGGCTCGTAGATAGAGGTAGTTTGCAACTCGTTTGCTTTCAGAATTTGCCCTAGGGCTCGCAGATATAATCAACAAGTTCATTTCAGCCATTGTACATGAAAAGCCCCGCACCTATTAAAAGAGGTGCGGGGCTAACAACTACTACTCAAGGGGTTTGACTTCTTCTCGCACCCAGTCAATCGCAGATTGTGTCCTCATACGTGCATCCCGAAACTTCTTCGGTATGCTATCGCCATGCCACCACTGGCGCCATGACTCAGGACTTGGATTGATGCACTCGAGATTGAGCTGATCTTCGTACACACCATCATCAAGCTTTTTGTTTCGCTCGACTCCGACAACCACATAGCCAACGGACTCTAGCGCCCTGCGGCTCCCAACATTTGGCTCAATGACCGCAGATCGGATACTAATAGCACCCTCTCGGTTGAAGGCATGCCATGTTCTTACCCGGTGCGTAGCACTAGCAATACCTTTACCCCAGTACTCTGGTCGAGATATCTGAAAGCCACTAACAAATGTCTTCATCGGTAGCTTACTCCCATGAAGTGCCGTATTTCCAATTATAGTTCTCTTGCCGTCAGTAATGTCGAAGAGCGTCCAAACAATGTCATCGTCCGAAGTACGTACTTTCTCGTACCAATCGGCTTCATCATCAGGGGTAAAGCCTGACAATACGCCCATGTAACGAGTAATCTTTGGATTACTCATAAGCTCTGCCAGCTGCTCAATCTCTGCTTTATTTTTTGGTGGTCCCATCTCGATGATGAGATCTCCAACCTTGAGTGTATATCTTGGTGCGAACATATCGCCCCTCCTTAATTGTAAGTTTATGTTGTTCACCTGAGCTTTCGCCAAGGCTAGACCCGCTCCCGAGTATCAGTTGTTTGTATGAGGTTCTTTTGAAACGAAAAACGCTCCCTGTGCTCGGGAGCGTACCTAGACTTATGAAATTGTATTAAAAAGAAGAATCGATACGCTCTTATCGTTGCTTGACGGCAAAGCCACCAGACATCGTCTGGAGA
>JBGSMB010000034.1:0-8973 GCA_041740375.1 Saccharimonadales bacterium (SeqCode) | reverse complement strand
GGGGAACCTATGGCCCCAGCAATAGCCACATTAATTGGTGACGAAAAGCAAAGAACTAGACTAAAGGAACTCGGTAAAAAACAAGCCAAGAAGTTCAGTTGGGAAAAGACAGCCGAACTAACCTTTAAAGTAATCGAAGATGCAGCCAAGAAAAATTAAAAAAGTACTCTTCGATGCGAGGGCGGTCGCCTCAAGCCAGCCTACTGGTGTCGGGTACTACACAAAGGGCGTCATAGAGTCACTTGCCGCAAATTATCCAGAAATAGACTTTGTCGGACACTACTTTTTGCCATACGGGAAAAATGATGCGGCGTTTCTGCTTCCAAAAGCAAAAAACATTACCTACAAGCGAAGCCGGATCTTGCCTGAAAAACTAGTCAATCAACTTCGTAGATTTAGCCTAGCTCCGCCTTTTGAAATTCTGACGAAGACTAAGGGTGACATAAACTTCTTCCCCGCTTATGTTCGGCAATCTAGCGTTTTTTCTACACCTTCCGTAATTACTATTCACGACATGGCATACAAGAATAGCCCTGAAACGGTAAGCGATAAAAATCGCCTAGATCTAATCAATTTTATGCCGAGCTCGATAGATAAGTCAGAGCTAATCCTCACGGTATCTGAATACTCAAAGACAGAGATAATTAAATATTATGACGTTGATGAAAAAAAGATAGTAGTGCATGGACTTCCCCCAGAAAAAATCAACGCACCCGCAAAAGATGAAGTCAGCAATGTTTTAAAAAAGTTTGGTATCAACAAAAAATTTATATTGTTCACCGGGACACTTGAGCCACGCAAAAATATCGAGTGGCTGATTTCTGCGTATGAGAATCTCGATCAAAAAACTCGAGACAAATATGCACTTGTACTAGCAGGTGGACTCGGCTGGAAAAGCGAAGGAATAAAGAAGGCAATAGAAAGATCTAGCGAAAATGTTATCGCAGTAGGCTACATAGCGCCCGACGAAAAAGCCGCGCTAATGAGCGAATGCGAAGCGCATGTCATGGCTTCACGCGAAGAAGGCTTTGGGATGCCCATTCTTGAAGCTGCCTCACTTGGTAAATCTGCGATCCTTTCAGACATTCCGGTCTTTCATGAAGTAGCAGGTGATGGTGCGGTCTTTTTTGACCAGACGTCTTTTAAGTCGTTTGCGAGCGCCGTAAAGTCACTCGATGATAAAAGCCAGCTGGCCAAAAAACGAAATTCAGCAAAACAAAATCTAGCCAAGTATGACTGGGGTACTATAGCGACCAATATTATGAATAAGCTCGAGGAAATTGCTAGTTAGGCTTGTAGGCTTCTACGATTCCGTGGTTTCGCAGAAGAACACTTGAAAGCAAGAATACAGTCACGGCGCGCGTCAAAAAGTTGAGCCGCAGAAGTTTTGTGACTCCAGACTCACCTTTATTATATAGCGCACGGTGGACAGCTGCCGGGTAGGCAAAAGTCCTGGTGTTGATAAAACCGACGCTCTTTAACCCTTGCTTAGAGAGCCTTGGTGGCATGTCACGCTCGTTCACTCCATATGTTTCAACCGCGTATATAGACTGTGGATGCTTTGAGTGCCCAGTGCCTGGCTCGCATAGAATTATTTTTCCTCCAGGTTTTAATGCGCGATAAGCCGCACCAAGACCGTCTTTCTCGTCAATAGAATGATGTAAGGCATCAAAAAATACTACAACGTCAAACTCATTTTTGTACGGTAGCTTGTCGTAGTCCGAACATTTAAAGCTTAGATTAAGCTTCTCGCCTTTGAAGAATTTTTCTGCACGCTCGACTGCCTCTGGTGCTATGTCTACTCCGACGACATCGTGACCTGCTCTCGCAAAAAATCCGCTTGTCCAGCCGGTGCCGCAACCCAGATCTAGCACTCGGATTGGCTGTCCTTTGTTTGGAAATAGCGAAAATACAGCAGCAATATCATGAAGCAAAGAACCGATCGTAATGCCATTAGAAAAAGGCTTGTGCGCCGAATGTTCTACTGCGTCCTTGCCGATTTTCTTAAAGTAACTTCTTTCTCCGGATTTTGCCACTACCAGCCTCGTCCAGCGCTTGAATAGTACTCAATATCGTCTTGATTGTTTCTAGGAGTTGCGTCTGCGCTGTAGCTCAGGATCTCTTTTGGACATTCCGCGGTTACACCAAGACTATCCCTGTATGCTGATAATGCTGAAGAATAGAGAAGAACTGCATCGGCTTCAGATATTGTCTCGTCTAAAGTCTCTTTATAGGTATTAAACGATCCTGGGTTAAACTCGTTTGGTTTTAATGTTTCGGCCATTTCTCTCTCCTTGCCCACTGTATACTAGTAGGTAATGAAGTCTATTGTAATCGATGCGCGCATTTCTGGCACTACTACTGGACGATATGTCAATAAGCTAATTGAATATCTCCACAAGCTAAACCCAGAAGAAAAGTTTATAGTTCTGACCCGCTCGAATCGAATTGATGCGGTAAAGGCTTTTGCGCCAAATTTTGAAGTAGTAGCTTCGGACTTCCCGGATTTCTCGTTTGGCGAGCAACTTGGCCTAAAAAAACAAATCAAAAGCCTTAAGCCAGACCTCGTACATTTCCCAATGGTGCAACAACCGATTCTCTACCGAGGCCCAGTTGTCACAAGCATGCTCGACCTAACCACGTTGCAATTCAAAAACCCCGCCAAAAACATAGCCGTGTTTACGGTTAAGCAAGCTATCTATAAATGGGTAAACCAGGTTGCAGCCAAGAAAAGCCAACACATAATAACTATTAGCGACTACGTAAAAGACGGCCTCATGAAATCTTTTCATGTTAAGCCCGACAAAATCACTACAACATACTGCGCAGCAGATTCGATAACCGTATCGGCCGAACCAATTGACGAGCTGAAGAATGCTCAATTTATCATGTATACTGGCAGGCCGTTGCCACACAAAAATCTCGAAAGACTAATGGAGACACTCGTGCTATTACGAGAAAAATATCCTGAGATCGTGTTAGTGCTAGCCGGTAAAAAAGATGTACTCTTTGATCAACACGAAGCTCGAGCCAAGGAGCTTGGACTCACAAACGCAGTTGTATTCACTGGTTTTGTTTCTGAAGGCCAATTGCGGTGGCTTTACGAAAACTGCGACGCCTACGTATTCCCTAGCCTCAGCGAAGGCTTTGGCCTACCAGGCCTTGAAGCTATGGTCCAGGGCGCTCCAGTCGTTAGCAGCAACGCGACGTGCCTACCCGAGATATATGGTGACGCGGCTCACTACTTCAATCCACTAGACGTGAATGACATGGCTCTTAAAATATCCGAAGTCCTCGATAGTGAAAATTTCCGAAACTCACTAGTTCAAAAAGGGTACGCACAAGCAGCAAAATACTCCTGGGAACGCATGGCCAAACAAACCCTCGAGATTTATCGGTCTGCGCTCCAGCGAAACAAATAAATCTCATGTTTCATTAATCAATTTTCAATTTCCAAACACTAATCTCGCAACATCGACCCATCCTAAACTACATAAATTAGCACGTGCTAATTTATGTATGCTGCTCACTTGTGCTATATATTGACATAATTATACTATTTTGATACTCTGTATTAATGAAAACCGTAAAGCTACAAGTCCCCATTGATTCAGACGTGCGCGATGGCCTAGAGAAACGTGCCAACAAGCTTGGATTTGACTCGGCTCAAGCATATATCCGATTTTGGGCAAAAGCAGAAGTAGACGGTCGAAAAATTGATCTTGGAGATGACTGGGGCTCACCTTCTTCTGCAGCTACAAAGCGGTTGAAGAAATGGGCGGAAGAGGCTAAAAATACCGAAGACTTGCCCTCGTTTGATAACGGCAAAGACCTGATCAAACACTTAGACTCTCTATAAAATGCGAAATATTGTACTCGCCAAAAGTTTTACGAAAAACTACAAACGCAGGGTTAGTAACAATAAGAAGCTATCGGAAGAATTCAAGCAGAAGATAATACTTTTTGCCAACGGAGACTCAGATAACTATCTGAGAGATCACGCCCTACAAGGATCTCTGAAGGGCCTGCGGGCGTTTTCTATTACTGCTGATGTCCGCGTTATTTACGAATGCGTGGATGACAAGTTTATTTTATTAGACATCGGCACACACAACCAAGTTTACAAATAACTCGCAAGCCCAAATACTAGCCCTCTTCCCACTTATATACTACATAAATTAGCACGTGCTAATTTATGTAGTGCTCGCGTCTACCGGACGCCCCATTTACCATTTACTACCCCCCAGCCCCAAGTATCCTATTGGCTATTTCTAATTCCGCGCAAAATATACAGCGCACCGCCGATCATCATCACTACTACAAACATCCCCATTATGGGCAAGATAAAGCCGTTTGAAGATTGATTTGGTAAGGCAGAGTTATCTATTTCTTTAGATATGGTTGTTTGGTTTAGGGTTGCCGTCTTTTGGGGGTTGGTATTTGTGGTGGTTTCGGCCCCTTTCACCTGCGTGACGCCCGCTCCTTGCAAGTCTTGAGCAGTAGCAGAGCTAGACTGCAAAGAGCTCGCAGGCGTGCCGCTGCCTAAGGCAACCGCAAAGAGAGCCCCACTGAAGGTTGAAGGTAGATTATTTGATTCATTCACTGGCAATATCTTATCACCCGGGGTCCGATTATCCTTGTGCGGATTGTTGTCAGGCTCCGTGATTTCAAGTTCGACTAGGGGACTTCTACCGTCTTCAGATTCTATCCATACGGTTATGTTTTGAGTCTCGTTATTTTCGTCAGTAATGCGCAGCTCTCCAGTACTCGAAGGAGCGCTCTTCAAAGGCACCCCTGCTTCATCGCCCACAAATAAAAGTTCTATTTGCTTATTATCCTCATAGGTCCAACGAATAATTATTTCGTCGCCACTTCGAGTTGCTATAAGGTCGGCCGGGCTTTCCGGCAGAATTCTCATTTCTGGTATCTCTCCTTCAGATATTTCAAGCGGTAATAGTCCGAGGCTTGATTCAACCCCGTCATTTACACCAACCACCGAGGCAAAAGTTTCGCCGACAGTCTTTGTATATACATGTTCGGCAGACGGACTCGTGGTCGACTCGTCGGTACTGCCATCTCCATCGAAATCCCAATTATACGTATCAAATATGGCCGGAGACGAAGAGCTAAACTGCACTGGGGTATTTGTCTTCCCTGCTACTTTGGTAAATGGCTGCTCAGTTTCTGACTGGACCGAACTTAAGTCATCTAAAAATGCTAAAGGCGTCCTCTTCGGCTGATGATTGAGTACCTTCCATAGCATGTTTGTGTAGTTCGCCTTGTTGAAAACAGGATACTTTAAGTACAGCCCGCCCGTATCGCTAGCCAACTTCTTAAGATCTCGCTCAGCAGCGGCTTCATCTATGCCTGGGTAGAATCCATGCGGGACCACAACAGTCACCGCAACATCCCTTAAGACCGCGAAAGTCGCAGCGTCGCGCTTCGAGCGAGTCACGTTATAGGTAAGTAGTGGTGTCTGCGATGCGACGGAGCATACGCTACTCGTAAGCGCCTGGTAAGCGTTCTTACATCTCTCAGAATGTAGCACTGCAGAAGCGGTTTCTTGCAGTGGGTCGCTATTACATTTGTTGTCTTCAAGTATTCCAAATCCAATACGAACGTCGCTATTACAAATATTGTACGTATAGGTTTCGCTAAATGGGCGGTCGGTTATAAGTACAATGTGCTTGGTAGTATCGGGGGTTGTAGCTGATGTCATCGCCGCTTTTTCGATTGCTAACTGGTGTGGCTCCGGCACATCTAGACCTCCACCACTCAAGACTCCATACGATAATTTTCTGTACATGGCGTTTTCTAGGTCGCTCAAAATCCTTGTTGGCGTTTGGCGAATGTTTATCCTCGGAATCCTTTTGTCGGGTAGCTCTCCTAGCTCGCTATAGTCACCAACCCCGATACTGGAAAAAGGGAAGAAGGGCCAGACCGACTCCAGCACCGGCCGTGTCGTGAACCTCATGGTGCCGAGCACATCATCCACGCCAGCGCTCGTATTTACCATCATCATGACATTGATCGTAGAGTTGCCGCCGTTTTTGCCCAGCTCCGTAACTTCCGTGCCTCCTGGATTGAAACCGCCACGTGCTGTCACGATGCTCTGGAGTTTTTGAGAAAGTTTCAACACGATCTCTTCTGCCGCCTGAGGTGCCCCCAAATTCACATATCTTTTGTGCCCATCCCCGATCTCATCTATCCCAGGCATTTCAGAACCGACTATCGTACTAACAGTCTTAAGCAAAACCCCAGACCAGCCCGCGCACACTAGGTCGTCTTTGTAACACCAGCTTATTGTCTTCTGTTCCATATCTAATGGCACATAAGGAATTCGAGCCTCGAGCATTCCACGGTCGCTAAGCGTAGACGTGCCACGCTTCCAGGGCGTTGCCTTTGACTTTGCTGGCGTAACGGCTTCATACAGACCGTCGTACCAGTTTAATCCGCTAGCACCCTTGTTGATGTCACTACCCAAGAATTTAGGGTCGCCGAATAATGTTATGGCGCCAATTTTCGCCCTTTCTTCTTCTGTCAGCTTAAAGAGCGACTCGCCTGCAACTTGAGCCCCCTGAGAATATCCACCAACGATCAAAGTCTGATCGGGACAAATAGCAACCTGGTCTTTTAGATAGCCCGAAAATTCTTCTACCCCATCCGAGACGCTCAAGCCATACTCACCTTTGGGCCACCATTCGAACTCCGCTTGCACAATGTTATTTACAGTAGGCAAGCCAAATATCCCGACTGCACGATATCCGCGCTCGTTATAAAGATTAGGGAAATTGTGGACCGATACAGCTTTGTAGGTGACCTCAGGGTACCCAGCGTCTAACTCCCTCTGCATAGCCTGAAAAAACGCCCCCGGCACTTCTTCCTTCTCTTTGAATAAATCTATGAAGGGCCTATTAAGATAGTCCTTGTTGGGATTACTGGAAGACCCCCTAGCAAACACAAGCTGGATGTCTGCACATTGACCATTATCGTTGCTTATTTCCTTTGCATTTGTAGTAGGGCCAAACGCAAGACTCATGGAGGTAAGAAATAACAGGACTAGTGCTATAGTTGCGCCTAGTTTGTACTTATGATTGTGCTGAGTGTCCAAGGTTTACCCTCAGGTTTCTCTAATGTTGCAGATACGTTAATTGCATCAACTACACATCTATATGTTGTATAAGGATCTCCTGATATTACTTGGTAGTCTTGAGAGGTAACGACAGAACAACCGGTGCTTCCGAGAGCTCTTTTCACGCCTTCCGAGTTCGTGCTTATGGGCACCTCGTGATTGATCGTTTTGTTAAAACAACCGTCGCTTTCGATTGGGCAGACCCGGCCGCGCCAACCGCTATTTTCGCTAGAGTCGATCTCTTTCCATTCGCCGGGGAACTCGAGCCGACTAAATACTCGCTCCACGTCAGAAAAGTTAGGATTTGATGCTCGAAGAGGGTATACAAACAGATTGACGAAGGTGATGGCTATAAAGATAAATATCAGCAAAGAAAACCCAAGATAGGTCGCATCTCGCCGACTCAAATTCCGCCTCATACTACGTAGAAGTATGCACCTCCGTTACTCAAATATCAATAAACGAAAGCTTTAAACAACCCTCAAAATGTGGACAACCCTTGCCCCGCGTTCCAACAATTGCGCGCAACTACATATATTAGCACGTGCTAATATATGTTACTTCTCGTATTCTAGGTGGCGACTTTTGAGGAGATGGTTAAAAGATTTAGCAAGATGAAGATGGCGGTCTTGTGTTAGGTTTCCGGTAATCATAATCAGGTGACTCTCGAGGCCACAAGCCCTGGCTATTTCATAAACCTCTTTCTCGCACTCGAACGGATACACCCACATGCTTTCTAGCGCCCCTATGAATCCTAGGCGATGTAAATGGTGCAAAAACGTATATCGTTGCTGCTTTTTGTGAGCTGGTATATCAAATGAAATTATCCGCCACTTGCCGTCCCATGATTTTGGTAATGTGATCTCAATATCATCTATAGAAGCAGCCGAAAGACGCTCTTTTCCCTTAGAAGTTAAAGTTACGTACTGGTTGCCGTCAGCTAAGCTTTGCACCGATATTAGATTGAGGCGCTTCATGTGATTTATAAGGCGCCTGTATTCGGCGTTTTCCTCAGCGGTCGGAGCTTTAGACTTTTTACGCTTTGGCGTCAGCACGACCGCCATATTTGGAGCCGCAAAAACACTCGCTAAAACCACGCCACCAGCAAACAACTTTAATAGCTTGTTTACGTGAACTGAGGTTTGGCGTACTCGAGGCATATACATATATTAGCACGTGCTAATATATGTAGTTCTTGGGTAGTAAAAATACTGACGTGAGGGGTGTTTGGTGGCTGGAGGGCTGGTTTGGTTTTTTATTCTTTTGTTGGTTCGGCGTCTGCGGGTTTGATGACGATATGGCGCTCACGCCCCTCCCCTACCGATTCTGTTACAAGTCCGTGGTCAGCGGCTACTTGGTGCACTACCCGACGCTCTGCTGCGGTCATTGGCTTTAGCTCATATGGCTTTCCGCTACTTTTGACATCTTTCATCCACTTTTCGGCGTGTTCGGCGAGACGCTCATTCTGAGCTTTCTTGTAGTCAGCCACGTCAACATTGACGCGTGATGATTCGTACCCACCGTTTTTTAGTGCGTTTGATACGAGGTACTGAAGTGCGCGGACCGTATCACCATGTTGTCCAATAAGAAAGCCATT
The DNA here is from genome assembly GCA_041740375.1 of Saccharimonadales bacterium (SeqCode). Classification (GTDB taxonomy): domain Bacteria; phylum Patescibacteriota; class Saccharimonadia; order Saccharimonadales; family JAGQMS01; genus JBGSMB01. The sequence continues at coordinate 244 of JBGSMB010000034.1, read as the reverse complement.
AAGGTGAGAGGATGGTACATTTAGCTCAATAATATCGTCTTCGTGCGTCGCTCGCACTTCTACATTCAGCCCAAAAAAAGATAGTAAGTCCTCAAGATACTTCTTCGAGAAACTAATGGACTCTTCCATGGCACTACCTCCGTTTCTTTTTACGTGTCCCCTTCTTGGCGCTTGGCTTCTTTTTTGTTTTTGGCTTCGATAGTACCTCTGCTTCAACCGGTATGTTATCGATTGCTGCCTCAAG
>JBGSMB010000033.1:0-41387 GCA_041740375.1 Saccharimonadales bacterium (SeqCode) | reverse complement strand
CTTCTTGGTATTGATTAATCGATTCCTGTTCTGCTCTTAGCTCCGCAACGACAGATGGTGGATAGTGTAATCTACTGACCCCTTGTCCGTCTTGACGCACCGCAGCCAGTTGCCGGTACTCTTTCAATCTGAGCTTACACCAGTTGTACGACCTGCCAACATTTTCAGGAATAGCCTCCGCCGTCAACCATCTTTCTGGTGCTACTTCTGGCCGCTCTTCTTTAGCTTTTCTTATTATGCTTCTTGCTATCGGAGGGTAGTGCTTCAACAACTTCCCGGTTAATGCCGATCGACGTACTTCAGCTTCAGCCCCTGCTTCGGCTAGTCTTCTTTCAACCCACTCTCTATCCTCGCCAGAGGCTAAAACTAACTGACTCATGTTGTACCATCCACTTTCCATTGGAAATGCCCTCGATAGATCTCTTAACTTCTTAACTGTACTTTTTACGTACAAGTCAGACACCTTACTTGATCGTATTTCACTCCCTGTTGGCTTCAAGCCCAATTCTTCCAATTTGGCTGCCGTCCAAACCCATGAACGACCCACTAGTTCCGCCAGGTCAGTCACGGTAAGTAGTGGTGGTAATGCTCGAAACTCTTTTCTGAATTCATACTCATCAATCAGTATAGGTAATGTGAAGGGAGGGTAGCAAGAGACTAATCGCCCGCCGTGCTCTATTGGCTCTGGCTCAATCCCAAGATCATTCACCATACGATGAATCCATTGTCTGTTAGTGCCTATTCTTTCCGCAAGAACATGCACCGGTAGATACTCATCAGTAGTATTATCTCCAGATTCAACATGCGAAAATCTACTTAACAGATTACTACCAACAGCCCTACCAAGTTCTTCAGGCGAAAAATTTCGTTGTCTGCTCCTTAAACTTTCTTCCTGCATTTCAGCAGATTTATCACCAAATAGTTCACTCATTAGATTAATTATCTAATATTTTTAAGTATATTACAAATATGTGAGTTATTGTTCGACGGGCAATATATACCTTTAATTTTGAATGGTACCTACTTCTTGTAGTAGCGAAAGTATCGATTTACCGTGAGGAGACTGCTTGATTACATCAGTCATATTTTCTCCACAATATGCGAGGCCGTTTGACGGTTCGTGTTGGCCGTCTTTCCATTTGCTGCCTTGTTTAATCTCGTAAACTGTACCTTCAATGGCAACATAGCATTTATTACCATTCTTGCCGTCAGATTCTGCTAACTCTTGTGGTGAAATTATGATTTTTGTCTGAGATTGCGCAGGTTCACTTTTATTATTTGCTAGGAAGTAAGAGACAGAGATCAATCCTATCCCGATAAACAAACTCGCAAGTGTAATGATAATTTGTTTCTTCTTCATATTGAGCTAAAAACTCCTGTAGTAAATTTCTGCTGTTTCTTTGCAGGTATTTTGTATTTCTACTTCTCGTACCATAGAACATAATCTGTTCGCTTCCTTGATGTCGCTAAAATAAGAAATGAAATCCTTCACCGCACCAATATAGCAATTCTTTCTCGCTTCAATAGTAGACCCCAAATTACACAGCGCAGTGGTGCCTTCTACCGAGCTACTTGTGCTACCAGATGCATCCCTACCAAGACTCTGAAAGCATATATTGTTATATGGTTGTTCTACTTTTGAGCACAGATCAAAAACTTTTGCATAATCTTGATTAACTACCAAAAGTGCTTGCGATGTTTGCATTAAGTAACATTGCTGTTTGTAGCGGTCTTCTACTGCGGTACATGGATATAGCGGCTCGTCATTTTTTAAATATTTTGTGGTGTGTCCTGGGTTGATCTTGTTCATCACGTTTTCCATGAATACTCCACCTTGGCAGGATTCTTGTTGCCACGTACCTTCTAGGTCGTCGCACACTATTAGGGCTTCAAACAATTCACCATTTTTTAGCTGGAGAATGCCGTGCCCAAGACCATGCACACAGTTATAGTGCAAGAAACTGTACTGTTCCGATTGGTTTAATTCAGCACATATATCGTTTAGCTGTGACAGAATTGCATCCTTGCCTACTTTGGCTGAGATGGCTTCCATCACTCCGTGATAGTAACCGGACCAACAAAAATTATCTCCCTGCTTATACGCTTCAGAAACTGATCCATATTTGTCGCCCGCTGATCTACCAATGATATGAGCGATCTGATGGCAGTTAGACTTTACGTAGGGCGAGACTTCGTATGCCTTTTTTACATCTTCAAATACTTCTTTTGTTGTATCTTTTTGAGACACTAAAAGCTGATACCTCTTGTACCAGCAATCGATATTACTTTCTTGATCCGTTTCTAAACAGGCCTGCAACTTCGCGTTTTTTGGATCATTCGAGTTTTCCAGAGTGTTTGATGAGAAGATAAAAAACGAAGCCGCAACAGCAAATAAAATAATTAACGCAGGTGCCAGCCACCAATATTTCAGCAGAAAAGAGTTTGTACTCTGATTAGTTTTTTTACTGTTCACTTCTATCGACAATTATAGCAAAAGGCATTTAGAAGCCGTTGAGCTAGTGTATCTTGGTAATGTCCATATACCGCTTAAACCAAAAGCTAGCCTAAACCCGTGACGATTGATTTGAATAACTATATTCCCAGTACTTGCTTGAACTTACCCTGATCAAAGCCGCTAATTTTCGTTACGTTACCTTCAGGGTCTTTAATCAAAGTAAAAGGTACGCCAATCATGCCATCATTAACCTTCATAAACTCCATCATGCCAGCGTCATCTTCATCCGTAATTACTTTTGTGAAAGGAATGTTTTTCGAGTCAAGCCAGCTTGCCAGTGCATGACAAAAACTACAAGTTGATGTTGAGTAAATCGTTATATCCATAAAACCTCCATTATTTTTACTGGCCGCCAAACGTGAACGCATTAACCGTAACGCCCGCAGGTATTGTTAGTGTTAGTTGCTTATTCGTCAGATATTTGTCAGCATTTACGATCTTATACAACCTTGCTTTATCAATTATTACTTGACCTTGAGCGTTTACATCAATTCCACCCGGTGTATCGATACCGTCGACTGACGCGAGGACGGTCGCACCGGGTGGGCCACTCATCACGAGGAAGACCTCCTTAGCTGAAAAGTTTATTCTGAGCTTTGAAGCATCAGAAAGACTTTGGCTGGACTCGTTGTTGATCTGCCATTGTCCACCTAACGACCATTCGTTTGCGTCAAGTTCACTCTTAAGCGTAAAGTTCACTGGTTGATTTGCTACAAACTGATCGGCATTCGCAAAGCGCTCCGCACGTTCATAGCCTAAATATGTTTCTGGAGTTTGTCCTCGTACCGCTAAACCTGAGCTAAAAGTATTTTCAATATTGTCCGTAACTACCTGACCCGATTCTTTTAGCAGCGCCTGAATTGTTTCTTCTGTTTCGGCATAATCACCTTCGCCAAAGTGCGTATATCTAACCTGGCCGTCTTTATCGATTAAGTATTTTGCTGGCCAAAATCGGTTTTCGTAATTATTCCAGGTAGCAAAATCGTTGTCCAGAGCAACTGGATACTTTATGCCCGCGTCCTCTACCGCTCCTTGAACATTTTCAGTGACTTTCTCAAACGCAAACTCCGGCGCATGAATACCAAGTATCACTAGGCCATCGTCTTTGTATTTTTCATACCAAGCGTTCAAGTATGGCTGTGTGCGTACGCAATTGATACAAGAATAGGTCCAAAAATCTAGTAGTACCACTTTACCTTTTAGGCTAGCAATTGTTTGTGGGTCACTATTGATCCATGCTGCGATGTTCTTAAGCTCAGGCGCATCATAGGCTGTAACGTTGAACATTTCCTTATTGATCGAACTATTGCTGTTTGTTTTTGAAGAACTATCATTTTCGGGGACTAATTTTTCTTCCAGCGACTTAATATTTAAAAAGTCTTTTTCTACCAAGTAGGTCTGAACGTTTTTATCCCATCCTGTTGCAACAAAGATTCCAACAATTATGAATAGGATGGCAATACCTCGCTGAAACCAGCCTTTCGGGTCGCTCGCCCACTTTATTCGCTCGAGTAATCTACGTCCAAGCAGAGCGATAGCCAACAGCGCCGTAGCTACACCCAGGACATAGAAAGTTAGATAAAACATTCCGAGCAAGGTGCTAGAAGGCAGTACCGTAGCTATAACCCACGCGTATGTAGGACTACAACTACTGAAAATTGGTCCAAGTGCGGCGCCTATTAAAATTGCCGACAGTACGCTATTTTCCTGCTTGTATGCTTTCCCGAGCAAGCCCTGCGATCTGTGCTCTATCCCCAACTTTCCAATAATTTGCGCCCACAAGTCTGGAAAGAGCATAAAGAAACCTAGGGTGATTACCAGAATTCCTGCGCCGATAGTCCATACCCTAGGATCTATACCGATAAATACGGTCGAAGCTTTGAGCAGTAGAGTAAACAGTATTAACGATACGACTAAGCTAGCCGTGATTATATATGGTCGCCATTTGTCTTTTTTCTCTCCAGCAAGACTTCCTCCAAGGATAATTGGTAGAAGAGGAAGCACGCACGGGGCTAATACTGTCAGTAGCCCAGCAACGTATGAAAGTAGCGCCGTTACCAGCATATCGTAGACCTACGAATCTATGCCATCAACGGCTTTTTGAAGTGAAGTCGCTGACCACTGATTTATTTCGGTGCCATCACTGTCAACCTCAACAAATGTGTATTGAGTAGTGACGCCATACTTCTGACGAAGATCAGTAGAATTATCAAAATCTGTTTTGATAAATGTTACTCCGGCTGGAATCTTGGACATGTCAGCTTTGATCTCTTTGTCGATACCTTGGCAAATTGGACACCAACTCGCATGGAAAAAGTAAACTTTCTTTGAATCAGCATATTTACTCTGGTCCGCATTGTAATCCGCAAGGGTTATATATGAACCTTCTTTGCTCATAGCTTCATCCTTGACCATTACTTCGCCCTCTTTTGCCATCTTTTCTTTCTCCATGGCTGCTGCTTCTTCTTTTTTCATCATGGCCTCATCTTCTGTTTTCTTCTCCATTGCCATCTGTTTTTGCTCTTTTTTGTCATTCTGATTGTTGGTGTATGCCAATACGCCACCTCCGACCAAGAATAGTCCTACGACGATACTTACGATTACTATTCCTTTTTTGTTCATCATTTCCCTCACTTATTTATACAAAATAGTATAGTTGGGGTATGTAAATAATGTCAAGTTGACTTAACATTTACTATTCACCGTCTTTGATGCGTTGAACGATAACCTTTGTAGCTATCATTGCTAGTAGCGCTATAGGCACCGCAGGGTCGAGGCTATGATTGATGCTTTGAATTATAAGTGCTGCAATAAGAACAAGTGAACCGACAGTATAAGCCGAACGACTCGCGAGAGCTTGGTTGTGCATTTCGCGCTCATCGTCTGGCTGTTCGCGCCAAAATAAAACCAAGAATGTTGATATAAGTCCAAGCACGGCTGCAAGTACTAACATTTGTAAGCTAGAAGGCATTACGAAGGTATCAGGAGCTACGGATAATAAAGCGATGGCCGCTAGACCAATAAGTAGAACGATATCTAGTATCTGTTTATATTTTTTCATATTGAAAGATCTCCTCCACCTTCTTTCCTAGTATAGCGGCAATTCTAAGCGCAAGCAGTACACTCGGCACATAGTTACCTTTTTCTATTGCAATTATTGTCTGTCTGGTCGCCTGCACCTTATCGGCCAACTCGTCTTGGGTAATCTTAAGAGCAGTACGTGCTTCGCGTACCGTATTTACCACCGTGTGCTCTTTATCTCTTATAAACATAATATGTCTAGTTAACCTTACATATTGTTGCATGAATCGGTGCATGATACAATTTTTTTTAGTGATCAAAAATAAAAAAACTGATTTCACAAAAAAGACCGTACTGATAGCCATCGGTTTATCTGTTTTGGTGGTAATCAGCGGGATCGCACTTTACGCATATAAAAATATCAACGCTGAGCCTAGCGTAGAAGTAGCACAACAAACAAATATTTCTATCCCCGCTATGTCTGATAGCGACACAATCAACCCGGCCACAATGCTAAAAGGACAATTTAAAGATGGTGATGCAGTGCACTCAGGTAGTGGAGATGTATCAGTCGTAAACACCGAAGAGGGCCCAATATTGGTATTTGGCGACAACTTTAAGGTAACTAATGGTCCCGATCTATTGGTATATTTGTCACCAAATTCATCAGATGAGCCACTTGGTGAATTTGCTTCTCTCGGCAAGCTTAAAAGCATTAGTGGAGAACAAGCTTATAATTTACCGAGTAACTTTGGTGACTACAAGACAGTCGTCATCTGGTGCAGGGCATTTACGATAACTTTTGCAACCGCAGAACTAAATTGAATATTTTAATCAAAGTACCCGGCTTCTGGATGTTTAGGCTATGCCTAAAGAACTAACTTAGTTTATTCAGTAAAAGCTACTGTACGTTTTCGGTGCTTTCGCCACTTTCGAAGTCTATAAGTATTTGCAAATATTTTTCTTGCAGTTCGCTTGATATCTCTTCAAGAGGCGGCATATCGCCACCGTTTTCTATAATTGTGGTTATTTCATCAAAGTAAAAGCCATCGAGAGTAGCTATAAATAAGCAGGAGGGGTTCCACGACACGTGCATCTTTTTCGCGCATTTAAGAGTATCGTCTTTGTTAAGTTTCTTGCGATATTTCACTTCTATCAGACGAACATGACCGGAGTCCTGTTTTATTACCGCGAAGTCAGGGGCTACTCGAAGCGTTTCGATCACTATGTCGTTATGGTCATATAAACGACCAGTTAACTGCGGGATAACCTTCTCGTAACCAAATTCCATCACAGTGTAGTTTCCGTTTTGTCGAAACATCTGCGAGAAAATAGTTTCGGCAATCCTGCCCTTGACAAGGGCCCGGGTAAATTCAAGATTGCTACTCATTGAAAAAAATTGTAGCACATATCGCTTACTCTTTAATGATGCCATTTGGATTACAATATATTTTATCAACCACATGGACTCTAGCTTTGATGCTATAGCTATTCAAGACCGGTCTTTTTACTTAGTTTTAATCGAAAATAATTCCTTTGTATTTGCGATAACATAGATTTTTGTCTTCAGTGTATCTACTACCTCTTCACTAAAATTTGAGTAATTTAAAAACTTATTCTTCACGCGGTCCTCTAACTGCAATGCCTCTCGTTCAGTAAGTTCACTAACGTCTAGTCCCTTTTCAAAATGATGAATAATAAGTAGCCTATTGTGTCCACTATTTAACCACTGCGCTGCTTTAATCCAAATATACTTATCTGTAGCACCTAGTGATACTCCAAATAGCACTAAAACATCGCAAAGATCAATGTATCTTTCCAGAGTTTCAAGCCTGCCGTCGTTCATTTGACGGATAAGCTCAGGTTTTATAAGGTATTTTTTTTCATCAGCATCTATATAACTACTTATCTGAGAGTCGTCATTTACTCCAAGTGAAATTTTGGTATCTATAGAGCCATGAACATGATGTATCCGATCACTAATAACATAATTTCGACCAGCTACCGCACGACCAATATTAGGGAATAACTTCTCTAGTACATTTGTGTAATTAAGTGTAATAAATCGCATATTTGTTTGATCGGGGAAATTTATTGCACGAGTAGTGTTTGCAACCTGTCCAATCTCTAAGCCTTGGTAAAACGATTCTCGTTCGAATATAATGTTAGGAATACTATCGTCAGCGAGAATATTTTGTTCTCTGATATAGCGTTTCAAATCCTTTTTAATCTCATCTAGTTCATCATTTAAAGTTTGAGACCATAGTGCTCGCTCTTTTTCAGTTACGTCTTCGATTTTATTTGTAAATCTACCTAAGCCTAATTCAAAGTCCGCCCAGTGTTCCGGGTCTTCCTTCTCAATAGCCCTATATATACTATTTGCTTCGTGTAACTTATTTTTCTTAACATACTCGTAAAAGTTTCGGTATGAAGTATTAAGCCTTAAAGACAAGTCAAGACCGTTACCAACTATAAATGTTACGTTGTTAGCCATATACTAATCCTCTGATAAAACTTGGCTGGGGAGACAGTACGATAATGGAACTTTTACAGATGAGGATTTTCAAAACTGTGATGATGTGGAAGAAATCCAGAAACTGCTTGATGATACTACGGAGGATGAGTTATGTTCAGAATAACACGCCCACAACGTTCTTTAGACTCATCTGCGCTATTAATCTCAAGATTATGCGATGAAGCCAGCTTTTATGATGCGTTCGCACGGGACGTAAGCAATGCAAAGCAATCAGTAATGGTCGAGAGCCCATATCTCACTGAAAGACGTGTACGTCAGTTCTCAAAACTGCTTAAGCGTAAAATTAAGGAGGGAGTAACCATAGTAATCTACACTCGGAATCCTAGACATCACGACAAGATACTTGAAGTTCAGGCATGGAAGGCATTAGAAATATTGAAAACATGTGGAGTTAGAGTATACATATGCGATGATATGAGACATAGAAAAATTGCTATTGTAGATGATGAGATACTTTGGGAAGGAAGTTTGAATATATTTTCTCAGAGTGAAAGTTGCGAGATTATGCGAAGAACTTGTTCGGTAGTGATGAGTAGTCAGATGAAGAAATTTACTAAGCTGGGATGTCGGCGATATTAAGATCTAGAACTTTGCAGATCTTTATAATAGATGCGAATGAAGGCTCCTGTAGTCCTCTTTCAATTTTTGCATAAGTATTAGGATGTATCCCTGCTTTTTCGGCAACTTCAAATTGGGTAAGTTCTTTTTTGAGCCTTGCCTGTTTGAACATGATAGCTGCTGATTTTGCCATAACTTGTTAAATTGTAGCATATCCTACTACGGATAGTTAATCCTTACAGATAGTCAACAGAAAGTTTTATAAAACAAAATTTTGTGATTATTTTTCTTCAAATGATTAAGTAAAGATCAATAATATTATCTTAGCTGTAAAAACTATTTCTGATAATAACTAACTTAAATTGACTACGAATTAAAATATCAATATCCTATTTCAACTATTTAGAACGTTATTTATAGTTAGAAATAACTGAATTCTAGGTCAAAATAAAAAGGAAAAAACATGGTTAGGAGCATGGATATTATTTCATAATTGATTTTATATTATCAAATCAAATGCATAATTAACAGATGTAACAGAACATAATTAGTATAATTCTACCTGAACAAAATAGTTGTTCAAGTAGATAATTCACTAGCAACAATACGTAATTATTTATTGGAAAATAAAACACAATACAAATTGTCTAATAGTTAATTTTGTGTTAAAATAATACTAGTGAATAAATATGGCAAGCGATTGCACACCGCATTTAGTACTGCGGCACTGATACTAGTGTCTATTTTTGCTGTGTGGTGGTTTAACCCGTCTCACATTCCAAATAATTTTGATGACTGGTTTAATATTTTTGATATCTTACTTTTCTTGTTTGTGTCTTATGTAATATGGCATCCAATTGTTATGGCGATTTTCTCATGGTCTGTACTTTCAAACATTAAAGAACACACCGCTTCAAAACCAGAAAAAGGATTAAAAGTAGCGTTTATTACCACCTTTGTTCCTGCATCGGAATCAGTAGATTTGCTACATAAATGTCTTCCAGCTTTAGTTAGGGCTAATTATAAACACGATACGTGGTTATTAGACGAAGGCAACGATCCAGAAGTTAGGCTTATTTGTAAAAAATATGGAGTAAAACATTTTAGTCGTGCTGAAGAAGCAACATATAATACTGATGACGGTAAGTTTGCTAAAAAGACTAAAGGCGGAAACCATAACTCTTGGTATGACGCCCATGGTCATCAGTATGATTTTGTTGCACAAATGGATACAGACTTCATTCCTAGTAAAGACTTCCTTACTAAAACTTTAGGTTATTTTAAAGATCCTAAAATTGCATTTGTAGGCACTCCTCAGATATACGGAAATACTGCCGACTCACTAATTGCACGTGGTGCAGCTGAACAGACATATAGTTTCTATGGTCCTATACTTCGCGGTTTTCAGGGTATGGATATGACAATGTTGATCGGCGCTAACCACGTCATAAGGGTTAAGGCACTAGAAGATGTAGATCACTATAGCGCACATATCACTGAAGATCTCCTCACGGGTATGAAACTACATGCAAATGGCTGGAAGAGTACCTATGTAAGTGAAGCCTTAGCAATCGGAGAAGGTCCAACAACCTGGCAGGCTTATTTTGCGCAACAAATGCGTTGGGCTTACGGATGCATGCATGTTCTTCGTCACTTTAGTTTCAAGCTATTTAGAACTATGAGCCTAAGGCAGAAAACATATTACTTTATGCTTCAACAGCATTATTTTTCAGGTCTTGCGATGACTATAGGTTCTATTGGACTAGTACTCTATTTTATGTTCGGTATCAATACAGCAAAGGTTGAATTCATACCATTTGTTTCAATCTATCTTCCGGTTATTGCTGTAGTTGGTCTTATGGCATTATGGATGCAGAGATTCCACGTACGACCTAAAGAGGAGAAAGGATTCATGTTTGCTGGCAAAATTATAAGTGCAGCATCTTGGCCTATCTTCTTCATAGCATTCATAGGAGTATCTGCTCGTAAGAAATTATCATATAAGGTGACGCCAAAAGGTGATGACAAGGTTTTCAACGAAGATTCTTTAAAGCTTTTTTGGCCACATCTCCTAATTGGTGGCACTGCTTTGTTGGGAATTATTTCATCATTATCTACAGGTCGCACGTCTCCTATCATGATTTTCTGGGGCAGCGTAACAGCTATTACTATGCTATTTGTGCCATTCGCTCAACCTGTTCTGAACTTTACATTCAGAACATACGACCGTACAGCATTGAGAATTAAAATTATAAATGAACACTACCGACTATTCGAATTCCGTGCTCCTAGTAAAGAATTACTTCCAGGATCGCCCGATGATGATGACAAATGGATTTATAGCAGCCGAAACTACAGATTGCTTATGTTGTTTTCTGTAATAAGTTTTAGTTTTGTATCTATAAGCATGTACCGCTTTATTGCAGCCAACCCAGCAATTTGGATATTGTTTGGATTCCTAGCACTAACGGTAGTCTATTTCATTGTTTCTTTCGTTGTGAATATAGGTACTAAGAATTTTGATATAAGTGCACATAAAGCACTTGTATTAGCTTGGAGGCCGAAAAAATACCCTAGCATTGACATATTCTTACCTACGGCCGGTGAAGATATTGGAGTATTGGCCAACACATGGGACGGCGTTCATGACGTTATGAAAAATTACCGCGGCAAAATCATAGCCTATTGTCTAGATGATAGTGCAAGAGATGAAGTGAAAAAGTTATCTGATAAATACGGATTCAAATATGAATCAAGGCCTAATCGAGGTCAACATAAAAAAGCAGGAAACTTAAGACATGGATATGGTGTTTCAAATGGAGAATTCATAGTTATTTTTGATGCCGACTTTAAGCCTCGTTTTGACTTTTTGAATGAACTACTGCCCTATATGGAAAAAGATGAGAAATTAGGCATTATACAATCTCCTCAGTATTTTGATGTTCACAATGGTCAAAACTGGCTTGAGCGTGGAGCTGGAGCTGTTCAAGAATTATTTTATAGATTCTCGCAAGTGTCTAGACAACATCATGGTGCGGCGATTTGTGTTGGTAGTAACGCGCTATACCGTAGAGCGGCTTTAAATGATACCGGCGGTACAGCCTTAATTGAACACTCTGAAGACGTTCACACCGGCTTCAATTTAAGAATGCATGGTTGGGGTCTTCAATACGTGCCGGTAGTCTTAGCGAAGGGATTGTGTCCAGATTCAATGCCTGCGTTCTTTAAGCAACAATATAGGTGGTGTATGGGTTCTATGAGCCTACTTACTTCTGAAAAATTCTGGAGTACTAAACTTAAATTAAGAACTAGGCTCTCTTATATTTCTGGATTTCTATATTATATAAATACAGCTATTATTTCTTTCTTTGCACCAATCATACCGCTATATTTATTGTTAGTAATCCCAGAGGTTGTGAAATTAGAATATACACTCTTAATTCTTCCAGCATTTATATTCTCTTGGATAATTTACCCATTATGGCATAAGAATACATACGGCATAGAAGCTTGGGCAGTACGTAGTGTTTATGGTTGGGCACATTTGTTTGCTATTTATGATGCAATTACACGCAAGGCTATGTCGTGGCAACCAACCGGAGCAGTCAAAGGAAGAGACTACAGATATACAACATTTAGAGTACTTCAGGTCTTCTTTAACTTCATTCCAGCACTTATATGGACAGGTCTAGCGTCATGGCACGTCATAGTCTTAAACGAACCAGCCTTTATATTTATGTTAGTAAGTGGCGCACTTTACTTGGCGGTCAGCACAAAAGTAGCATTCTATACTACCAAACCAATATACCTGACTAAGCGTGAAAAAGTTACAAGTGGTTACTCATTAGAAAATTCTTAGCAGAATAATTGCGATGTAAGTAAATTAGGTTCATTTGAACCAATATAAAATACAGGAATACTGCTTATGTATTAAATAATATATTTGCATTATGTCAAACACATGTGTTATGTTTTGCTTACAAGGAGGTAAGAATGAGTAAAAACAAAATGCTCCAACTGTTCACCATCATGGTGATGATTGGATTGCCACTCATTCTCACCGACACAGCTTTTGCACAGAGTGCGGGAGGCGTCGGACAAGTAGAAAACTTTCTCCGAAGCGTCATCCAAATTCTAGCAGGATTAGCCGGTCTCATAGCGACCGGCTTTTTTGTTGTCGGTGGGTTTGGATACATAACAAGTTCCGGCAACCCCGAGAACTTAGATAAATCTAAAAGAACATTGCTCTACTCAGGAATGGGTCTAGCAATTACTATTGGTGCCTTTGTACTTAGCAACATCATTTCAGAAGTTGCTGGGAAAGCGTTTGGGAGTTAAATGAATTTGCTAGCGTTCTTGCATGTCCCTGCAACGAACCTAGCCTCAACCAATACTGATATACAAAATTACCTGCAGCCTATCATGTTAAGTCTTATTGGTCTGGCTGGGGTAGTCTCGACATTCTTCCTTATTACTGCAGGTATCTCATATATGGGAAGCCGTGGAAATCCTGAAAAACTAGAACACGCTAAAAAGGTTTTAAAAAATGCTATTGTCGGTTTAGTAATTGTTATCGCTGCAGGAACAATAACGGCGATTCTAAGTAATGCCTATCAAGGTGGTGGTGAATATACAATTTCAAACATTCCGTCACTAGCCCCTATAGACACGGGAGATGGTGACGGAGGTTTAACAGAAGTTCTCCTAAAAGCTATCATCGGACTTTTCAAAAACATCATCGAGACAGCTGGAAAACCTTTTGTCGCAGCACTCGATTACTTTACTCAAAGTACTCCTCTTATGGCGGATAATCCTGCTGTGTTTAAGTTGTGGCTAGCGATACTAGGAATAGCTAACGCTCTATTCGTATTAGTTGTAGCACTACTTGGTTTTCATATCATGAGTGCTGCATCATTAGGATTTGAAGAGATTGAATTTAAGCACCTTTTGCCAAAACTTGGGTTAACTTTTCTTGGTATGAATATGTCGATATTTGTTATTGACTTCATCATCAGCCTCAGTAACGCCATGATTAAAGCTATTGAATCCGTATTCGACTCACTCTCGGTATGGGATGCGTTGACTAGCGTAGTAAGTGGTGCCGGAGGTCAAGGTCTGGTAGCACTTCTAATTATGGTGGTATTTCTGGTTCTTGCCACAATGTTGCTAGTGTATTACGTCATGCGTATTGTGACTTTGTACGTAGGAGCAATACTTTCTCCTCTCGCAATACTCTTGTCTAGCGTACCTGGATTTAGGGATTTTAGTGCCACAGCTATAAAGGTCTACATCACAAACATCTTTGTGCTTTTTATACATGTTGTCATCTTAATGCTTGCAGCGACTTTATTTGTTGGTCTTAAAAAAGATGGTCAACCACAGCCATACGATCCTGTAATGGCAACGATAATCGGTGTCGCAACTCTGGTTACCCTTCTTAAGACACAGGGAGTGCTGATGCAACTTAGTTACGTTAGTGCGGGGCCAAGGGCCCTACGCAAACTTGGTGGCCAATTCATGAACGGCGTTCACTACACTACAGATAAAATGCGCACCAGTCGGGTAGCACCTCCTCAAACAGTTCATATTACTAGATCATCAAGTCAAAAGTTAAAGGAGTATAAATGAAACAAACCGTCGTACCGGCTCAGATTACTACTGTAGAAGATAAGATCGCTGGCAACATATCTTTTAAGCAGATGCTACTTTTAGTAGCCCCTGTTTTTCTAGGTGGTGCTATGTATGTTTTTTTGCCGCCTTTTCTCGGCTATTCACCCTACAAGATAGTTATTTGGACTTTATTTGCTCTCGTATGCGCGTCCCTAGCAATTAGGATTAAAGGCAGACTTGTAGTTGATTGGATAATTATCCGTTCCAGGTACAACCTAAGACCAACTTTCTACACATACAATAAAAACTCACTGCAGCTACGTAAAAAATATGAAGTAAAAGCAGATACAGTTCAGGCTAGCGAAGAAACTAGCAAAAAGAAGTTTATTCATCACGAAATGGATTTTGGAAGTTTGAAGCGACTTGAAGAGATAATCTTGGAGCCAAAAGCCAACTTAGTATTTCATGCAACAAAAAAAGGAGGATTACGTGTCTCTATTAAAGAAGTCAAATAATCGCACAAGCTCACGAGGTCAGATTGCAATTGAAGGTGTACGAGATGGCATAATTATAATGCCAAAGTATCGGTATGCACGAATTTTGCAAGTCTCGAGTATTAACTTTGAACTTATGAGTGAAGAGGAACAAGATGCTCTAATCGATACATATCAGAGTTTTCTAAACTCGCTGAACATTAGTTTTCAGATTCTTGTACGAGTTCGCGAAATGGATATGGATCGATACCTTGAATCTTTTCGTTCAAAGACTGCTAATGAAAAACAAAAGATATACAAAGCGCAGGCCGAAAACTATATTCATTTCGTACAAGATCTTGTTAAGAGTAATAAAATTCTATCTAGAACTTTCTACGTTGTTATTCCAACCGAGAACAAAGATAAAGATTTTGACGTTATTAAATCCGCTCTAAAGCTTAGTACCGATATGGTTACTAAAGGTTTAGGACGGATGGGTATGCAAGTACGACCACTCAATAGTCTTGAATCACTAGACCTATTCTATAGCTTCTACAGCCCGACGCAGGCCAAACTTCAGCCATTAACGAATCAGACCATTAACTTACTAGAAGGAGCATATTTATGAGCACGCTAGCTTCTCCGGATATCAAAAAGGTTCTTACTAAGAAAGTTAAAAACTGGAAGAAGACACGAGACAATAAACCAAAAGATTTTAGCTTTGAATATGGTCAACAAGACGCAGTAGATATCATTAGCTATGCAGGGTTAGAAGAAACACCTGATTATCTAGTGATTGACGGTGTATATATGCGCACTATGTTAATATCGGGCTATCCATTTATTGCTAGTTCAGGCTGGCTAAACTCACTCATTACTTTCAACCACAACGTAGATATTAGCTATCACATCTCACAAGTTGAAGCGACGCAGGCTTTGCCTAAACTACACCGCAAAATAACTGAACTAGAAAGCACCAAGCGAGCAATGGTTCGTGCAGGTAAAATTGTCGGGCCTGAAGTTACTGATCCGCTAGAAAGTGCTATGGAACTTAGAGATAAGATTCAGCGTGGTCAAGAAATGCTGTTTCAAATTAGTATCTACGTCTGCGTATCGGCAAGTTCGCTTGATGAGTTAGATAAGACAACAAAACTTCTTGAAAACGCTATGGGTGCACGGCTTTTCTATACAAAAGTAGCCCGCTATCAACAAAACGAAGGTATTCAGTCGATATTACCGAGGGCAGAAGATGTACTGGGTCAGAAACGAAACCTAGACAGTAGTTCGGCCAGTCTCACATTCCCCTTTATGAGTAGTGAGCTAGTACAGGAATCAGGTATTCTCTACGGAGTAAATAAGTCTAATAACTCTTTAGTAATTCTTGATAGGTTTAGTCTACATAATGCCAACTCAATCGTCTTTGCACAGAGTGGTTCGGGTAAAAGCTATGCAACTAAGGTTGAGATACTACGGCAGTTAATGCAGGGTACATCAGTCATAGTGATTGATCCCGAGCGTGAGTACAAACTTCTAAGTGATTCGGTTGATGGTAGCTACGTAAAACTATCAGCGAATAGTAGACAGAAATTAAATCCTTTTGATATCCAAACCAAATCCACCTCAAAGAAAGATTTAAGTGAACATGTACAAGATCTTATGGAGGTAGTAAGTCTCATGGCAGAAGGACTTAATTCTGCAGAAAAAGCAGCAGTAGATAAAGCACTGCTTGGTATCTATAAAAAGGCTAAGAATAATAAGCCTCCGATACTTAGTGATTTGTACGCAGAACTTAAAGGCCTTGGACAACTTAAACTATGTGAGAGACTTGAGAAATACATATCTGGTTCACTGGCGACTGTCTTTAATTCACAAAGTAATATTAGTCTAGATAACCGTCTCGTAGTTTTTGATATCAAAGATATGCCGGAAACACTACGGCAAATTATGATGCTTATTATTTCTAACTATGTACAAAACCAAGTAAAGAACGAACCAAAGAAACGGCTACTAGTTATTGATGAAGGCTGGTTATTACTAGAACATGAAGAATCAGCACGCTTTATATCAGGTTTAGTGCGTAGAGCACGTAAGTACTATCTTGGCGTGTCAATAATCTCTCAGCAGGCTAATGACTTTCTGCGAAGCGACTATGGGCGTGCAATTGCATCACAATCGGCTCTGCGTATTCTGATGCGGCAAGACACAACAACTATCAAGAATGTTGTTTCACAGTTTGGGCTAAGTGAATATGAGAGCAATTTCCTACTTACCTGCGACAAGGGTGATGCATTGATTATTGCCGATAAGAACCACGTTGCAGTAAAAGTAGTTGCCTCAGAAAAAGAACATCCACTCATAACAACTAATCCGACGGAAATATACACCTAAAATGTGGATTTTCCTTTGGATACTGAAATCATCCAAAACTGAACTAAAAATAGTTCTAGCGACGCTTGCAGTTTTAATACTACTTCCTGCCTTTGCAGTTGTAGTGGTTGCTAGTTCAGGCATACAGTTAGTCGGCGACGCTTTGGCTGCTGTTAATCCTGTAACTAAATTGGTCGAGATATTTAATCCCGACGGCGTAAAAGTTGCGGAGTTACCAATATCTAGCACTTGGCCTACTCGCGGATATGTATCAGATGAATTTGGTACCTGGGAATTGTGGCGTAAAAATAGATTTCTTGGCCCTCATAGTGGTATTGATATAGCAAATGAGCGGGGGTTAAGTGGTGAGCCAGTAACACCTTTTTCTATAGGTAAGATTGTCATTGTCGATAATGACCCAGCCGGAGACTGTGGCAAATCAGTCAGATTAGATCATGGTAATAATATATCCTCACAATATTGTCACCTTGATAGCGTGGTGGAGTTTGCTATTGGTACAGAAGTAAAGCCAGGTGATCTAATCGGCAATATGGGAAACACAGGTGAATCTACCGGGCCACACCTACATTTTATGGTCTATGTATATGGTGTCACAGTAAATCCAAGAATCTTTTTAACTGGGGAACCGAAAGGAACATATGCAGTTCCAACTTTCTGATTTTATATCTGTAGCCAAAAACATCGCCCTTTTTCTAGCGGTATTTCTACTTTGTAGTTTAATCATGGTAATTATTCGTAGAATAACTGCTTTTATATATAATCTTAGACAATCATACGTTGTTATTGAGCTTATTCCTCCAGCATTTCGAAATAAGCACCCACAAGCAAATATAACTCTTATGAGGGCACTACATGGCCTTGGGCTGAGTCGCAGTTTGACACACAGATTAATGGGGATTAATTCTCTCTATAGTCTTGAAATAGTAAGTACCCGCAAAGAAGGTATTAGGTTTATTACAAGAGTACCTGAAACTGGTGCTGATATGTTTCGTAGGCTCATTTCATCACACGTACCCGATGTAGCGACAAAAATTATTGATGATCCTATAGTACCTTATAATGCAGCTAATTTTAGAATACTTAGATTTAGACAGAATAGCCACTACATGTATCCTCTTATGAAATACGACAGGGACGATACCCACGATCCAATGAGCTACATTACGGGTGCCATGACAAAACTAGGCACGGACGAACTTGTTATGTATCAGGTGTGCGTATCTCCAAGAAGATTAAAAGAGGCAAAGCGTTTAAAACGTAGGGTACTGGCTAATCAGGAGATGGTCAATCAATATAGGCATAGGTTGCCGGTTGGACTAGGGTTTATAGGAAGAATATTTAGCAGTGTGTTATTTGGACTAGCGGATGCAGTATCGATGATATTTCATCCCGAAACACAACCCAATGTCACTCGTAAAGATGTAGAGCTTCAAAGGAAAAGTGAAGTTAGTAAACATGTTAAACCTGAACGCTCTTTGAGTTTCTTTGAACTTGAGATGGTAGATGAGATTAGTAAGAAACTTGATCAACCGCACTTTGCATCAAGTATCCGTGCCTGCATTTATGTAGACTCCGCTAAAGAATCGTCTGAGCGAGCTAATTCTATTGCGAGTGCCGTAAGCCTATACGCAAACGAGAAATTGCAAAGACTGGTAACGAAAAGATACCGCATTAAAGTACAAAAGAAAATTCAGGTATGGCTGTTTAGAAAACGACTTATGGGAGATGTATTCCGCCCGATATATTTATCTAGTGAGGAACTTGCAGGAATGTACCACTTCCCCCACTCCGAACATGCCAACATAGAAAACGTTGTAAAATCCTTAGCAAAAACGTTACCAGCAACTATCTCTCTCAAGAATGGTACTCAATTAGATGTACTTATTGGTGAAAACCATCATCAAGGTCAAATAACACCGATTGGACTAACAGAGGCTGAAAGACAACGTCATATGTATGTTATTGGTGGTACGGGTAACGGCAAAACAACCATGCTCAAATACCAAATTGTACAGGATATACAATCCGGTAAGGGACTGGCTGTAATTGATCCACACGGAGATCTTGCTGAAGAACTACTAGGCTATATACCGGAAGAACGCATGAAGGACGTTATCTACATTAATCCTGATGACTTATCTCATCCAATTGGTATAAATCTACTAGAGCTACCTGAACATATATCTGGTGATGAGTTACTTCGTGAGAAGGATATCGTAACTGAATCTACGGTATCGGTGTTACGTAAAATATTCTCTGAAGATGATAGCGGTGGACATCGCATTGAATACGTACTCCGAAATACCATTCAAACTGCGCTTACCATGGAAGAAGCAAATCTATTTACAATATTCAGACTACTAAATGATGCCAAGTACCGAAAAGGTGTAGTTAATAATCTTGAGAATGAAGATCTTAAAAACTTCTGGAAGAATGAGATAGGTAAAGCTGGTGATTATCAGAGAGTTAAAATGGCAGCCGGTATTACTGCTAAGATTGGTCGATTCCTGTTTTCAGCAAGTGCTAAACGGATACTAGAGCAAAATAAATCTACCGTTAATTTTGATACTGCCATGGACGAAAAAAAGATCATAATCTGTAACTTCTCTAAAGGTTTACTCGGAGAAGATACTTCTATGTTGTTCGGAGTAACAATACTAGCCAAGATGCAACTAGCCTCACTCAGACGTGCTAGGCAAACACACAGCAAACGCAGTTCTTACTACTTATACGTAGATGAATTTCAGAACTTCGCGACTATGAGTTTTGTACAGATGTTATCTGAAGCGAGGAAGTATAAGCTATTTCTTATAATGGCTGAACAATCTACCCAGCAACAAGTAGAGCAAAGACTTGTAGATATTATCCTAGCAAATGTAGGTACGGTTATAGCCTTTAGATCAGGTAGCCCGGCCGACGAGAGGCTGATACTCCCACTATTTAAACCATTCATTGAAGAGAACGAGTTATCTAATCTGCCTTCGTATAATTTCTACGCCCGCATATCTGCAATTAATGCCCAAGAGCCAATCTCTGGTAGAACTGTAATATTATCAAGTGAATCTAACCTAGAGATGGCGCGTAGAATTAAAATCTTATCACAAGAAAAATACGGATCAGTGGTAGTTGATAATGATAAAGGCGACAAAGACGTGACTAAATTAGCACCCGATAAAAAAGTCGGAGTTACTTATGAAAATAATCGAAAAAGTCATCGGATAGAAGGAGTTACGTCTTGAGTATTGAAGAACCTACAGAAAAAAGGAAACTCTCAGAAGAAGATATAGCAACACTAGTAGAATTCTTTACCCTACTAGCTGAAATTGATAAACGAGTAAACAAGGACGAAAGTGGTAGTACTGGAGCTAACTCATAGCTTATATTTGCTTCTGTTAAATATTTGAAGGTATTGGAAAGCTAGCCAGAAACTTTGAAAGTTGATCGGGATCTTTAGACAAATCAACCTCTATCCAGTTATCCAGTACATTGTGTTTCATTAGTTCTTGTTTTTCTTCATAGAACATATCATCATCAAACCATAAAAACGGTTTTGTGAAGTCTATCGCTCTTGTTTTCGCCAAGTCCCAAGTAGTAGGTTTAATCCTTTTCATGAGTTCTACGACATCAGGTTCGAAAAGATGACCTATATGTTGAATAGGTATGTCAGCATCACCCTGACAATGTGTTGTTAGCCAGTAGGTAGTATCAGGATACTTATTAAGTACAAATCTTAAGAAGTCGTTTGCATGGTTAGCGGGATTCAAGTCGTTCGCCAATAGCACACCGTCGATATCAAGATAGATGTCTGGTTTCATAGCGAAACCAATTTTCTGTAGATCTCGACCATCGCTAAGGTATCTAGCTTACAATACTCTATTAAGTCGCTTAGGATCTTTTCTTTTTCATCATCACGTTTACCATCCAATACAGCCTCCATCCATAATCGTTGAGCAGTACCGCCTTCCGATATATCTAAATTCTTATGAGATAGTTCGGGGATAAGTGCTGGTAATACATATTTTATCGAAGCGCTTCCTTTAAATGCAGAATCTACATACCAATTCTTAGAAAAAGGCGTCATAAGGTCCATGATTCGGTCATTCAGTTTTTCATAAAACTCAGCATATTCAGGTAGCAATGACCCAATTAGTGCATTACAACTCTTCTCAAAGCCCATATTCCAAGTAATAACAGTACCACTTTCACCTATCTGAGACATCAATGCCTCCGTTAATGGTTTAGCAGGATTAGAATTGTCTTTATGTAGATACTCGTAGTGTTTTATTTCTGAATCGGCACTTTCTAAAACATGCAGTGAGTACTGAAACGGTAGCTGTTGATATGGTTTAAGACCATCGAAATACGGCACGAGGCTTCCTAGCGTCTCGTAATCAAAATAGTAAAGTGGGTACGTGAATGTTTCTAGGAATTCACTAATTTTATCTTTATGAATTGTTGGTACGCCCATACGAAACGCTTCAACCTGTAATCTTTGTTTCGGTTTAAGTACAAAATCTTCAGGGATATCTTTTATAAATGCGATGTTGTTGTCTAGAAGATTCTGTAATGATTTAGCGTCCATTTGGCATAGATCATAAATACTGCCCTGCTTAGGGCTCTTAATATGTTTGTAGATATTTAGCCATTCTCCAAACGACTTTGAAACTGCGTTGAGCGGTGATACATCGGGACATTCTGTGAGTGCTATGACTTGCAAAGCTTCATCAATTTTTAGCAAAGTAAAGTCTCGTATAGCTTTTACGCTTTCCGTAACATCTGTCCTAGCAGTAATTTGTTTTGGATCTATAGTCCCGTTGCGTACATATTGATTATTTACGTGTATAACCGCTATTTGTCGTACAGTGAATCCACATTTTTCTAGCACTACTAATTGAAATGCCAAATCTACAATGTGTTCTGGTTTTGCGCTTGTACTGGACTTAATCTCAATAAGATCCACTTCTTTACCTTCAACCACCTGAATAACATCACAGATAAAGGTTAGCTGTTCATGCTCAAATCTACCTTGAAAGATAGTATGCATACCTTCGTCGAGGGCTTGAGTTGTTCTTTCTGGTAAAGATAAGTACTCGTCGTAGTCATTAAATCCAAGTGTTACTCCACCGGGAAATAGGGCTTCGGCGTATTGCTCAAACTCATGACCTGTATCGAATATTGCCTGAGTAGCAGGATCAATCGGTGGGAGAATTGTTTTAGCGTGCTTCTTTATCCATAGCCATGCAGGGTGTTTAAGATAGGTTGTGTAGTCAGACTTAGATAAAGTCATCATGAGCTTATCCTAGCCTACATGCCCTTTAACGGCATCGTCTAGTTCTTGCTCGAATCGAGGTATTACTTCTGATAAAACTCTGTATACTTCATCCCTCAATGTCTCTTCACCATCTTCATGATTAAGAGTCCAACCTATAGGACGAAAATAAAGCCAATCCTTTTTAGGAGGATACTTATTCACAAAATCCATCACTGCTTTTTGCCCAGCAGTTTGTTCTTCAGAAACTGCATCTGCGCCAAACGATAAGCTTATGCGTACACGGTTACTCGTCGATTCACTCTGGAATTCATAGTAGTATGCACTACCACTTCTCCAAGGTCCTTTGTCTCTATCAATAGATGGGATTAAAGAGGTCATGTAATCAGTGGTAAGTCGTACGTAGGTATTGTTTGAGTGCTCTTCGTCAATCTGAATAAATGGAAGTTCTAGTTCGTTAATAAGTTCTATATACTTTTTAGCACGCTCCATATTGCCTACTCGTCGAGCTAATTCAATATCTCGTGTGCGCTGCTTAGGGGATCTCCATACAGACACTGCTTTTTCGGCAAGATTATTTCCTCTCTTTTGTATCGATTCAATATTCCATCCATTTTCAGTATCGACTTCTCGAGTTATCTGCCAATCTGAATTCTTAATATTTGCGACTTTATCTGCAAATGAATGATTAGAATTATCTAGGTTATCTGGCATATTGAGTGGGGTAAGGTTGCCAATTGTGTTTACCCATTCAACATGTTCGCCTGCTGAAATACCCGGCCATTTATCTGGTTTAATGGACTGGGGCATTATATGCTCGATAGACTCTAGTACAATTTCGGTCTGATCTCGTGATATTGAGGACGATAATTTCTGCTGTACGTATCTTCTATAGTTTTTATAGAAGTCGTACCTAGTGAATGCATCTCTAAACATATCATCGCTTGGATAGATATCATGAAGACGATAATTTGATAATTCAAACCAGAGATAGTCTGCATAGGAGTCTTCGTTATCTTTATTCTTAAGAAATTCAAGAATCTTCGTAGTAAGGATATTACCAATTTCACCCGTATTAATAATGTTGGTGATACGAGCCCTAAATGACCATGATGCAATGACATCAAACACGTCATTTACTTCATCAAAGCTCATTTGCGCAGTATCTGCCTTTTCGAGTAGCCACATAATTGTTGGGGTTGCAGGTATCATTCTTAAGTCGTCCAGATCCTGCAAAAGAAGGCTAGTTTTCGGGTGTTCTTTACTGACTGCTTCTGGTCGCTTTATCCAATGATAATATTTAGAATAATGCGTTAGTTTTTTTATGGCATCTTCGGCATCTGTAAAATACTCTTTGTAGCTATTCTTGAACTCTTTATATTCAGTGTCTCGTTTTATATCTTCATTAGTTTCGAGAGTAAGATATCGGCGTATAAAATCACTAATGTTATCGTTGCCAACGTTCTTTTCAATTACTAGCCAATAGTTCTTGTAATACTCTTCCTGCTTATCCGTCCCTACCTCTAGAAGAAGGAAGTTACGTAAGAGATCCGCTGCAGAAAGTGCCTTACCCGTTGCATTGATACTTTCAAAGATCACTTGTGGTGATTCAGAACCTTCTTTTTCAGATTCAAGATCAATTGCAATAATATCTAAATAATTGATGCCTTCAAGCAAATCGGTTGAAGTGTAGTCGTGCCCAGTCTTGGCGGATTTAACAAGATTGCGGAACTTATTATAGTTTCTGTAGATGGTTGAACTCTTATTAATGGCCTCCATGCGTCCTTCAACAATTGCTTCATAAACATTTCTATCTGTTTCTACTTGTTTAAGTTTTACTCGGAAGTTCTCATCAGCTTTTTCATTGGTTAGGTATGTAGAAGTAAGTCTGGCTTTATTGGACTCATCCTCTTCTTCATCACGCACGGCAGCGAGTAGCAGCATGACCGAAGTTATACGTTGTTGTCCGTCTATCAATATGTAACGAGTAAACCCTGAAAAAGGATCACGACCTGCTTCGTAATAAACTATGTTTCCAAAGTAGTGTTTTCGCTTACTTCTAATACCTTCAAGTACATCTTCAAATAACTTTTCACAGTTTTCAATATCCCAATCGTAGTTTCTTTGATAGACAGGTATTTCGAAGGTAAGTTCGTTGGACTTGATGAATTTAGTAATTGAATCGGGTTGAGTAGCCTTCATAATAATTATTCTCCTATTGTCACTTGTCCTGTCATGAGCATAGGGAGGAGCCAGTCTCGAAGCCTAACTAAATCCAGATTTTCAGCTTTATTTATGCGAATCTTATCAAAGAAGGGTTGTGTAATATCATGAAATTTGGATAGTAATTCTTGGTCAGGTTGTAGGATAATTGAGTCAGTTAAATCATCTTTTGTTATCCCGACAATAATACTTCCGGTTGCTTGAATCTTGAAACGTTCTATCTCTTGTAGAAGTGCAAAATAAATTAATTCTGACATGCTAGTGTCATTGACACTTACTGCAGCAACACCACGTCCAAGACAAAATTCTTTTTCTGCATAAGTTAAATTACCGATTGTCGCTCTAATGCATAAGACCAGGTCATTTTTAACACATAGCCTTGTGGGTTCGGTAGTAAATATTCTGCCCACCAAGGAGCCGTTTTCATAGTCGGCAGGTCCGTTGAGTAGTGGGACGCCGATATTATTTTCATTGTACGAAGACCCTTTTGGTGATTGTCCCATAATGACTTTTGCGATCTGCTTAAGCGTGACAGTTTTCCAGCTATTAGGAATCTCTCTTTTTAGTTCTGTAGAATATTTTAAACTACCCCCTGATGTTTTGTAGGGTTTACCGTTTTCATTAGGAAAGTCGTATTGGACAAACCAATAATCGTAAATAAGCTGCGCTGCTTGCTCTAGCTCTTCGTTAATTCTATTATTTAATTCAATTCTCTCATCTATATTGACCAGTAATTCTGCTACACCTTTTTGCGTAATCATAGGAGGCAACAAAATAATAAAGTCTTTTAATATATCAGTCTTTAGGTTTTTAAATATACTGCCGTTTCCTTGATTTAGTAGCCATTTGCGATAAAAAACAATAGCATAAAATAAAAAGTCTCTATCTATACCATGATAATTACTAACAACTAACCAACCGTCATGTACGCATGCTTCTATCTTCATTACTCTGGGTAATGCAGGAGTTGCTGAATTAGAGATGATTAAATCTTCAGGTTTTACGATTACACTATTTTTTACACCAACTTCTTTAATATATTGTTTAGTTGATTTTATATATCTACTGTCTGTTGATGTCGCATCAGAAATTTTAACCCAAGGCATTCCTGAATTCGATATAAAATCATCAATTGGTCTTGGAGATGATCCTCTCCTTATGTCTACTACGTCACCAACTCTAACTTTTTGCCAATTATTCTTCATATTTTATCTTGTCCAATCGTTGAATTAATTCAACCTCATACTTCTTGGACTTCTCAAATAGTTCGTTAAGTTCTGATATATGCTTAGCTAGTTTTTGATTAAATTCAATATTAGTAATTTCTGAGTATTCAATTTTTATATCGAAATATTGACCGGCGCTAAAACTATAATTTTTAACCGCAATTTCGTCATAATCCAGCACAACAGAAAAATCTTCTATAGATTCTCCGGTACTAAATGCGTCAATAATTATTTGCTCATCTTTGGTACTAAGTAAGGTTTTTTGATTTTTACCATCTTTAACTTTCGTTCCTAGCTTTGATGCATCAACCAGTACTACTTTTTTAGTATTAGTTTTATCTATCAACAATACAGAAACATTCGTACCGGTAGTGGCGAAAATGTTTGATGGCATAGATACGACACCTTTTAGCCACTTATTATCAACTAATTTAGATCTAATTGTCTTTTCTATGTTGCTTTGAGCAGTTAGAAATCCCGTGGGAACAACCACTGCAGCACGACCTTTATCAGATAAACTAAACATAATGTGCTGAATGAATAGTAAGTAAATGGCCATTTTATCTTTGTCTTTATTGGAAATATTTGGAATACCTGCAAAGAATCTGTCATTAAAATTAGGAGAGCTGGTAATGTGATCGTGATCTTCTGAGAAATCTAGTTTGAATGGCGGGTTACTTACTATGTAGTCAAATTTGCTTGTTATATGCTTCGGTTCTTTTATTGTATTGCCCTGAACGATATGGTCAATTGAGTGGCTGAGGTTGTTAAGAATTAGGTTGAGTCGTAATAGGTTTGAAGATTTCTGTGATAAATCTTGTGAATATATAGTGCACTTATCGGGCCCAATCTTATGTGCTATATTCATCAAAAGCGTACCTGAACCTGCGGCAGGATCATAAGCAGTCACATTACTTGGCTTGTCATCTCCAACTAAGATTTCCGCCATGATTTTTGCAATTGAGTGAGGTGTGTAATATTCGGCATATTTACCACCACCATCCTTGTTGTAGTCTTTTATCATGTACTCGAACAGTGTCGAGAAGAAGTCAAAACCTGCCGCGAAAATAGCGTCAAAATTAAACTTACTGTTTGTTAGCTTATTAACAATTTGTCGAGCCGTTACATCATGCTGAGATTTGTCATTCACAGCATCTTGCAATAGCTCTTCTTCGAATAGTCGTATTTCTGTATTGCCTGAGGTATGCACAGAGAACACATCGGAGTTGTTTACGGCGATATCGTTTAAAGTATTATCGAAAAGCTTGGCAAAGTCGGAATCGTTTTGTTTTGTAAATAAAAACTCCAATAGATGCTCGGGTTTTAGATGAGCCGTTTTAGTACCAATTTTTATTAGCAGTAAGTCATATTCGTTATCACTTAGTGCTTTAAGATCTTCATATGTTTTTAGGTTTGGATTAACTTTTCCAACTTCGAACATGAACTTGTCGTTAAGGAATTTATATAAAAAGCTCTGAGTGACTATCTTATATTCATTTGCATCGCCACCAAGCCCTGCACTGGCACAAATGCCTTTAATATCATCTATCAACTGCTTCGCTTTATTAGAAAATTCAGTAACTTCCATTTTATTCTCCCTGGTATTCGTTTATGTATTCGTCAGCAGTATGAGTTACCAGTGTTCGCACTATGCCTGAATCAACTTCGTATTTGCCTGATTGGAAGCTATCGAGAATATCTTCTCCTGTAGCTTGCCTAAAATAGCCCGTATTTGCGAGGAGGTTTTGGTTTTGACTTAACCTAGCATCAATTTTTGCCTTAGCATCATCAAGTAGGTTATAAAGTGGCATGTTGTCACTAACTTTTCCTGTAGCTTGGTGTCTTTTGAATATAACTGCAAATTTCCGGTCACCGTCAAACTTAGCGAGTAGTTGAGAATTCTTGCGATTAAGTTCTTTGATTTGATCAAATATCTGCTTTAATGATTCGCTTTCAAACTGCATGTTTTTGAGATCTTCTGCGTTTGGATCAATATTGTGCTTATCAAGTAATCGCAGGAACGCTTCGTAAAGACTGAGCCACTCAGGATCTTTTTTATTAAAGTTTTTATCTAATTCAGATCTAACCTTACCGGCAATATTATGAAGATCTTCAGATAGAAGTCTTAGTTCTTCTTCTCCAGTTTTCACAAAGCTGAATACAACATCTTCTATCGCTGTATTAAGCAGCTCTTTTGAGTTAACGTCATTCATTGCTTCTTTTAGATTGAGGAGTTTTAAACGGTCACTAACCATAGTGAGGAGTTTTGCTAACATCTTAAAATCTAACTTATCGAGTATCTCCGTATACCCTAATAGTCTTGCGACGTTATAAACATCACGCGCAGATTCAAGCGCATTTTTTAGCTGTAGAATTTGCTCTCGACTATCTATCGCAGTTATTTGGCTACTGAATGTTTCGAGGTTCTCGGTAGTAAAGTCGGCTATTGCCAATTCAACTTCTTTTATCTGCTCATCAATTTCCGCTTTACTCATAAACAAAGAGCCGAAAATGTTTGATGGATCTTCGTCATCAAGATTCTCGCTATATTCAGATTTTAATTCACGGAAGTAGGCTTGGTTAGTAATCTCAAATTCAGCAGAAATGTCTGCAAAATCTACCACGTATCCAAGCTTGAAGTTCTTATATGGCCGGTTGACTCGTGTAAGTGTTTGCAGAAGGTTATGTGCACGAATCTTGCGTCCGAGATAGAGTTTCTTTAGTCTAGGTGCATCAAAGCCAGTTAAGAGCATTGAATAGACGAATAGCAGATCAATTTTCCCGTCTTTAAAGGCTTTAGTCTTTTTCTTACGTGTATCTTTATCATCTTCATCATGAAGGATAAGAGCTGATGTTAAGTTGTGCTCACTGGCAGTTTCGTTAAAAATTCGGAACATCTCTCGTGCTTGATCAGAGCTGTCGCAAACAACCATGCCACCAATAGACTTTTCACCGAATCGTATACGAGAATTCTTGAAATCATTGACTATATACCCAAGCATCGGAGTTACAAACTTTTCATGTGCGTAAAGATCTCTCTTATCGATATCGCCCGACTGGACTTTGATATCACTTATGACACCCCTAATAATTTCTTTGTAGCTTGTTTCTATTTCTTCACGCAATAGCTTTAACGTGTAACCATCACGGATTGAGTCGTTGTAGTAATACTTGTGAATATAGTTTCCGAAAATATTTCGTGTTGTCTTACTGTCTTCTTTTTGTGATGAATCTTTAACATCGCCTCGATCATCATGATCTTTGTAGATGATTAGAGGTGTTCCAGTGAGTGCAATTTTGATTGAGCTCTTATCTGAGTTATAAAGATTAGCTAAGAATGAACCTTTAGGGTCATAACTTCTATGCGCTTCGTCTATAAAGAACACTCTCTGCAAGTTAATGTCATAGCCACTATCATCTAGCGCCACCGTGTCTTCTCTGAACTTATGAACATTCAGAACAGTTATACCTTCAGTTGAAGTATTCTTCTCGAAATCCTTCATGAGCGAGTCTTTGCTGTCGATAGTTTTTACAGCCAACCCTCTTTTGCTGAATTCATCCTTTGCCTGATTGGCGAGATCAATACGGTCCACAATAAAGTAGAATTTCGGTATTATGCCTTTTTTTGCGAAGTAATCTTTAAGTGAGCGTACGTTGTAGAATGCTAAGGCCGTTTTGCCAGAGCCTTGTGTATGCCAAATGACACCGTTTTTCGTACCTTCATCTAGTTTAGACTTAATAGCTTTCGTTGCGAAGAACTGAGGATAGCGCATTATGTGCTTCTGAATGCTTACTTTGCCGGTGTCCTCATCAACCTCATTGACGTAACAAATTGCGTACTTCAATAAATCTTTTAGTCTATCGAGGCTGAGAAGTGAAGAGAGTATTCGGTTAGTGGGTGTATCGATATCTCTATTGGTTAGAAACTCAGGTGAATGCTTGATCACTTTGCAGTTGCTGTCTGCAAGAATAAAGTCTTCTGTTTTTTCGTCAATTTCCTTTATTTCATCAATGTATTCTGATTTCTTTTGTTCTCGAAAGTTATTGAAGTGCGTATCTGAGTTTTTTGCAGTTGTTGCATAGAATGCGCCCTGAAGTAGGTTGTTATCAGAATCGTCATATTCCATGTTATTTGAGAATATGATCAATTGCGTCATATTGATGAAGCGGCGAAATTTATCATTTTTAAATCGAGTGTGAATACGGTCACGTTCAGCCTTGATACCTTCTTGGTTGTTTGGCTTTTTAACCTCAATAAATGACAGTGGCAATCCATTCACGAATACTGTAATGTCTGGCCGGAATTCATCATCGTCATTCTTGTTTGTTAGCTCGGTAGTAACGTGGAATGAATTTTTTGAGAAGTTATCCCAGTCAATAAGTCTTAAGTTACCTTCGCCTTCACCGATCAATCGGTTGAAGAATGCTCTACCCAAATCATCGTAGTTAAGTTCTTCGTGTATATTACGTAGCTCTTGATCGATTAACTCTGGAGTTGCATCTTCGTTGAGTAACCGTAGCTGTTTCTTTAGTTCGCTAGAAATAATCGTTGTGTCAGGATCTATTGTGTATTGAGGGTCTTTCAGAGAGAAATATACATAGCCGAGTCTAGTCAAATGTATAAGCGCAGGGATTTTAACTCTAGTGTCTTCATTGAATGCCATATTACACAATATTATAGACTCTTATCATCTGTAAACGAAACTAAAAGTAATACAAATAATAATCGTGAGCATAGCTAGTGACAGGCGATTCCAACGTTCAATCTGCTAATAGAGTTTTTACATCGCCTGGAATCTCCATTTCATGATGAAATGGAGATTTCTATTGAGCTGCAATAGGAACTTCGACTCGTGCAAAATCGGTGCAGACACCCTCTTCATTAACAGCGTAACATTCAACATAATGTTCACCCGGCCAAGCTGTTGTTTCTGGATGGTTTTTTGTACCACCTTTTGTTATTTCGCCACGTCGTTTATCTGCATCTAAACTATCTGAGTTTTTGACTTTCCAAAAATATGTCATTGCATCGTCAAAACCCTCAATAATCTTGAAGTATAATTTGTTACCAATTGGTTGATGTTTTCGGCTTGCTAGTCTTCGTTCTAGTCGATTCGGCGTGGCTTCATCGTAATGTATAGCAAGTTGTCTATTGTCGTGATCTATGTGCAAGGGTACACGGTGATCAAACATAAATTTCTCATCTCGGTTACGCTGTTTGAAGTTAGGCTCTAATATCTCCGAAATATCCGTAGTTGGTTTGATATTTTCCAGAGAGATAAGAACATTGTCTCGTGCAGAAATGATTTTGTTCTTATGACTATCGGTTAAGTCTACCAAATAGTCATCAATGTATTTATTCGAATTTGCACGATCTGCTATCTGATTAGGCGTAGAAATAACAGATGGTAAATCCACGAAAAAGTTAAATAAAGCATCAAACATATCGAGTAAGGGATCGTCTTGGAACATTTTTGTTATTACTTGTTCAAGATGGAATGACTTTAACTTGAGATTTTCATCGGCATTCTTTAAATGATGCTTCCAGACTTTTACGATTTTAACCGCTTTTCTAAAATCACTATTCTCTGAATTGACTTCTGTTGCTACAGATATGTAACCACGCGGATCTGAGTGTATCCAAGCACCGTCTTGGTAGGGATCCCATTGTGAGCGATGACGTACTTCGTGGTTCGACTGTTTTATTACTTCAGGCACCTTATAGGTAGGGTCACCATATTGGTTTGAGGAAAATGTATAGGCTGGAACAATGTCTACGGACAGTGCTATGTCGTTACCTTCATTGAATTCAATAGTAACAGAATGGGTCTGTCTCGAAAGACTTACGTCGTAATTGGTTGGGTTACTGTAGTTGTGAAGTAAGTTATTGTAGAGCTGCTGTAGTGTTGATTCGGGGCTGTGATTCTTTTCGTCCCACCTTCCTAAAACATACAGGACATCTAAATCATGAAGGGGTGTAATTGCCGTACAGCGTGGATATGAACCGATTTGGATACAATTAGCAGTACCTAGCAAAGAATTTATTGAGCCATATATTTTAGTAATTAGATCACGTTCGGTGGCTGTCGGAGAAAGTCCCCGAGCGTATACTCGAAGTGGTTCGTTTAGCTCAGCTCTTTTCATAACTGGTGCTCAGTAAAGTTATTAAGATGTCGTTTATTAGCCTACCCCTGAAATTAACTAGGACAGAGTGTGGTTCATCGTTTATTAGCTTCAAGATATCGTCGGGAACACGGTTAGTTGGAGAGAAGTCAGGAAAGTAAACGACCATACCTGCACTAGATTGCTTGTTACCAATTATGGTCTTTATCTGAGCGGGCGTAAAAGAGCTGTAGTCAACAAGAATAAGGTTACTATTCTTAACGTCTGCAAGGCTTTTACTGGTTACATGTTCTACGTTTTTGGCTCGAAATACTCCCGAGCTGATTAGATCTTTCTGTAGAGACGGATAGTTGTCGCTATTGGCTAAAACTGATATTTTCCTTCGCCATCGGCCGAGTCCTAGTCTGTAAAGTAGTGGGCTAATGCCGAGAAACCAAGCGAGAACAGCCATAAAGAAAACAATAACGGCAATAAGAGTTGTAGCAAGACCAACTACCTCAAGAAACCCTTTTGTGGCCTCTGTTGCGGTGCTACCCATTATCCCAAATAATAGTTCGTTACCCATATGCCCATTATACCATAAAGCTGGCACTCTACATGTCTAAGTGCTAATGCTTATTTACATAAAAAAGAGGCTTGTGTCTCCTCGCAAATGCACTGGGCGACACAAACCTCTTAAGCGAAGTATATCAGAACAATTAATCTACTTCTCTGTTAGCTCATTATGAAGACTTGATGCATCTGTTTCGGTAAGAAGTAGCCAATCCTTGCCAATGTGGACTTTGTAGTCTTCCTTTTTTGTTTTTTCAAACTCAACTTCTTGTCGCATGCAACTGTAACCTTTTAACTTTTCAAGTTCTTGAACGCTTATGTCCTTCATTTTCTCTAGAGCTTTTTCCTTCTCTCTGTTGTAGCGCGGGGATATAAAAATGCCAATTGGGATACTTATCAGGAATATACCTACAATACCTAATACTCCTCCTATGCCTCCCAAAGTTCCGCTGATATTACTTAATCTTCTAAGTTCTGGAGTGTAATTATCGATGGATACAAAGTAAATTTTGTCTTTGGTTATGTATACGTTATAGCTACCTTTGTTGTTGGCGGTAACTACATTTTCAGCTAGTTTGTAATCTTCAGACATACCATAACTATGACACATTTGTTTTTAAGTTCCTAAAGCCACAGTAAAGCCTCTTCACTGTTTCGAGTTTCTAGAAAAATACAGGTAGCTACAACAGTTGTGTTATTAAAGTATTTTCTTTCTTATGCCTTCTCAGTGTACGCATAGAACCTGACTCGTGCCGGGGTAGTATTCGCCTTTTCAATAACTACTCTAGATGGTTGCGTTTGAACCATTCGTGTTCTAATGGGCTTCTAGAACTATCAACTATTTTCCAATTATTGCCTTCAACCAGTACTGCTTGATCATCTGTCAGAAGAACTATCTCGTGTTTGTTGCCATATTTCTCTTTAATTGCATCTATAGTTTTTGTTCGATCTTTCATGTCATAGTGAGGTATTGGTACGATATCGACAAATCCTAGGCCTACAGTTGATTCTAAACCTTCAACTTTTTCTGGTTCGTCAATTGATGAAACAGGTTCGATGTCGACACCAGCTACCAATGCTCCTGCACTCGCACCAGCATACAAGCCTCCATTGTTGACATAATCTGTGAGAAGCTTATCGAAGCCACTTTGCCGTAATGTTTTTAATAAGTGAAATGTATTACCGCCTGCTATGTAGACAATATTGCTATCTTTAAGTTTATCTTCCATTTCTTGCATGGAAACTTTCTCTATGTCAAGTTCTGTGATTATAAAACCCATTTTACTCAGCACGTCACGGTCTTTATCTATCCACCAAATGTTTTCGTCAAGGTTTCCTGCTGTAGGTATGAATAGTAGCTTTACAGTAGATGGCTCAGACCCAACAAATGTTTTGATAGCTTCCAGTCCACTTGATGCGAGGAATAACCTTTTCATTCCTTAATTTTTCCATTCTCTATTACTATCGGATTGCTACCGATCAGATATATCTCACGTTCATTTATCACTACGGCACTATCATCACGTAAACCATATACTTTTCCCTCAAAACTACCTACTGCTTCTAGCAAAGTTTCTTTTCGATTCGGAAAGTCCGGTGAATCTAGATGAGGCATGATTGATAGATTTACAAGACCAAGATAATCAGTGATGTTGTATTTGCTTTCTTCGCCATAGATTAATTTATAGGCTGCTGCTGATATACGACTGCCAACTACCATTGAACCAGCACTACTACCAACATAAACTTTTGATTCCAGTAGCTTAGGTAGTAACTTATCGAAGCCAGTTTTTTGGTAAACACTCATTAAGTAGTCAGTGTCGCCACCGACCACAAAGATAACATCTTTATTCGCAAATCGTGTTTCAACTTCGTCAATAGGTAATGCGAGAAGATCAACGATATCGATTTCGGCTTTGAAATTATCAAACACTGACTGCAGATTATGCAAAACCCAGCGCTTATCTCCTTGTTCTACGGCATACGCTTCGTTAATAATCCCAATCTTTATTTGATCCTGTGGTTTACCAACTAAATTTACACAAGCTTCGATGGTATTAGGGGTATGAAAACCTTCAGAACATAGGACTAGTTTCATGCGATCCCCTTGTGTTGTTCGGGATAGAAAGCAGGTGTACAAGCCATATATGATTCAAAGTTACCTTCCCAGAAATACTTTTCTCCAGCACCGATATACAGTGAATCTCCTTCACTAAACTCAGCAGTGTTTTTAACTGTAGTCAAGGAGCCTTTACCTGAAATTATATAGACAACCTCTTTACAGATTTCGTTTATAACATATCCAGATTCAGGATATCTACCATTTACACTTATGACTGATCCATTTATATCTCTTTCATCGAATGGGTATTCAATAACCTGACACGTCTTACTGTTGTTAATTTCTTTAGCGTGGCTACGCGTAATGTGTTTCATGGTAATTTTCCCTTAGACCCAAAGAATTTAGTGACTATAAGCTTTTCAACTAGGACATCTTCTGGTTGTGTCAAGCAAAATATAAGTGCGCTAGCAACATCTTCTGTTTTCATCATCCACGGCTGATCATGGGATTCTGGACGATCAGCGCTCTCATAGAGATTACTTTCAAATCCACCAGGGTAGAATCCACTTACTTTTATGTTGGTACCGTCTAAAGAATCTTTAAACGCCCGAGTAAAGCCAGTTAAAGCCCATTTGCTTGCACCGTACGTCTGCCAGAGCGTGTTGTCGCCTGAACTTGTGTCGAAGTTTCCTGAAGTAGATATAACGTTCAGTACGTGACCGGCGTCTCGTTCTCGAAAATGAGGTTCAAGCGCTTTAGTCATCTCAATTGTTCCTAGAGTATTTACTTCTAATACTTTCTTTCTTCTGTCAGGATCGGAGGCCTCCAGCTCTTCGTCGGTCCAAATACCTGCACAGTTTATTAGCACATCAACATTATTCGACTGAATAATCTCGGCTACAGTAGTTCTAACTTGTTCAGGTATAGATATATCACATACGTATTGCTTTGAAGAATCGCCTATGCGCTGTTGAACTTGCGTCAATCGATCTTTATTATCTGAAATAAGGACTAATTTCGCCCCCATTTCAGAAAGCCTGATCGCTACTGATCTGCCTAAGCCAGAACTTGCACCAGTAACTACAACTGTTTTATCTTTCATACTGATAATTATAGCCCAAATAGTTACATACTTTCTATTTAAGGTTTTTCTTTCTTATGCCTTCTCAGCGTACACATAGAAAGTGTCTAGATAGTTATTTAGAAAAAGCAAGTCGTGCTTCCTCATAAGTGAAGCCGTTAGAAATTAAATGCGGTATTCCAAATTTGTCAGATAAAGCTAGTTCTGGAGAGTCCGTTACTACATCGCCTATGGCAGTAACGAATGCTGAACCTAAAGCTCTTAGTTCTTGTTCTTCTACCGACCAACTATCAATAATTGAAGCTCCTCGAAGCATAAATGCACCTTGTACATCTCTAAGGGTTGCTTGCTCTGACTGAGTATCTAATCCCCTGTGTCTTTGTTTTATATAAGGGTCTACATCTATCAAGACAACTTCACCATTCTCTGCGACAAAACCGTCATTTTGAAAACCTTGAGCAGAAGGTAAAAACCATTCATGCGAGGATAAAAGTGAACCCAAGCTTGTAGCAGCCTGGACTTTTTTGATTAAAGGCACATCTCTTACTAGTTTAACGCCTACATTTTCTACATATGCAGAGGCTATTACCGGGAGTTTGTACTCGCCACCGATAAACAATTCACTATCTATAATAGCTATTCCTGCATTTGATAGCATTTCATTGTAGGCAGTCCAAGCATCTCTAAAACTTCGGTTGCAGCTTTCAATGTCCCACTTACCAGTATAGCCATATGATCGCCTAACAAATCTTCCGTCATTGTCTTCGACAACTTCAAGTACTTTTCCGCCCCTATTACTCAACTGTTCTACTACAGATGCGCTAGCTACTCTCTCGTAGCTGAATTCTCCAGATAGTGCCATTGATAAACTCCTTAGGTATGTATTTAAGTATTATTCTTGACGGATTGCAAGCACTAGTAATATGTAAATAGATTCTTAAGGTTTTTCTTTCTTATGCCTTCTCAGTATACGCATAGAACCTGCCTTGGCCAAGGTAGTATTCGCCTCTGAAAATGATTGTTATTTTTTGGGAGATTTTCAAGGGAATCTCCACCTTGCCAAGCCAGAACCTTATGCCGTGATATCCAGGCGTTAAATAAAGAAACGCTCGGAGGAGGGCCACAATGAACACATCATTACTAACTAAATCAGATATCTCAATGATACCTAAGTTGTACGAGACTGAGGAGATAGAGATGGAAGATAAGATAATTCACGCTAAGTTATTTACGCCGTGGAGTAACTGGACATGGTACGTCATCGAATGTGACGGCGAAGACCAGTGTTTTGGCTTTGTAAAAGGACATGATGCTGAGTTTGGCTACTTCTCACTAAAGGAACTAGCCAGTATTGAAGGACCGTTTGGTCTCAAGGTAGAGCGAGATAGATTCTTTTCGCCTATACAAGTTGGGGATATTCCTCACTGGTAGTAAACAGTCCTGAGTAAGACTTAAAACTGCTCATTCATATGTTAATCGAGAAGATTTCATCTATCCACTAGAAAATTAAATCGTTTCTAGCCACTTATAGGCAGCTTTGCGGGTTTTGAAGTGAATAACGTCAAGATTATTGTGTTTGTATTTTTCTATGCCGTTTATTACATCTTTTCTGGATTTAACGCGAAAAAGTACGACGTATTTAAAGAACACGGGGTTAATTTTTTCTTTCCAATCGTCAGGCATTTCTTCACGTTTCTTATTTCTATACTGCACTCTTCTTTTCACGACACTCCAGGTTGATAACCAAGATGGTATGTCCATAAAGATTAAGGTATCGGACTTTGGTATGCGGTATTCATAGCTTGAACCGTAGTTGCCTTCAATAATCCAGGAAGTACCTGATGTTATCTCTCTCATCTTTTCTAACCAGGCCTGTTTATTGTTTTCATAGTCGTGTTCTTTTTGATGATAATAGTAATCTAGATGATGTAGTGGAAGACTAGTTTTCTTCGCTAGTTTCCGCGCAAAAGTAGATTTACCAGCCCCGGGGCAACCAATGATAGTTACGCGTTTCATCGTATTACTACTCTTAAACAACTTCTCTTGGAAGATAGTAGATTATCGTATTTCATTATCTGAGAATATCATCTTTTCAAGATATGGTTTTATATCAATTCGAAGTCAATAATTAGCGCGTTATGATCGGAAATGATTGTGTCGTCCATTGAAAAATCGTTAATCTTAACCATTTCATTAACAAAAATATAGTCGCAAACTTCTTTTTTATAAGTTAGTTTTGACCTGGTAGTAGATAGAGAGTTCTCAACTGCCAGATTTCGTAGAGACTTATCAAGAAGTCTGATTGATTCACTTTCAGGAGAAAGATTAAAATCACCACACAGGATAACTGCTCCTTCTAATTCTTTTATGTAGTCAGCTATCTGCGTGACTTGACGCCTTGTTTCTTCGTCACCTAGTTTATGAGAATCAATATGGTGACCATGGTGATTGAGTATGTTTAGTTTCTTATTGTCTAATTCAATTAGGACATGTTGGAAGGCGCGGACGTTATAGTCGTCATTATCAAAATCGTAATCTTCTTTATGCTCACCACGTGTAAAAATTGTGCTTGTTTGTGAGAATGGAACATTAGAATATGTAACATTTCCGAATACCATATCTTTGCCGCCGAGTTTAGTAGAAATTAACTTCGAAAAGAATTGATTATCTAAGTTCAGGCTTTTGCCAATAGTTTGATATGAACTAACCAAGCCAAGTGACTTCCCACTATAGTCAACGCCTTCTTGCATACATACAAAATCAAAAGTTTGATTTTCTAAGTGTTTTAATAAGACTCTTTCAAGACGTCCTTGCCAAACATTGAGAGACATTAATTTCATAAGATGATTTTACCATTAAAATCTTATCATCTGTAAGATTTATCTAACTATAAACTCGCTAGTGTCTCATTATGGCTCGTCCAAATGTTTTGAGTATTTGCACCAAGCAACGCTTTTTGTGTAGTGGTCATGAATATAAGGTCGCCATCATCTATATAGTTATCATCCTTAGACTTTTCTATATAAGCTCGAGCTTTTGCCTCAGTTCTACTATCCGTGAAGACAAGCAGTAGTGTTGGATAATCTTTTTCAGGCCAATCACCAGATTCGTAGTGCTCAATGAGCTGGTCAATGCGTTTTTTTATTAGGTAGAAAAGATTATCGGTAAAAATATCCAACAAGTATTCATTGTCATCAGAGTAAATGAAAAGGTCTTGTAATGGAGTTGGGAAACCCTTAATATCTGCGACTTCGGTTTTAGTTAATAAAGTAAACATATCTCCGTATTGTTTCTGTAGTTGAATATAAACCTGATAGATAAGCAGACACTTTTGGATAAAAGGCTGGCCTAACGATTTGTTTTTGTACATTGCATGAAGTACAAGTTTGTTGAGCTTATAGTTGTCTCGTAGGTAGAGAATACCCGCGTTGGTAAGGTAGTACTCTGCGCCTCTTCCGACTAGCTTGTAATTCTTATTATAGTTTCTACCCACAAATTTTTTATTTAATAGAATTTTAAGTGTTTTGTTTATTGCGGTTTTACTTTTGTTTTTATGAGTTGCTAGTAGCTGTGAGTTAGCGTAACGGAATTTGTATAGTAGTTTGAGTAGTTCGCTTTGAGGTAGTGTAGTTTTACGTTCTGTCATGACTTATGGTTATAGATAATCTTTCATCCCCACCATGTTCTTAATCTTGTATCTCTTTATATGTATATATAATAGAAGGAGAATATAAATAAGTAAATACATCTGTTAATTAATTTATATATGGTTGCAATCGATGACAACCTTTTTTGTGGATAACTTTAGTGATATTTTAATCATTTTGTACTTGTAATTATCCGTAAAGGGATAGTATAATTATCCTTGTAAGGATAGTTATGAATATACTTTCAGAGGGTACAATTAGTGAAGTAGATAACTCCGTAGAACAACTAAGGAGTATCCTTGAAAGCCAACAAAAAAGAAAACTACGCATAGAGGAAGTGCAGGAGATAGCGTCGTCTCTCATATCCTTGTTTGAGTTACTAGCAGAGGGTGACGCTAATGACAGATAAAGAAAGTACGACAGTAATACTAGCGAGGGTATCCAGCAAAGCACAAGAGGATGAGGGATACTCCCTAGATTCACAGTTAAAACTATTACAAGGCTACTGTGAGCATAGAAATCTTCGAGTGGTTCGAGTATTTAAGATTGCTGAGACGGCATCAAAACAACACAGCCGGAGAGTCTTTCAAGAACTACTGACCTATATGAATAAGGAGAAGATATTTCACCTTGCTGTCGAGAAAACAGACAGATTAACACGAAACTTCAAAGATGCAGTTGCTGTTGATGAGTGGCTTGAGAAAGACGCCAAAAGAAGGCTCCATGCAGTCAAAGAGAACCTTCTTCTGCACAAAGAAGCTAAGTCTGATGTGAAGTTTATGTGGAATATTCATCTTTCTGTAGCTAAGAAATACACTGATAACCTCCGCGAAGAGGCTATGAAAGGTTGGGCAGAGAAATTAGCCCAAGGATGGCTACCGTCACCGCCTCCCCCCGGTTATATGACAGTTACTGTAAATGGTAAAAAGATACATGTGCCTGATCCTAAGACTAAACATATTATGCAAAATCTATTTGAATTTTATCTTGAGTCAGGCCAATCTATTGAAACAACCGCGACTGAGCTACTGCGTCTTGGGATACGCACCCGTATGGATAGACCGTACTATAAGAGCCAAGTTCAGCGGATACTAAACAACCCCTTTTATATAGGTATTAATAGGTTTAACGGTAATGAATACCCCGGAGCACAACAGCCAATTATAACAAAAGCTATATTCGAAAAAGTCCAACAGAAAATGACTAGAAAAACCAATGGTAAATACAGGCGACACAATCCAACCCTTAAGAATCTAATTACCTGCAGTCACTGTAATCGCCTTATCACTTGGCAACTTCAAAAGGGACACTTCTACGGGGCATGTCAGCGAAAGCTAGACGATTGTAAAGTAAACAAATTACTGCGTCAGGATGCTTTAGAAGAAGAAATACAGGCAATGCTAAAGGCGCTCATATCTCCAACTGATGAAGTGGTTGAATGGGTGTCTGAAGCTATGCGCGAAAAACATAATAAGAGTCTTGGAAACACTGTATATTTAG
Organism: Saccharimonadales bacterium (SeqCode); assembly: GCA_041740375.1. Taxonomy (GTDB): domain Bacteria; phylum Patescibacteriota; class Saccharimonadia; order Saccharimonadales; family JAGQMS01; genus JBGSMB01. The sequence goes on along the minus strand of JBGSMB010000033.1, from coordinate 603 downwards.
CTAGCTCAATTGAAACTCAGCTAGAACGAATCGAGCGCATGCTTGCCAACCTATATGACGACAAACTATCGGGCGAAATAACCATTGAGCGCTACGACATGAAGCGTACAGAACTGCAGGAGCAGAAGACAGCACTAGAGTCTCAACTTTCGTCTATTGACCACCAATCAGGAAGGAAGCTTGAGAAGAAGATTGTGCTGCTAAAACTTACTCAACGAGCCGGAAAAATATACCTAAAATGCACTCCGGAGCAACGACGTTTAATAATTTCCAAACTTTTCGAAGAAATAACTTATAAAGGAGGTATCGTATCTGTTAAATATACAAAATTTACACGAGCAATCGCCGAAAATGTTTCAGAAACCTATAAAATCTTGGAAGGAGCAAAATGAGAAACCAAACCACTAAAAAAGACCCCCATAACAGAGGTCTACTAGAGCTACTTGAGCGTATTCGTTCTATTTGGCTGGGGATGAAGGATTTGAACCAATTAGTAGATCATAATAAATGTATTTACAAATAGTGTACACTTTGCTATATTATACTTATGGCTTTCGAACTAAGATACAGCGAAGAAAAGAATCAAATATTGAAGGCCACGCG
>JBGSMB010000032.1:0-5738 GCA_041740375.1 Saccharimonadales bacterium (SeqCode) | reverse complement strand
CAAGGTGAAGCAAGTAAAAACGTAGCTAAAACTGCGACCATCAGCACGAGAAAATCACCTAACCAGACTCGTCGTATGATCTTTTGATTTTTTCTCCAATTTGCATCACCATAATGCGGTAATGCGTCTAGAGCAAAGTGGCTTGCAAATGCTAGCGGTGCCGCAAGCAATGGATTCCCCACAGCTCCTGCAATCAAAACTCCGGTAATATAATGGGCAGTAGCTGTCATATGTGCGATCTATGAATAGAGCTCTGGATAGAGCGATTTGGTTGTCTCGTCAACCTCAGTTTTTAGCTGCGGAAACGGCACGCCTTCACGCGCGCTCACGCCTTCAAAAATCCAGAACAATCGCTCAGAAAAACCAAGTCCGCAGGCGGGCGGCATCCCATATTCGAGCATTTCAACGTAATCTATATCTAGCATTTGTGCTTCAGCATCACCATCATCGCGCATTTTTTGTTGCTCCATAAAGCGATGAAGCTGGTCTATAGGATCATTTAATTCGCTCCAGCCGTTACATAATTCACTCCCCGCGATAACCGCCTGAAAACGTTGTACTATATTCGGATCTTTATCGTCAGCCTTACTTAAGGGAGAGATGAACTTTGGTGTATTTATAAGCCAGATAGGTCCAGTTACTTCTGCGCGTATTTTTTTCCATAATTTGTCAATTCCACGAGAAATATTTTCAGTTTTTTCAACTTCTAAGTTGTTGGCTTTTAGCTTTTCTTTAACCTGCTCTATAGTGCAGTCAAAAACATCGATCTCGTAATTTTCTTTTATAACTGATGCATAGTCCCATCGTTCCCACTCCTTAGACATATCGATATGCTTGCCATTAAGTTCAAATTGAAGTTTTCCAAACGTTTTCTGGAGTAGCTCTTTAAGCATTCTCTCCATCATAGCCATCCCATCTTGCCAGTCAGCGTATGCCCAGTACCATTCCATGGCGATATGCTCTGGAAGATGCTCGTCAGAGTAATTTTCATTTCGAAATCGAGGACCCACATCATATACTTTTTCAAACCCGGCACCAATAAGACGCTTCAGCGGCAATTCTTGACTAATCCTTAGGTAGAAATCTTGATCTAGCGCATCCATATGTGTCACAAAAGGTGTTGCGTCAGCCCCACCGGTTGTATGCTCCAATATAGGAGTATTGATCTCTATAAAATTCTCGGCATTCAAGAAATCTCTCGTAGCCTGCCAAAACTTACTCCGTCGTACAAACCTATCTCTAACATCGATGTTGACATTCATATCTACATAACGACGCCGAAATCGTTGTTCTTTATCGGTAAAGCCTTCTTGTGTGTTCGGCATGGGTCGAAGTGACTTGGTAAGCAGCCTTAGCTTCTTGCAACTAACTGATATCTCACCTGTCTGAGTTTTAATGACTGTACCACTGCATTCAACAAAATCTCCACTATCGAGCAGTGCAATGTCTGTAGGCATAGACAGCTCACTATTGCCTCGATTTACCTCTGTATCCGTTTCGCCTTCACGGACAAAAAGCTGAACCTGCCCACTCATATCTCGTATAACTATAAACGCCAATTTACCAAACTTACGAATGGATATGATCCTACCAACAACACTAACTTCACTATTCTCTAACTCTTCGAAGTCTGAAATTATCTGCGATAAGGTATGCGATCTCTTGCTTATTGCAGGGTACGGATTAACACCTAACGACTGTAGCTCAGCGAGCTTGCGAAGTCTTTCGTCACGAAAATCTTTTAATGTTGCCATAGATATAGGGTATAGCTTTTCCTTAGTATGGTCTAGCTTTAGGCAATGGCAGAAATTTTATACTCTGTTGTGTCACTTGGAGTAACGAGCTCAACCGTCTCTCCTACTTGCTTCCCTAAAAGTACCCTACCTATCGGAGACTCGTCACTTATTTTGCCGTTTAGTGGATCTGCTTCAACGGTACCCACAACTTGGAATTCTTTGGTTCCCCCCTGTTCACTTTTCAACGAAACCGTTGAACCAAGTTGTACCTTATCGCCCTTCTTTGGCTTTTTGATTATTTCCGAATTCAATAAGATGTGTTCAATCTCGGATATACGCCCTTCGACACGCTCTTGATCACTTCGCGCAGACTGATATTCAGCGTTCTCGGAAAGATCACCTTGTTCTCGAGCGGTCTTGATAGCTTCTGCAAGTTCACCACGACGAGACACGAGACCATCTAGCTCTGTTTTTAGCTCATCAATACCACCTTGGGTTAATCGAAATAATTTCTTCATGTGCTCCCTAATCCTCTTATCCAAAATACTCTAATTTCTCGAACTCACTGGCGATTATATCAGCTGGGCTTTCCAGTTACTAGCAAATCAGCCAACATTTCAAGTTTTACCAATTGTACGTCGGTGCTCGTACGATTTTTAAGCTCAGCACACCCTTCTACGAGAGTTTTTTCGCTGATGACAACTCTATAAGGAATGCCTAGCAGTTCTGCATCAGCAAACTTCTCTCCAGCTCTCGCGTCTCGGTCGTCTATGAGTACTTCTACGCCCTTTTCTACTAATTCTTGATAGAGTTGGTTTGCAGCCTCTACGATCTTCTCATCTGCGCCTAAACCTACTAAATATACGGCATAAGGAGCAATCTGTTCCGGCCAAACAAGACCTCTTTCGTCAGAAAATTTCTCGACTATCACACCCATAACCCTTGTCACACCTATGCCATAAGAACCTAAGTGTACGAATTGCTCGACGCCGTCTTCGTTTGTAAAAGAAAAATCCATTTCTTCACTCTTCTGTGTCCCAAAATTGAATATATTGCCAACTTCTGCGCTCTTCACCTTTTCAAGCTCATCACGATTGATGCCAAGTTCACTAAGTGCTTGATCGCTCATTACTTCCTCATTTACTGCGATATTTTTAGCGCGGTGTAGATATATGACATCTTCTCCAGCTTCACAAATTGTCTGAAACTCATGACTAAACTGAGTAAATGCACCGCCGCTAGCAAATGTAACATATGTGTCAGCGCCTATACCTAGTCGTTCGAAAACTCTTTTATATGCTTCAATAGTTTGATTGTAAAAATCTTCGTGTTGTTTCTCGTCTACACTACACGAATACATATCTTTCATAACAAATTCTCGACCACGCATAATGCCGCTCTTTGACCGAAGCTCATTACGGAGTTTTGTTTGAAACTGATAGACATTCGCAGGTAGATCTTTGTAGCTTTCGATGTATGTCTTCATCATCTCTACAATTACTTCTTCGTGTGACCACGCCAGGCCTACCTCTGTGCCGTCTTTAAGGTGACTCTTGAACCAAATATCGACTAACTCATCATCCCAGCGCTTTGTTTCTTCCCAGGTATCTTTACGTTGCAAGCTAGTCATTATTAATTCTTGAGCACCGAGATTGTTCATTTCCTCTCGAATTATCTGCTTAATACGCTCAAGCACTCGAAGTCCAAGAGGAGTATAGGCGTAGACACCAGCCATAACTTTATAGACATAGCCCGCCCTAATTAGTAGTTGTGCATTTTTTGCAACTTCCTCAGAAGGTGCTTCTTTTTTAGTTTTTGTGAACAGATTCGTGACTCTCATGATTATCTAATTGTACGCTGAATTTACTTAGGTGAGTAAAAAAAGTAGACAGAACGCAATAAAATTTTTTAGGCCATGTAGAAATATAGGCGTCCATAGTGACTTTGTATACTCCAGTCCAACAATAAGCAACAGCGAGAGCACAAAAGTGTCGATCGCCACATTCCATTGCCCATGCAAAAATCCAAACAAAATGCTGGTGATGATTGCAGCAACCACTCTACCAGTAGAATTCCTAAGACCGCGATATAGAATACCCCTATATAGAACCTCTTCACTAATTGGTGCAATAACAACAAGAGCGAAAAAAATACTAACGAGCCCTACCCAGCTTGATTGAGCTTGAAAGCCAAACGACTGTTCTTGATTTACGTCAATAGATAAAATTCTGTACGCAAGCTCAAGAACGTAGCTGCTAATAATAACGTACGCAATAAACAGGACCGGAACGCTCAGTAACGTTTTTAACCCTGGAGGTGCTCCAAAAAAATCACTAATTTTCACTCGTTGAAGTCGTAAAAAATACCAGCTACAAATTAGTAACAAGATTCCAGAAAAGCTATACGAAAGTGCAAGTAGAGCATCACCCTCAACACTTACCCTCGACGTCAAAACACCCAAAGTGCCATAGGAAAAAAGCAGGGTTGCGAGCACTGCAAGTAAAGCGCTCCATGCGCCCCAGGAAGTCCGCCAGTCACTTTGTGCACTCGACTTATGTTTTGTTTCTAAATTAGAAGAATCTTCTGACATCGACAATTGAGATTAAAATAATCAACCCGATCAGGGCGACGAAGCCGGTTGCGTGAATCTTTTCTTCGAGTTGTGGTGTAAGTGGTTTCTTGAGGGCCCTAAAGCCAAGCATAACCGCTAATCTACCTCCATCAAGCGCAGGAATTGGTAACGCGTTCATAATGGCAAGCGTGAGAGACAGCAACCCTATAATGAGTAGGATGTAACCAGACCCTAAGGTCGCTCCCTCTTTCAGGATAAAAAATATGCCTATAGGTCCTGAAACGTTCTCGCTAGCTTCTGCTGTATTTCCAGCGAATAGGTTTGCCAGCGCGCCTCCAAGACCCTGAAGAGTCAGTTTTGTAAACTGTGCACTTAGGCCAACGGCTACGATCGGCGCAGACCAAGTGGAGCGTACAGTTGAGAATTCATAAGTCGCAACCCCAAGATATCCTTTTTCTCCATCAGCACTATTTTTACTGGCCGCAACCTCTTCACTTGATAAGAGTGTTGTATTTCCGGTAGTTACCGTATCCGTACTGTTCTTCAAGAAACTAATTTCTACCTTCTTCCCTGCGTTCTCAGATGTAAATTCTCTCAGATTCTCTTGTGTAGAAAAAATGACCGGATCTCCTTCTGCGGTGCATATTTCATCAATGCACTTTAACGAACTACCCTGAAGTAAAATGTCACGTTGCTGAATACCGATTTTTTCAGCCGGCGACCCTTCGGCTACAAGTGTTGCATATAACTTTGAGCTTACAACCGAAGAATCACTCGCGACCGTAAACTGCTGCTCATTATTCGGAAGCGGTAGTTGAGGCATGCCGACCCAAGCTAGCACGGTAAATATGGCAAGTGCAGTTGCGAGGTTCATGCCTACCCCCGCCATTAGAATCTTCGCTTTTGCCCCAAAACTGGCTGCGCCAAAACTATTCTTTTCAGTATCAGCGTCATGCTCCCCCTTTAACCTTACGAAACCTCCCAAAGGAAGTAAGTTGATCGTGTATTCGGTCAAATGATTTTTAAATTTTCGGCCATATATTTTTGGAGGAAAACCTACACCAAACTCTTCAACGTCGACATCATTTTTACGCGCAGCAATGTAGTGTCCAAACTCATGAACCACGACTAACAGCACAAAGAGTACTAATCCAATTATTAGCAATGCCAAAACCTAGCCCCCGTATCTTCGTTTTCTGTTTGAATACTCACTAATAATAACCTCAAGCTCTTCTTCACCAAAATCTGGCCAGTACTTATCAATAAATAGCAGTTCCGCGTAGGCTATTCGCCATAGCATAAAATTACTAATTCTTTGTTCTCCGGAAGATCGTACAACTATGTCCACATCTGGAACTTCTGGAGCGTAAAGATAGTTCTTGAAGCTTGCTTCATTAAGCGTAGAGGGATCAATGCCATCTACTATTGCT
>JBGSMB010000031.1:0-7943 GCA_041740375.1 Saccharimonadales bacterium (SeqCode) | reverse complement strand
GAATTGTGGTTAAAGAAAAAAAGGCAAAGCCTGAACGAATTCATGTCAATATCCTACCGATGACTCCAGGAATGAGTGCAACAGAACATATGTTGAGCGTTAACTCTCATTTTCACCATGAGCACAATTCGGGACAAGTCGACAGGGCAAGCTAGGGCTCAGTACTGACATGTTTGTTCCTGCCGCTTTTGTTTATCTCTAGTCTGATAGTTACAATCTATGGCAATGTATTTGCCGCATGAATACCAACACAATCGAATTACAATCACTCACCATGTTTCTACGCAAGAAGTAGATTTTCTGGGTGGAAGCCATATTATTGTCAATAAACCGAAAGATTTGATTGTATCGGCTCGGTTTGAAGGCGATCCGATTGTGCCCTCTGATCGATTTGAAGTGATGCGGTTGATTGGCAAGTCTGCTGCTGATGCATTGGCTGGTTATGGCGGAGATGCTCAAAAACATATACCGGATTTCTGGGATCTTGTATGTGATATAACCGCAAAAGTAGAAGGATTTAATTGGTGGTTAGATTTATGTGATCGGAGTGAGCAGCTCGGGTTTGATATGGACAATTTTCTTCAGCCCCCGCTAGATGTATTGCAAATAGTTTTGGCTACAAATTCTGATCTTGTTTTTAATTTTATAAATTTTGGAGAAACACCATTTCAAGAAGAGGATATCGAGTCGGCAAAGAAGCTGTTTGCTCATGCGCTCCGTGGGGTAGACTCTGCATCATATGACGAGAGACCGAATAATATTTTGATAGTGCCTTCGGTCGTAGCTTTTATACAGTCAACAGACAAGGTCATATTTATGGATGAAGATATTGTGAAGCGATATGGCGGACAGGGTGAAGAGGTATTGGAGCGGTACTCAAAAATGGTTGGGCATTGCTTTTTCGGAGTAGACCTTGAAGCCAATGTATCTGATCTTCGACCCCCAGAAGTGATGCATGCGCTTTTGGGATACGACGCTCCTTGGGGGCTACGCGCTCCAACAAAAATAACGCTCGATGTGGTTGATAGATCGTAGCGTATAATAGTTTTCTAGAATGAATGAACATACTCTCGATGATTTGTCGGCGTTGGCGAAGCGTCGAGGTTTTATATTTCAGGGATCTGAAATCTACGGTGGTTTGGCGGGCACATGGGACTACGGTCCACTCGGAGTCGCACTCAAGCGCAACATTATGAATTTGTGGTGGCAGACTTTTGTCGACTCGCGCGACGACATGTACGGCATAGATGCAGCGATACTCATGAATCAGAAAGTTTGGCAGGCGAGTGGACATGTCGATACCTTTAACGACCCGCTAATCGAGGATGTTGAGACGCATAAACGCTATCGGCTTGATCATGTGCTCGAGGAAAACGGCGTAAATGTCGAAGGTATGAGCTTTGAGCAGATGGTTGCTGCGGTTTCTGAAAAAGATATTAAAAGCCCGGACGGTAATGCACTTGGTAGCCCAGCTCAATTTAACCTGATGTTTAAAACTCACGTGGGGCCTGTTGAAGATGAGTCGGCTGTGTCGTATTTGCGGCCGGAGACGGCACAGGGTATTTTTACCAATTTTAAGAACGTGGTTGATTCGATTTATCCTGATATGCCGTTTGGCTTGGCGCAGGTAGGCAAGGCATTTCGCAATGAAATTGCACCGCGGGAGTTTGTGTTTCGGGTTCGCGAAATGGAGCAGATGGAGATCGAGTACTTCATTCATCCAGACGGCTGGGAGGCCGAATTTGAGAAGTGGCGAGAGGGTGTAAACGACTTTTATAAGTCCGTTGGTCTCGACATAGGCAAATTGCACGAACGAGAAATAGGTGATGGCGACCGCGCGCACTACAGCAAACGCACAATAGATTTTGAGTACGATTTTCCGAGCGGTACTAAGGAGCTGAGCGGGCTAGCGTATCGGACTGATTATGATTTGAGCAAGCACGAAGAGCACTCAAGGGTAAAGATGCGCTACACACCAAAAGCGGGCGGGCAACCATTCATCCCACACGTGATTGAACCTTCGATGGGTGTGGAGCGGCTTGTACTAGCGGTGCTTGATTCTGCGTACCGAGTCGACGAAGTAAATGGTGAGCAGCGAATTTATTTGGCACTACCCGAACATTTAGCGCCGATAAAGTACTGCGTGTCGCCGCTACTCAAAAACAAGCCGGAGCTTGTCGCCAAGGCCAGGGAAGTATTCAATAGTCTGAAGCAAAAGTATGGCGCGGTTATGTGGGACGACAACGGAAATATCGGCAAGCGCTATAGGCGCCAGGACGAAATCGGAACACCATACTGCGTAGTTGTCGATTTCCAATCTCTCGAAGATAATACCGTAACCGTCAGAGATAGAAATACCACCGAACAACATAGAATAAGCATCGATCAGATATAGAGCTCTACTATAAAATAGCCAAAATTAACAATATATAGTATAATATAGTTAATGAGTAAGTTGGTTAAAGGTTATATTGAAGGTCGCAAGAAGGACGATAGTGCTTCTGTAGTTGTCTATGGTTTGAATCCTATTCCCGGGCAGCTAGATAGGACAGTAAGAACACTAGCTGAAACTGGCGATGTTTTTACCTATGAGTATCCGGTTGAACGAGTGATATCTACGGAACTTGATTCTTTGCCGAAACTCATGGAAGAGATCAAACTGGATGTGCAGGATAAAACAGAAGGCATAAGTAAAGACCGGATCACTATGGTTGGGGCTAGTCTGGGAGCATTAATCGCTTATAGAGTACAGCTAGATCTAGGCCTACCGCATCCGGGTCTTTATACCTCTGCCGGCGTGAATGCCGCATGGAACACTATGTTCAATCCTGTTTTCTTCCCAGCAAGAAAGTTATTTAGAGAATACGGAATTGGCTATAAAGCCGTTGCATCTGCATGGGATGAAGTAGATTTCTTCGCAGACCGACCAGCTCCTCCGGAAATCCCTTTTGTGGGGCTTATAAGTAGATTTGACCCTGTTGTGCCGTACCCAATTGCCAATCGCAACCTGCGAGCGTGGCTTAAACGAGGTTCGAAAATAGAAGTAGTGAGGACCAATGCGATCGGACATACGGCATCAATAAACCTTTTTGACGAAAATATCCGCGAAGTCATCGAAATCGGATCAATTATCAAAAAAGATATTTAGATATCAACTTCGACGACCCAACGTATAGGGATGAGAGTCATGTTGACGGGATGTTTGAAGCCAGATTCTGCTTTCCACTGAATGAGTCGAGCTTTTATTTCTCCACTTAGAGCCTTTTCGTCAGTCACTATATGGTCTGACATGCGGATAAAAACTTCTACAGGTACAACCTTGATCTTTATTTACGAGCTGCTGCCGTATACGAATACATCTTCAATACCAGTAGTTTGAGAGACAATTATTTCCAAATGGTATGATTTATATATGAGTGAGTTAATTTATTGGGACCTCTACGAGATATCGTCTGAGCATTCAGACCTCAACGGAGTAATGCTACGGGGGAGGCTCAGAAAACTAGGATTAGAAAATAATAGAAATATTCTGGTGGAGAACACAGAGGATTCTGATAACGGAGTAAGATTTGCGCTGCCCCATGGGGAGGATCCGAATTTGTTTGTAGATTATCTATCTGGCGTTATACCCGATTCAAGAGTTTCAAAGGTAGCAGAGAAGCTAGCCAACATTGTTTTATCAAAGCTGAAAGTGAACGACGAGGGAAGATACACACTATGAATGTACTATTTGTTTGCAATCAGAACCGTGGTCGTAGTCAGATGGCTAAGGCTTTGTTTAATAAAGATAATGAGGTTGGACGCGCGGAATCTGCTGGTACAAAAGTAGAATCTGAGGGCGAGTCGCTCGGTGAACGTGCGAAGACTTCAAAAGGTGCCGAGTACGTCATTAGCCTTTTAGCTGAAGACGGTATAGATGCATCTGGTTTTGTAAGTAGGCAAGTGACCCCAGAAATGCTTGAGATTGCTGATAAGGCGATAGTTATGTCCGATCTAGATTCCATACCAGAATGGCTTAGCAGTAGTTCAAAATACGAGTACTGGGAGATTCTTGATCCACAGAATTGGGGTATTGAGGATGTTCGAGGGATAAAAGCCGTGATTGCTGCGCGCGTAAAAGAACTAAAAGCTATTCGACCATAAACATAAATTGGTGACTGCAGCCTAAATATTGTATAATAGTATTACCACATCCGTGGATTTTGGGGTTATCAACAGTTAGGAGGCCATAATGGCCGAAAAGGAAGAGCTCACAAAGATTGAAGTGCCGAGCTTCAATCTCGAGACACTCAGCAAGTCATTGCTGGGAATTGCTGCGTTGTGCTTTGGTGCAGTCGCAGTGATTGCGTGGAGGATGCAAGATGATGCCAAACAGAATGCTGACGTCAAGACGTTGGCTGGATGGCTGATCGTAGGCGGCATGGTGTCAATCCTGTGCTTCTTGATCATCAAGATGTATGCGATTTCTGCTCAGGCAGATATTTCGAAAGACATCATCAAGCGAACGACCAGCGTCGAGCTTTACAAGGCGATCGTCGAGGCCTCGAAGGACATGGGGGTGGCAGTTGCTGCCGCAGATGCTGGCTTCACCGACCGGCTCATCCCACTCATGTTGATTGTTGAAGCGACGTTTACCGACGATGATGTAATTCGGTCATCGGTGGCAGATACCATTGTCGGCACAACATCTGAGGCCGAGCCGACAACTGCTTGAGGAGGGTTGCTCCGTCTTCTGGAAGTGCGTTTCTACACGCCACCAGAAGACGGAGCTTTTCATTACATTTAAAAAGTACTGCGTGCAAAACAATATTGTTATATAATGTATAAGTGAAAAGCGCAATTATTCTTCACGGCAAGCCCAAAGAGGCGAGCTATTATGATCCCAACATGCCGTCTCCTAGCAAGCGACATTGGCTACCTTGGGTTCAACAACAGTTGATTATCGATGGGGTGCATGCTGTTACACCAGATGTTCCTAGGCCGTTTGAGCCAGTTTACGAACAATGGAAAAAAGAAGTAGAGCGCTATCGCGATCTTGTCAGGAATGGCGCGTTGATAGGTCATAGCGCAGCGGCTAGCTTTTTCCTTCGCTGGCTTTCTGAGGGCCCCGAGCTTGAAGCAAATCGGCTCGTGATGGTTGCGCCATACCTAGACTTAACGGGGAAGTACGGAGAATTTAGTCGATTTGAGATCGATCCTAAGATAGCTGAGCGCATTGGCAGGATTACAATTATCCATTCCAGCGACGACACGCCAGATATCCATAAATCGGTTGAAGTTATCTCAACCGCTCTACCTGCGGCAGAATTGGTAGAACTGAACGGTTTTGGGCATTTTATGATTGGGAATGCCATGGCTTCACCTGAATTTCCAGAGTTATTCGACGCCATGTATAGCAAGGCAGCTTAGTGGATTTCTTGTCACAATAAGTACAAAAGATCTCCTCATAGAAGCATAAGCGGTGCTATACTATGGGTACTAATTGGGGGTTTGTTCATGCGTTTACGATTATTAGTAGCGACGGGAATAGTTGCTTTAACTGGACTATCTTTTACGACTGTTAGGGTATTTGCGGAGGACAGTGGAACACAAACGGCAGAGCCGACCACCACATCAATTAAGCCTGCATTCAACCGAGAAGCTGCGGAGCAAAAAGCAAAGCAAGCTAGGGAAAAGGCTCAGGAAGAACTTGAAACTAAGAAGAGTGAAGCCAAAGAGCGTACTACAGAAGTGCGCACAAAGGCTTGTGAGACGAGAAAATCTGCCGTAGATAAAAGACTTTCAAATAGGGTTGACTCTGCAAAGAAGCATAAGGCGACATTTGACGGCGTGCTTGAGAGAGTCGATGCTTTTGTAGCGAAACGAAATCTAAATGTAGATTCATTGACCACTCAACGAGATGCCATAACTGCCGCGGCTACCGCTACAAGCGAATCAGTAACTGAGTTAGAATCATTGATTAACGGTGTTGATTGCTCAAACCCTGACTCAGTAGCCTCTTCACTCACAAACATTAAGTCGCAGGTTGAAGTGGTCCGAGAAAATCTTAAAGAATACCGCTCAGCAATTAAAGAATATATGCAAGCCGTGAAAGGCCTAGTCCAATCAACCGCAACTTCAAAGACTGAAGGGGGGAACTAGCATGAATAATATACTAAATCGACAACGCAACGGTTTTGCTGCCACTTCGATTATTCTAGTGGTTTTGTTGGTCGCGGTAATTGGTTTTGCCGGCTGGTTTGTAGTGCGGAACAATAGCTCTGACGATGCAGCGAGCGAAGTGAGCACACAATCGAGCGAACAGGCCCAAGTACAAAGCGTTCCAATCGAATCCTCTGAAGATATTGATGCTGCCGTATCGGAGCTTGAATCAACGCCAGTTGACACCGATTTAGATACCACTGAACTCGACCAGGATATCCAGGCAGTATTGTAATTTCTCGATAGGTTTCTCTGCCAATTACTCTGCATGAAGTCACAGATGTTGCTATATTTTTTAGATAAAATGGCGCATACTAAAAGTACTAAGGAGTTGCGAGGAAGCCATCAGTAAGTGTGGTTATCCAAAGTATGCAAATATGGCAAGCAAAGAAAGACTACAGAGTCTAAAAAATGAACTCCGAGCGATCGGAGCTACTAGCTATGAGCTAACTAAGCCTGAAGTTGCGCAACTGGTTGATCATATGCATCATGACGAAACAGTGCAAGCGATCGTGTTTGGATTTTACGATTCAGGATACGGCATGCTTGCAGCAACTAATAAAAGAGTAATCTTTATCGACAAGATGATAATAGGCGTTAAGGTAGAAACATTTGTCTACAGTTTGTTGAGTGGTGTCGAATACGACATCGGTACATTTACGGGCAAGATTCGGCTTATATGTCGAGGGGAAACTTATAATTTTAGATGGGTTAAGAAGTCCCACGCGAAGAACTTCTTTAATTATGTTGAAGACCAAATATTGAAAGTACAAAATAAAGGAAAATAAATTGAAAAAGAAGAACTACGCATTTATAGATAGCCAAAACCTAAATCTTGGTATCCAGAAAATGGGCTGGAAACTAGACTGGCGTAAATTTTATGAATATTTAAAGACCGAACATGGTGTCTCGCAGGCCTACATGTTTATCGGCTACATGCAGGAAAACGAGGCGCTGTACGAGCAGATGCATGATATCGGCTATCTCATTGTTCTTAAGCCAACGGTTGAATCACATATCGATACAATTGATCAAGAAAAGAGTAATGATGAAAAATCAGCAAAACTACAAACTGATAAAAAGCCGGCAGTAGAAATAGAAAAAAAGCCGGGAGTTAAAGGCAATACAGACGCTGATATGGTCCTCTACATTATGAAGGAGCTGCCAAATTATAATAAGGCAATCATTGTATCTGGCGATGGAGACTTCTTTAGTGTTATCGAGTATCTTATTGCTGAAAAGCGCTTAGAGAAAGTTCTAACGCCAAACTGGCAGTACTCGACGTTACTCAAAGGCTTTGATGAACATATAGTTCGCCTTGATAAACTTCGGAAGAACCTGGCTTACAAAGATTTTAAACGGAAGAAAAAGCCGAGCAAGCAGAATAGTGCTTCATAATGACTCAGGATCAAGCATTGGCAATTTTAGATTCTGGTACATCTGTTCTTTTAACCGGCGCTGCAGGAACTGGTAAAACGCATGCGCTCCAGCAATTTATCAACAATTCTAGGAATAAGGGGAAGAGTGTTGCGGTTACGGCAACTACAGGATTGGCAGCGACTCATTTAAACGGAACAACTATTCACGCATGGTCTGGTATCGGTGTGCACGATGCAATAGATAAAAAAATACTTCAAAAATTACCTCAGTCTAGAAAAGATTTAATACGAAAAGCTGACATTTTGATAATCGATGAAATTAGTATGCTCCATGATTATCGATTGGATATGGTAGAAGAGGTC
>JBGSMB010000030.1:0-7252 GCA_041740375.1 Saccharimonadales bacterium (SeqCode) | reverse complement strand
GCTAGTAACGGTCAGCCGCGATCCTAGCGTAGATCAGCTTTCAGCGTGTATTGGCTTGACGCTCATGCTCAATAAGTTGAATAAACACGCTACGGCAGTGTACAGCGGAACCACACCGTCAACCCTGCAATTTTTGCAGCCAGAAAAGACAATAGAAACTAATACCGATTCACTTCGAGATTTTATTATTTCACTCGACCGGAGTAAGGCAGATAAATTGCGATATAAGGTTGAAGACGATGTAGTTAAAATCTTCATAACACCGTATCGAACATCGCTTTCTGGTGATGATTTGCAGTTTAGCCAAGGCGATTTTAATGTTGACGTTGTCCTTGCCCTTGGCGTAGATCAACGAGATCATCTCGATGAAGCAATTATGGGGCACGGTCGGATACTGCACGATGCAAAAGTCTTAGGTATCTCGTTTGGTCAGACGCCAAGCGAAGTCGGATCCATTAATTGGCATGAACCGTCAGCCAGTAGCTTATCCGAGATGCTCGTGAGCATTAGCGAAAGTTTTCAAAGTGGAATCTTAGATGCACAAATGTCAACGGCATTTCTAACTGGGATCGTTGCCGAAACAGATCGATTTAAGAATGATAAAACGACTCCAAAAGTAATGACAATGAGCGCACAGCTCATGGCTGCAGGCGCGAATCAGCAACTCATTGCCGCAGAACTTGCTCTTCCAGAAAAAGAACCTGAACCTGAGCCGCAACTTGAACCGGAAGTGCCTGAACTTCCTGAGCCACAGCCAGAGCCAGAATCAGTTCATGTCCCTATAGCAGAGCGGGATGCTTCAGAGCCTGAGCATATTGACTTACCCCAGGAGGCTCCACAAGAAGAACCAGGCGTCGTCGAAAATAAACTTCCTAGTCCTGGCGTAAGCGATGCGCCTGCTGAACCGCAGCAAGACAGTCCCTTGGGGGCAGAACTTCCAGAGGTAGTTGAAGAGCCTAAAATTCCAGAGGAACAGTCCATACAAGATCATACCTCGGATAACAACGAACAGTCTGTGTCACTGCACCCTGAGTCGTTCGAAGCACCACATGATGAAATTCACATCGACGAAGCAGGTAGGTTTACCGATGAAGAAACTCGAAAAAGCCGTCAAAAAGTAATTGAGCCACTAACAATGGGACAATCAGCTGGCCCGAAAACAAATTTGAGCGACTATGTATTTGAAGATCCAGCTAAAGTGGCCGCGCCAGCCGTCGAAAATCCACCCGAACAACCCGCTAACCCTCTAATGGAATCTGTTGTGCAACAGCAGAATGATCCGACCTCATTATTTAGCAACCAAGCAAGTAGCGAGGGCGCGACTTCTCAAGCCGACAGCAATGTTGCACCAGACGTTGAAGACGTTGTCGGCCTTCCGGAGCCAATCACTAATCCCGATGAATCTGAGCCATTGAAAGAGCAGCTCCCGGAACCTCCGACTCTCGATCAACTAAAAATGGACGAGGACGCTGCGAGGAATGCTGTTCTCTCTGCGGTGAATTCAAGCCCGAATACTGCACAATCGCCAATAGCCGCTCTCAACGCTACTCCTATGCCTCTTGATCAGCCATTAATTGATCCTACAACAGGTGTACCGCCCCCTCCTGCGGTTCCACCACCGATGGTGCAAGACCCAACGCGCACTGATATGCCTTTTCCTGGTCAGACTAACTAGAACTTTTTAGCGCAACTTGGGTGATTGATATCAGCTATACTCTATGGCTATGGACGGAATACTTCTTATTGATAAACCAGCAGATTGGACGTCATTCGACGTTGTAGCTAAAATCCGCGGTCTTTTGTTGAGTGACCTTCGTCGTATTCATGAGAGTAGAGGGTATTGTCAGGATAAGCCATTAGCGGGTGCGCTGGCCGGTGTTGCGCGCCCTCTTGCGAAGCGCTGTAACTGTCGGTTAAAAGTCGGGCACAGTGGTACTCTCGACCCATTTGCGACAGGCCTACTAATAGTAATGGTTGGCTCGGCGACTAAATTATCAGATGTATTTTTAAAAAAAGATAAAACGTATCAAGCGACATTGTGCCTAGGTAGTACTTCAACTACTGGCGATCCAGAAGGGGAAGTTGTGCCTAAGAGCGACCGAATACCGAGTTTACGAGAGATAGAAAACACACTAAAGAAGTTCACTGGTGAAATCCTTCAGACTCCTCCAATCTTTAGCGCCATTAAAGTGAATGGTAAGCGAGCGTATGAGCTTGCTCGGGCAGGTAAGGATGTTGAACTAAAAGCACGTAAAGTTACTGTATATGACATTAATGAAGTGAAGTACGAATATCCGACGCTACAACTGTCGCTAAGCGTCACGAGCGGTACATATATTAGAAGTCTGGCGATTGATGTGGGTGCTGAGCTAGAAACAGGTGCGTATTTAACCTCTCTTCGGAGAACTACTATCGATAACTTTTCGGTAGAGGACGCTCTTGCTTGTAGCACCGATCTATCAGTCGATGAAGCAATAAAAGCGCTCAGAAAACCATGATTTTGTCTGTCGATATCCATGAAAAATCATTTGGTTTTCAGCAATTGTTCGATGGCCTGAAGTTTACGATTCAGCCAAAAGAAAAAGTTGGTTTAATTGGGAGAAACGGTAGCGGTAAGACGACGTTGTTCTCGATTCTAATCGGCTCAGATAAGGACTATGACGGAGAAATTATTATTCGAAAGGGGACGGTAGTAGCTTTTTCACGTCAGGAGCACGAAAGTCACAACACAACTCCCGTTATCGAGTACATTCTGTCGGATCTACCTCAGTACTCGCAGCTAAAACACATACTAGATACCTATCCTGAAACTATGATGCAAAGCGCGCATAAACAAGCTCAGTACGCAGACGCCGTCGAGCATTTTTCTAGTCTTGGGTACTTTGAGATCGAGGATAGAATCGTTGAAAATTTACGCGCATATCAGATAGATGGCGACAAGTCGGCGCGCCCTCTCGGTAAACTTTCTGGAGGTCAGAAACGCCTTGCTGAGCTGGTAAAAATCCAGGCTTCAAAGGCCGATATTGTGCTTGTTGATGAGCCTACCAACCATATGGACTACGCGGCCAAAGACAACTTTATTAAATGGCTACAGATGACACCAGAAGCAGCGGTTGTCATTACTCACGATAGGGATGTATTAAAAGCAGTGGACAGAATTATTGAGCTTCGAGATGGAATGGCGTTTAGCTATAAAGGAAATTACGACGATTATCTGCGCGTAAATACGATCAAAATCGTATCTGAACTGAATGAGTTCTCTATCGTAGAGCGCCGCACACTTAACCTCAAAGAGGATGTAATCCGCTTTAAACGGCTAAAAGAAAGGTCGCGCGACCCAGGCACGATCTCTCGTTTTAAGTCACTTCAGCTCCGTGCAGAAGCAGAATTAAGCGAACTCTCTGCTAGAGAAAAACCAAGCTTCTGGATAGATCGAGATTCTAGCGAACAGCTAAATGACAAGATCTCAAAGAACTACGAAAAACATAAGACAAAAAATATTCGGATTGGTACAAAAGAGCAGGACGAGGAACAGAATGAGCGACGCTTGATCGACGTTCACGATCTCTCGCTTGGCTACGATGCACCGCTTTTTGAAAGAGTATCGTTTCGTGTGAGTGAAGGCTCTAGGGTTCGAATTCATGGTAGGAACGGAGCGGGTAAATCAACGCTCGCTAGCGCAATTATAAAAACCGTTGAGCACGAAAAATTAGACTGCTCGATATTTAAAGGGTACATCGACAGCGAGCCAGCGCTCAAGATTGGCGTGTATCGTCAAGAAGTTGAGCATTTGGCGGGTGCAACAGTGTATGGCACCATCGAGGCGTCATTACGTAAAGCCGGGCAACCATTAAGCGATCAAAAGATTCGTTCTCTCATGGGCGATTACTTATTTGACCCAGTAGGGGACATTGACAAGCCGGTGGCTCTACTCAGTGGTGGCCAGAAGGCTCGACTACAACTTATCGATATGCTTGCAGGTGACCCGCAGATACTTATTCTTGATGAGCCAACTAACCACCTTGATCTACCGAGTATCGAGGAGCTTGAAGATGCGCTGACTAAGTTTAAGGGCGCAGTACTTTACATCAGCCACGACAGTTATTTTGCCAACAAGCTAGGGGGTTTACGAGTGAATATTGACAAGATAGCATAAATTATGCTATAATATAATGATATGAGCTTGAAGGTTACTAGAACCCACAGAGATGGGCTCGTCGACGGTGAGTTTAACTGGCAGACAAAAATTGACGGTCGAACTTATGATATACCGGTGACGGCGTCATGGCACCCTGGCGCTACTCGCGAAGGAGCAGAGCAGTATCATGTGTACGGTGGGTTAGGTTGCGAGAGACTAGGGAATCGTCGGATGGTTCGAAGGATTTCCGAACAAGGGTTGCTCGGATCTGCCGGTGTCGTTATTGATTTTCGTCATCTACCTCCTAGTGACGCAAACATCATGAGAGCGATCAAAGAAGTTCCACTAGCCGCAGTGGAGGCATTCAATGAAGCTTCAAAAAAGCCTTCAGAGACTCGCGTGAATGTACTCGGTCATTCACAAGGAGGAGGAGTTGTATTACTTAACGCCGCTGAAGCGCCTGAATTATTTGGCGCGGTGGCGGCGATTGCTCCTGTTGGTATTAATCGAGCAAGCTTTGGGCATAGACCTTCAGAAAAGTTAAAAACTTTTTCGAAACGCTATTTTCAAAATGCATTTTTGAAAATGGATCAAAATGTCCTAATTCACCCAAGTAACATCCCCTCAGTATATGAGGGTGGCAAGATGATACTAGGAGACGTTCTGCATGGACGAGCACACAAGAAGATAGGCTTAGCGCTAGATATTGATCTAATCCCGAACACCGAACATTTAGTTGAAGAACACAACGTTCGAATATTTGTAGGAGAAAACGACCCTATCTTTCGCCTGAGTGAACTGCAAGCCTCGCTTGGAGAGTGCGGTCTTGCTCATTTAATAGAGGCGGTTCCAGGCAGCCATACTTTTCCGACATCGTCTACACAGGCTGCGCAGTTGAAGCCAGCAGTAAACTGGTTAAAAACTGTCGCTTGAAAAGCACTCTCTCATCTGGTATAGTATCGACGTTAATGATTACAGCAGATAAAAAACAAGCAGTCGTAACTACGCACGCTAGGCACAAGACAGACACTGGTTCTCCAGAGGTCCAAGTTGCCATTTTGACAGAGCGGATCAGTGAAATTACTGAACACTTAAAAGTGCACAAAAAAGACAACGGCGCACGTCGTGGTCTTTTGCAAATGGTTGGTCAACGCCGACGTTTGCTTCGTTACCTAGCAGAAAAAGACGGCGAAGCTTATCTAAAACTTACTGACACTCTTGGCCTAAGGCGTCGTTAAGCTTATACCACCCGTCACCACTAGTGGTGACGGGGAGCACGAGCTAAACAAATTCTACGAGAAGCGAAAATCTTTTCGAAGTAAGCTTCAGAGGAGTGGGTTGGTTCGGGCCTAGCTACTATGTGGCTGGGGTATACATTAAAATAACTAAGTGGAGCGGTGTTAGAGGTAGCGCGATGGCTATACAACGATTTTGTATACCTGAACAGTGCATCTAACAGTTGAAGCTCCAAAAAAGAGGAATAAATGAACACAATTAATCCATATGGCTTAGATAAAATAAGCGTCAGCGCCGACTTTTGTGGCCAGAAACTTACGCTTGAGGTGAATCAGGTGGGCTTTAGAACCACTGCGAGCGTGATGGTCCGCTACGGCGAAACAGTGGTTCTTGGAACTGCTATGGTGAGCGACAAGACCATTTCTGGTATGGACTATTTTCCGCTTAGTATCGACTACGAAGAGCGATTCTACGCTGCGGGCAAGATTAGCGGAAGCCGTTATGTAAAGCGCGAAGGTCGACCAAGCGATGACGCGATTTTGATCGGGCGTCTTATCGACCGACCAATTCGACCGCTTTGGCCTAAGGGGTATCGAAACGAAGTCCAGGGTGTTGCAACGGTGCTCAGTATGGACCCAAACTTCCGGCCTGACATGATCGCTATGATCGCCGTTAGCGCTGCATTTATGCTTACTGGCGCGCCATTTGAGGGACCGGTTGCTGGACTTCGCATCGGACTTGTTGATGGTAAGCCAAAAGCGTTTGCAAGCCCAGAAGAGTTAAAGAACGGCGGACTCGATCTAGTAGTTGCCGGTACAAAAGACGCGATTATGATGGTAGAAGCCGGTGCCGACGAAGTTGATGAGTCGGTAATTGCGAGCGCCTTCGACTTTGCGCTAAAAGCAATGCAACCAGCTATCGCTCTACAGGAAGAACTTGTTAAAAAAGTCGGCGTGACCGCTCAGGAGTATGAGCTGATATTGCCTGAAGCGTCGATCCAAAAGACTGTCGATGCTTGGGTTGACGGCAAACTTGGCAAAAACCTTCATGCACCATATCCGGAGCGAAATCAGTTAGTAGCGGCATTGCGCGATTCGTTCCATGATGAGTTTGCAGCTAAGCACGCTGGAGAATATGCTGAACTGAAGAATGATTACGACGAGGCCTTCACTATGGCTCTACATAAGGATGTACGAAAAGGTATCATCGCCGATCAGACACGTCCTGATGGACGCAAACTCGATGAAATTCGTCCTTTGAGTAGTGAAGTGTCGTTATTCCCTCGAACGCACGGCTCTAGCCTTTTCACTAGAGGTCTAACACAAGCGATGAATATCGTCACGCTCGCTCCACTTACATTCTCTCAAGCCATTGATTCAATGGAACGCGACGAAGAAAAGCGCTACATGCACCACTACAATGCGCCTGGATATACGGTGGGTGAGATTCGTAGACTAGGTAGTCCTGGACGACGTGAAATTGGTCATAGCTATTTAGCAGAACGAGCTCTTGAAGCGGTTTTACCAGATGAAACTGAGTTTCCTTATGCGATTCGTAGCGTTACAGAAATTATGAGCCAAAATGGTTCAACCTCGATGGCCGCAACATGCTCAAGCTGTCTAGCCTTGCTTGATGCGGGCGTTCCACTAAAGCGACCAGTGAGCGGTATCGCGATGGGGCTAATGCTTGAAAAAGATACGCCGTATATCTTGAGCGATATTGCTGATGCAGAAGATTTTGCCGGCGACATGGACTTCAAGGTAACAGGTACAGATAAAGGCATAACAGCGCTTCATATGGACATGAAAGTACACGGTCTTCCACCTAAGACTCTCGCCTTGGCGCTTGAAAAAGGTAAAACAGGACGCCTTGAGATTC
>JBGSMB010000029.1:0-9625 GCA_041740375.1 Saccharimonadales bacterium (SeqCode) | reverse complement strand
CGAATCTTGTCGAGCTTTTCAACGTAAGGTCGAATATCTACACGACGAGATTTAATGGTTATTTGAACCGGGAAATACAGTGAGTTCAAAAACCCCTGGTAGGCGTATTCAACAGCCTCCCTCTCTTGAGGACTCATCAGGTCAAAGTTGATACTTTTGCACATTATCACCGATCGAAACGTACCATCGCTCATGATCACAATGCCATCACGAATTTCAGATATGTGTAAGGTATTTTGGGTGCTGTTTGGGTTTGCCTTAGGAGCTGCTTGAGCTAATGGCGCCTGCATGCTCGCGTTGTTAACGGGTGTCGATACTGGAGGTAGACCGACGGTTGGTTGCTGCGATGGGTTGATTGGTTGAGTAGATGGGTTCATATGCTTGTTGATCTTCGCCTGCTACTACTGATGGCGAAGAATGATCCCACCGTCATATAACAAGCGACTATTTTTAATGGAGCGAGATTTCCTGTCCTTCGTTGAAAGAATTTTCCTCGTCAGCTTTTTTCTCTGCATGTTTTGCGAGACTGGCGAGAGAGGCGATGCTCGTTCCGGGTAATTCAGATAACTCTTGTAGTTTAACATCCGGAGCCTGTTTATTGGTAGGTAAAGCTTGAGCGACTTGTACAGGGGGGGCTGCTT
This sequence comes from Saccharimonadales bacterium (SeqCode), assembly GCA_041740375.1. Taxonomy (GTDB): domain Bacteria; phylum Patescibacteriota; class Saccharimonadia; order Saccharimonadales; family JAGQMS01; genus JBGSMB01. The sequence goes on along the minus strand of JBGSMB010000029.1, from coordinate 8,984 downwards.
GAGCGGGCTTCTGCTCTGACATTGGTAATATTACCTTTTCGTGGAGGTGCGCGGGCGCCTCAGCCTTTTGCTTATGTAGCTCGTCGAGAACAGCTTGCTCCTCTGGGGTAAGAGTTCTTTTTGAGTCCAAGAAACTAGGCGCTTCGGTAACTTCTGAGTGCGGAGCGATCACCTGTGATGCAAATGTAGCGTAGCCCTGTGCCGGAAGTGTCGGAGCTGCTGGAGCATCGGTTATGAAGGTGTAATCAATTGCCTGAGCGGGCTCGACCTTGCCTGACTGAGCTTGCTTGCGTAAATTGTCGATGTGCTTTTGCTGGTCGGCTTTGAGTTGCGTATCGAAGCGCTGCGCAACCATATTACTCATCGGGTCGAGCACATCGTCGGACGCCGTCACATCAGTCTCTATTGTCGGAGTGTTTTGCGGGATGGCTGAAAGGCTGATAAGCCTATCGCTTGTGTCGTCCACAGAGACTACGGATGGTGCACTCAAGTTGACATTAACATTTTTAACCGCCCAACCACGACTGTCCATAGTGCTTGCAAGAGCGCTTAGCCTGCTCCTTACTTCATTTTGGTTCAGGTTGTTGGTGAACTGGTGTTGAATAACTTTTGGTGCGGTAATGGTGACTAGCTCAATAATTCCGGACTGGTTCCAGACGCGCTTTCTTGGCATGGTCATGAAACGAATTCGAGCGGCCAACCAGACATCATTTGGCTGATCTCTACCAATAGGTGAAGCCATGAATCCAAAAAATGCGATCGGTATAAGCCACGGAATTGCGAGGAAGATGGTGATCTTTGCGAAGATAAAGGCAATAAAAACGAACACTAAAGTAATGACAGCAAAAATAAACTGTTTGAGCGTCAGAGGCCCAAGGAGCTTGTCCTCTGCCTCGATATCTTGAAGTACTTTATACGTCGCCATAGTTTATGCCTTTTCGTAACGTCCGGTAGAGCTATTTAAGAAGACGTCGCCTGAACCAGCTGCGGGCGCTGGACCTGTAGAGCCAGGGCCTGTCCCAAGCCTTGAGTAAACGAAGCCATTGCCCGGAGCGGTAGTGGCTTCAACGGCTGCCGTACCCGGCAATGCGCCAGTGGTCTGCGCGGTTGCTACAGTACTCATGCCGGCTGTCATTGCAGTTACCTGATCAGTCCTAATATTTCCGCGCAGAGTATCTGATTGAGCTGCGGCCTTGAGGGCTGAATGCATGTCTCGTATCCTTTGTTCTGCCTCGGCAACTCGTGCTACGTCTCCAGAGCCAAGCTCTGTTGTTTGCTGAGCAAAAAATTCATTAATACTTCCAGCGTTAAGTCGAGAAACATTTTCTGCTCGCATTTCATTCCAGGCACCAGCCTCCTGTCCAACAGCTCGTGTTAATTCAGGGGCAGATTCACGGAAGGCTTCAGAAAAATCTCTAGAGGTGGACACTTTGCTCCACATAGTTCTTTCCGTCTGGTCTGCACTTGCTGCATAAGTTGCTCTTGCAGCTCTTACTCCATCAACGTTTCTGGTACGTGTCATGATGGCTATAGCAGCGCGCCTTTGTTCTATAGGTTGAGTTCGATCAAGGGCAAGGGTTTGGACTCCGTTCCTGTCGTTTGTAAATCCGCTTCTTTCCCATTGAGCTATAATTTCATCTGTTTGCTGACTTTCAAGCTTATCAAGCGCTCCAGCCATCGAGGACTCCACTCTACGCTGAGTTGCGTCTCTATTTCGTAATGTCATAGCACCGCCTGCAACTGGCTGGCCTCCTTGTATACGCATCCGGGTTCGACCGTATCTACCCACTATGCCTGCTTGTCCAGCTTGCCGACCCAGCCGTTCCTTGCCCATCTGATCTTTAAATGCTTTGTTTTGCTTCGATGCAGTATCTAGAGGAGCGCGTACTTTTCCGGTGAAACTTTTACCCCCATTCGTCACTGCTCCGCTAATCTTTCCAAATGCAGTTCCAGAAGCTTTGAATAACGTAACCATGAGGAAGAAGGGCAAAATATAAGCAAGCAGGGGCACTACAAAGCTGAGCACTCCGTCTTGCCCCGACTGCGTAAATAGATAAGCAAAGATTTTACCAGCAGCAAGAAGCGCAACAATCATCGGGAACATAAGAAGCAGTTTATTAAGAGTTTCGAACCATATCTTCCATATTTTTTGGGTGTTTGGCAAAATCCACGCCACAATTCCAAGAGGCGCCAATATGAGTAGCAAGATAATGATCATTTGCCGAAGCGTAAGCACAACAACTGCGACGACAAAGCCAAGCACCGCCGCGACAGCGAGACTCATGAGCCCAAACACCCCTCCGATTCCAGCAATACCTATAGCGACCGTACCTGCAGCGATCGCAGTAAATAATCCTTCAGTAACGACGTCGGTATCAGCACCTGCTGCTCCTGCGATGTTTTGGAGCGAGAAGTCGCTTGCTCCATCGCCAAACGGCGCCAACATAAGCTCTCCAACCCCGCGCCCTATGACATTCATTATGTCTATATAAGTAAGTATTAGGCTAAAGGACAGCCAGATAGCAATTGTTGCAATTACTAGTCTCGGCAACACCTTCTTGACCGTATAGGCATCAAAGACACCGAAGCCCATAGCTGTCGAGATCACCATAGTAAGCGCTACAAGGACTAAAATTATCGATGCAATTCGTGCAAATATAGCCCACGAAGAACGAAGTTGCTCGACCTGCTCTCCACTACCAACATCTACGTCTAGGTAGCCGATTACCGTACGCTCGGCCCACTCCAAAAAGTTGTCGATAATCCCGAGCGTAGGGCAAATGATCCACGCAAAAGCCGTTGCAATGCCACTGTAACAATCCGGCCCCAGCGCCTCATCATCACCATTATTCGAGCTGGTTCCGCCACCAGCAAGCCCGCCAGTCCCTACGGCTTTCGTTGTTGCTTCAAAGTTCGCGAGAGTAAAGGAGTTCGGGGTAATAACACCGCCGCTCTTTACAACCGTATCGCCTCCTGTAGCGCTACCCTCGGCCTGTACGTTACCGTATACCTCGCAGTCACTACTAAATACAGGTGTCAACAAGGCGGCATCGGCTGAGTTAACCTGGTTGATCCCATCTTGACCATTTGATTTGTTGTCCTCGAGCCGATACATTTTTGCGAAGCGAAGATCGGCGCTCACCAGCATAATATCTGCACATTTTCCTTCGCTTCGATCTATAAATACCCTTTTATCAACGCCTTCAGCGGTCGATTGAACAAATATCTCTTGGCTTCTGCCGTCTATTCTTTCAATTGTACCGGCGTCTACCCAACGAAACCAGATTGCAGCGTTTGGCGCATTTGACGCAACTTTGTCAAAAAAAGTTTCGTATACACACCTACCCTGCCCTCCGGTTCTATAGCCTAGCTGGACCTCGCTGATTCTTGCGCCGCTTCCGCCACCTTGCACGCCGAAAATATCTAACTCTGAGTAGCCGTTATCAAACTTCGTGGCTAATAGAATTTCCGCATCGCCACATTCACCGCCGCCTTGGATTTTGTAGACATAGGTGTCGTCCCCTATGTTTGTGTCAAGAAACGTATATTTTTGCCCGCTAATTGTTGCCTCGATTGTCGCCCTGTCGACAAATTGGAAGCTGGCCCTGCTGATCGCATCCAAAGAAGTTGGCTCGGCGGCATTCGCAGTACTCTGACCTAGTAGCAAAAAGACAACACTAAAAAAAAGCAAAGCCGGCAAGAAGTACCATCGACGAATAGCTAAAGTCATATATAAGTAAATACTACCCTATATAAGGGTAGTTTGAAAGTTTACCGTAAGTGTTTTTTAGTTCTGGATATTACCGTTAAATACCCATGAAGCCTTCATGGCTGTTTCCGTATCTGAGCTGTTGTAGGTAATATCAACTCTAGAAAGGACTACCTGAAAGGGTTCACCCAGTGGGATTAACTCGTCAGTAAGCGGATCTCGGTCTTCGTACTCTTGAACTTCAACAGCGTAGCCGGTAGGAGATTTGATTGGCTCGCCAAGTACTTCTGCTTGTATGCGGTAGACTTCAGCAACATCAGCTTCCGGATAATCAATTCGGTATTGATTTACAGCATCCATGGTCTCAAGCGCTGTACCTAAAAAGCCGGAAGCATCGGGACCTATACTGTTTTGGATGTGGATTGGGCTGTTATTGTTGATGCCAAAGTTTATATTCTCGAACAGGGCATCAATAACCCTCTGTGCTTTCTCTGAGTTCTGCATGTTCTCGCTGTCTGAAGGAAATTCTGGATTAGTAAATCTTCCGGGGCAATGCAGGTCGTCGCAGGTTTCGATAGTTTCCATGCCACCAGGTTCCTCGCTGTCTACAAAAGTAGTATCGGTGACTTCGCCTTCGTCGCCAGCAGTGACGACTTCAGATGGCTGGTCTTCTGATTCTGTTGAGATTGGAGTAGAGCCATCAGTTTCGACTGTTTCAGGGTTTGGGATTTCGCTTGGGCTAGCTTCGATTGTCGTAGGCGTGCTTTCCCTTTCAGCGCTTGCTCCTCCACCGCATGCCGATAGAATGGCAAGGGAGGCCATAGCGATAGTTGCTTTCAGGCGATTACTTCGCTTCTTTACTTCTGGGGTAATACGAGGTGTGTCCATAGTGTGTGATAAATCCTTATGATTAATACTATAATTATACCACAAACACACAACATTAGCAATAGCTGTTTCAATCTGTAAACATCTGTTACAATTGAGCTAAATTATGATAAAAACTCAAAAATTAGGTCTACTACTGCTTTTTGTTGCTGGTTTTCTCGCTACAGCGTTCCTGCTCGCTACGCCAGTTAAGGCCGATCAGGCAGGTTGCGAGGCATCTGGAGGAACCTGGTATGCAGGTTATAACGGGTCAACGTTTGTCACGGAATGTAGAAGCTGTCCTGCCGGAACCGTAACATCGTTTCAACTGGGTACATGTATCGGATTGCCTACTCAGTGCGAGAACTCGGGCGGTGTCTGGGTGGCAGATCAGAACACTTGTTCGCAGTGCCCTGCCGGAACGCAACTATCAACTACCAATCTATCTTGTGTACCGATTCCGCAAAATACATCTTCTTCCGGTCCTCAAGGCGGGTCTGATAGCGTGACTCTTGAAAGCGATCTTGATTTTGGAGAGAGCGGGTCAAAGATTTTTGGGTACCTACAGACTGCAGTGAACCTCTTGACCGCTCTTGCGGGGCTTGCTATCACCGGATCGGTAATTTTTGCGGGAATTCAGTATTCAGCTGCTGGGGGTAACCCGCAAGCAACGTCAAAGGCGAAAACCCGGATCATTAACTCTTTTGTTGCCCTTCTCGCGCTAGTATTTCTGTTTGCCTTCTTCCAATGGCTGGTGCCGGGTGGTATATTCGGCTAATGATGTTGCAACGATTTTCAGCGATTTCTATGATTTTAGTGTCGGCGATTGCGACGCTTGTCTTTTTGACACCTGCGCCATCTGCGAAAGCAATTGACTGCTCCAGTCGCTCACTCCTTGGTGTACCAACCTGGTACAAATACCTAGAAGTGAAGGCTGTCGAGGCCTCAAACGGTGAGGAGATTTGTCAGGTAGTCGGCCCTTGCGTAGATAAGGAATCTGGCCAACCAGTAAGTAATTGCGACGGCACTACGACTCGACTAAACGTTGCGATTGTTACTCAACGTGTGGCGATTGCTGTTTTGGACATTTTGCTCCGGATTGCGGGAATAGTTGCGTTTGTATTCATCGTTGTCGCCGGATTCAAGTTTGTGCTTTCTGAAGGCGATACTAACAAAGCAAAAGACGCGCGAAATACTGCGCTGAATGCGGCAATTGGCCTAGGTATTGCGATAGTTGCCACCGGTATAGTATCGTTCGTCGGTAGGAGTATCTCAAGCTAATGAATATCTTAAGTAATTTTGCACAAACACTTACCTATAGCGGGCCCAAGGTAGCCGACGGTGAAACCGGTACGGCAGCAATTATGACCTTAGTATTTGGCGCACTTGGCGCGATAAGCGTCATTGTCATTATCCTCGCGGGCTTACAGCTAATAATTAATGGCGATAATCCACAAGCTGTTGCGAAGGCAAAGAACACAATTATTTATGCAGCCATCGGTATTGCTGTTGCGCTATCAGCAATTGCAATCGTACAGCTAGTGGTATGGGTGTTGGCATGAGGCTACTGTTTCTATCTATTGCCGCTATCTTTGTCACGGCGAGCTCGCTTTTTTTTGCTCCACAACTTGTTTTTGCAGCCGAATTAAACAGTCAGGTAGATTGTACTGGTATAGAGGGTTCAGAATTTTGCTCAAGCAAAGACAATGAGGCAAACAGCTTGTTTGGACCTGAAGGCGTGGCCACGAAAGTAATCACCGCTCTTAATGTACTCGTTGGGATTGCTGCGGTGATTATGATCATAGTTGGCGGACTTCGCTACATAACTTCTTCTGGTGATCCAGCGAAGTTAAATAGCGCAAAGAACACGATTATATATGCTTGTATAGGTGTCGCGATTGCGGCCATGTCACAAGTTATCGTCGCTTTTGTAGTAAATGCTGTATAAAATGGAGTATAGAATGATGCAAAAAATAAAAATAATGGCCTTGTCGCTATTTCTTACGGTATCTACAGGTGTAGTGGTGCTAGCCCCTGCCGCTGTGTACGCCCAGAGCAATGCAGCTCAGAGTGCGGCTGTATGCGAAGGCGCTGGAGCGGTTGCGGGCGGTGCATGTGCGGACACTGGTGGAACGGTTGCAAACCTAGTGCAAATAGGCATAAGGATTCTTCAGGTTATTGCAGGTACAGTTGCTGTATTCTTTGTAATCTTTGGCGGCATCCGCTATGTCACCTCTTCTGGCGACCCTGCAAAACTTAATACTTCGAAAAATACGATTATCTATGCGTGTATTGGTATTGCTATTGTCGCCCTCTCTGAAGTGATCGTGCAGTTCACCCTCAATCAACTAGATAAGGTATAGTTATTGAGAAGCTCACGCTTATGTGATATAACCAAGATAATCAAATATAAAAGGAAACGAATAATCTTATGAGAAAAAAACTATCATTATTAATTAGCTCAATCGCCCTAACAATTGGAATGTCCGGCTTTGCGCTGACTCCAGCATTAGTTGGCGCGCAGGCCGCTGCCCCTACTGGAAACGCACAAACAGGTGCAATCAACTGTGGCGTAACAGGGGCGTTTGGTGAAGCTGCCTCTACTGATTGTGGGGCATCTAATACTGCTACAAGCACCGTTACAAACACCATTCAGCTCATTATTCGTATTCTACAAGTGATCGTTGGTATCTTATCGGTGATTATGATTATCTTTGGTGGCATCAAGTACATTACATCTGGCGGTGACTCTGGCGGTGTAACAAGTGCCAAGAATACAATCATCTATGCATGTATCGGTCTTGCAGTCGTCGCACTATCTGAAGTTATTGTGCAGTTCGTGCTCAATCAGCTCGATTCTGTTTGATCAGCAGATTCGCCAAAAAAAATACCCTCGGAAACGAGGGTATTTTTACTTCAGGCAATTGCCCTAGAGAACCTGGATCTTTTTTACGGTGTCTTGTTTTAGCTTGGTGAAGCTAATAGTGAGAACTCCGTCCTTTAGAACTGCTTCAATCTCATCCTCTTTAACCGGAACAGGAAGAGTAATGCTGCGGCTAAACTCGCCCCAGTAACATTCTTGCAAGAAGTAATTTTGCACTTCTTCTTCTGTTCCTGCAGAAAGAGAGCCTCGTACAGTAAGTGTGTTGTCAGAGATACTGACATCTAGCTCACTTTTGTTTACTCCAGCTGTTCGAGCCTTTACAAACAATCGGTCTGCCGTTTCGTATACATCAAGCGCTAGCTGACCGGGAAGCTGGTTCTGGGGATCGTCCCAGTCCTCTTCCCCGCCGTTGTCTTGCATAGGAATACCGGCATTATCCATGCCCATATCTTCGTCGCCCAAAAAGGCGGCGGTTAACTCTTCTTCTAGAAGCAAATCATCATCGTTGCCACGTCGTGCCATAAAACTATCCTCCACTTACGCATATTCAATAATTGTGGCGTTTTTGTGTTCTAGGGTAGTATAGCTATGAAGTGGCAAGGTCTGCAACTAACGCGGTATTTATTTACAACATAAGTTTGACAACATGAAGACCCTCTATCGCATAATAAATTTTATTGCTCCAGACGTCTGTCTCGTCTGTGCTACCGAGGGTAGTATGCTTTGCGAGCAGTGTACTCAAGGTGAGCTTCAGCGGTATGTTTCAAGCTGTTTTCGCTGTGGAAAACTAACGAAAGATTTTGCTACCTGCCCGGCTTGTAAAAAGCGAGAAAGGCCAAAACACGTCACAGTCGGCGTGCAGTATCGTGGCGCGGCGAAGGAATTGGTATCTGCCAGTAAGTATGACTCTCGGCGCGGCGGGCTATATCGGATAGCAGAAATTCTAAGTAATATAATTCCAGAGACGGAGTTTAGTACTATCACCCACCTCCCCACTACTAGCGACAGGATTAGGTCTAGAGGTTTCGATCAGTCGCAAGTACTCGCTAAAGAGATTGCTGCAGCGAGAAAGCTACCCTATGCCCCGCTACTCCACAGGCTACACGGCGATCATCAAGTTGGGGGCACCAGGTCGCAGCGGTTAGAACGAGCGTCTTCTGCTTACAGAGCTATTAATGTCTCAAGCGTACAGGGTGCCCATGTGCTTTTGATAGACGATGTTATGACCACTGGCGCAAGCATTACGTCTGCGACTAAAGTGTTGATTGATGCTGGCGCGAAGTCTGTTGATGTTGCGGTGTTTGCGCGGTAGGCGAAGGAGCAGAACTATCGGGATTTCGACCTTGTCGCTAAATCAAAATTAGATTTAGCTAGGCAACCGTGCTAGAAAGCACGGCTACGGGCGGGGTCTTCCACCGGAAGACCCGTTCGAATCCCTCGACTCGACAATAAAATAAATATACCGGCATAAAAGCCGGTATATTTATTTTGGCGGAGAGAGATAGCGCACAACAAGTTGTGCTT
>JBGSMB010000028.1:0-2828 GCA_041740375.1 Saccharimonadales bacterium (SeqCode) | reverse complement strand
TCGGCCATTTTTACTGTGTAGGCGATATTTTTTTCATCTAGGTACTTTTTTAACATTTTACAAAATCCACAAGATGCAGTGCTATATATTGTTACATTCATAAGTACTTTTAGTATATTCCACAATTGTCACGCTAGCAATCTTTGGAAGCTTGCTGTATCTTGATCCTAAAGTAAATTAGCTAGCCAATTGCATAAGAAGACAATACCAAAAGAATGAATCCGCACAAACAGACGATAATTCCTAAAAAGCTTGTAGGCCAGTTAAATATTAATCATTTGAATGGCCGCATTGTTTATATTCCGAATAAGAAGAAAACACGTGAGCAACTATTCGTATATGGTCATCATAGCAGTCTTGAGCGAGTGTATGGCATACTTGATGACCTCAGCCAATATGGCCCTGTGACAGCACCTGACTTACCTGGTTTTGGTGGTATGGATAGTTTGTATAAGATCGGAGAAGAGCCATCCATAGATAACCTGGCAGACTATCTTGCCGCTGTCATAAAATTACGGTATAGAAAGCGACGGTTCACAGTCATTGGTTTTAGTATCGGGTCTGCGATTACTACGAGGATGTTACAAAAGTACCCAGAACTTACTGAGCAAGTTGATGATGTTATAAGTGTCGCCGGTTTCACCAATGCCAGCGACTTCAAGTTTTCACCTACGAGAATGAAAATTTATAAATCAATAGCCTATTTTTTTAGCTCAACCTGGGGTGCCAGTTTCTTTAGGTATGTATTTTTAAATTCAATAGTGCTAAAAACAGCCTACCGTTATACCCCAAATGCTCGACACAAATTTAAAGATATGCCAAAAGAAGAGTTTAAGAAGATGATTCGGTTTGAGGTTGAGCTTTGGCAGTGTAACGATGTTAGAACATATATGCGTACAGGCATTTCAATGCTTTCTCTGGACTTATCAAAATGGAAAGTGAATAAAAGAATTCGGCATATTTCAGTTGGAGAAGCGGATCAGTATTTCAGAGATGATGTAGTAGCAAAAAATATGAAACAAATATATAAAAGTTTTCGAGCATCAAGAGCTGATATGAAAAATCATGCACCTTCTGTTATTGCTTCGAAGGAAGAATCGTTCCCAATTGTTCCAAAAGACATAAGAAAACTACTAAATACTCGTCCAAAATAAGCTTGCTAACGTATTAAACCGGTATACTAATACTATTCATGCGTATCGCAATCGTTTGCCCTTACAACTACTTTATACCTGGAGGTGTACAGACGCATGTACACGAGCAAACAAGATTACTACGTAGTCGTGGGTATGAGGTTATTATCATTACCCCGAGGCCGTATCGCTTGCCGGATAACCCACCGGAAGGTGTGGTTTTCTTAGGTGGTTCAGCTAGGGTTAAAGCTCCACATGCAACTAGCGGTGATGTTTCGGTAAGTGTCGAGTTAGAGGCAATTGATGAGTTGCTCGAACAATATAACTTTGATCTCGTGCACGTTCATGAGCCTCTGGTCCCATTTATGGTCAGGCAATTATTATCGAGAGTTGAAGTTCCTAGAATTGGGACGTTTCACGCAGCGTTACCAGGAAATATCTTAGGGAAATCACTCGCAGGCTCATATAAAGCATATGCACGAACGGTTTTACCGTTAGTCGATGTGATAACTGCAGTATCACCTGCAGCTGTTGGGTATATAGAAGAGAAAAACGAATTAAAAATAAACTATATCCCAAACGGGATATCGTTAACCGATTATGATAGTGACCCATCCATAAAGCGCTCAAAAAAAACGATACTATTTCTTGGTCGTCTAGAAAAACGTAAAGGTGCAAAGTATGCCATCCAGGCTTTCGAGGTACTAAAGAGCCAAATGCCCGAGGCGAAATTGGTAATTGCGGGTGATGGCCCGCTGCGCCAGTCACTTGAGACTTTTGTTGAAAACAGAGGAATTCAGGACGTATCCTTCTTAGGATTTGTAAGTGAGGCGAAGAAGAAGAAGTTGCTACGTACATGTACAGTCTTTACATCCCCGGCCTTATATGGTGAAAGTTTTGGAATTGTATTGGCTGAAGCAATGGCTCTCGGTACTCCAATTGTCGCGCATCAAAACGATGGTTATAGTTGGGTTATGAAAGATACAGGCAGACTTTCGCTTGTTAATGTTCAAGACAAAAATGCCTATGCTGACCGCCTACTACTTCTGATGGAGGATAAAGAAATTCGCCGTGTATGGCAAACTTGGGCACTACAATACGTGCAGCAATTCTCCTACGAAAAAATAGTAGACTCCTATGAAGCGCTATATAAAAAGATTGTAAAATCATGAAGATAGCATTTGTTTTTGACGATAGTCTCGACCGTCCCGATGGGGTTCAGCAAGCAATTCTTACTACAGGAGAGTGGATGAAATCTAATGGTCATGATGTCCACTATATCGTTGGATATACCGAACGTGAAGATATTGAAAATGTACATAGCATGGCCAGGTCTTGGCGTGTAAAGTTCAACGGCAATACACTAAACACTCCACTGCCGACTTCAAAGAGTAAGATCAAGCAATTTTTAAACAAAGAAAAGTTTGATGTACTTCATGTACAAATGCCGTATAGCCCATTTTTTGCCGCTCGGGTGATTCATGCAGCACCCGCACATACTAAAATTATAGGAACATTTCATATTCTTCCCTACAGCAAGAGTGCTCGCGTAGCTACAAAGCAACTAGGCAGAATTTTGAAGTCATCAATTAAAAAATTTGATCATTTTGTAAGTGTATCTGAGCCAGCAGCGGTCTTTGCAAAAGCCACATTCGGCATCGATTCTATCGTAATACCCAATCCGGTAGACGTGTC
>JBGSMB010000027.1:0-2555 GCA_041740375.1 Saccharimonadales bacterium (SeqCode) | reverse complement strand
CTACAATCTAGCGCTCGCGCATCGCATTGCGTACAAAGTTCTTAAATCACGACATAAGCACTTAAAAATTGCTCCAGCGCTACAGATTAACAATGTAGTTCCTGCGAGGAAGAATAATGTAATTGATAAGATGATGGTTTTCGCGGAGCAGTATTTTTATTGGTGGTTTATGGATAGAGCGAGACACTACGATTTTGTTGGGATGAATCATTATTTTACCGATGTTAGAAAAGGGTTTTCTCTACTTGGACTGCAGCCTGAGCCGCATAACGATATGGGATTTTATATGGATCCGAGCGGGATTGAATTTGCGATAAGAAAGTCACATAAAAAACTGAAGAAGCCGATTCTGATAACCGAAAACGGAGTCGCCGATAGAGATGATCAATATCGGCTCTGGTGGATAACAGAGACAATACACGCCCTTGCCAATGCACGCAGGAGCGGGGTAGATGTCATAGGATACGTTCACTGGAGTTTGCTTGATAACTTTGAATGGCAATTTGGGTGGATGCAGAAATTCGGGCTTGTATCAGTCGACAGAACAACTATGAAGCGAAGCGTGAAACAATCCGCTAAATCGTGGGCAAATTGGCTTAACCAGAAGTAGCGTAGTACATAAATAACCACCACCACAGGTAGCGCTAAATTCTAACTGTGGATAACTCCATAGTTAATCGGAGCAAATTAAAACTTTTTCTATTGCAGTGGGTCATGGTGGGTAGTAAGCTGTTGTCAGTGGGTAAACGTGGGTAGTTCCAAAATAGAACTACCTAACAAAAAAACAAAAACCACTGTAACAAAGAGGTACTACCAGGGAATGAGCAATCAAGTTGATTTCTTCGAAAGAAAGCTCGACGATAAACGTCGGCTTACTATTCCTGTTGAAGCTCGAAGTGAGTTTCAGTCAGGCGTTGTAATCACCAGAGGGTTCGGTAAGTATCTGCACCTTTACCCAAAAAGCGTATGGGATGAGTCTGTTGAACCAGCTCTACTTGGCGATATTCTCGATGAGAAGACCGCTGATATCAATGTGCAACTTCGGGCTGGAAAGATCGAAGCATCATTGGATCAGAAGCAAGGCAGAGTAACGCTTGAACAGCATCACCTTGATTACGCAGGCATCGACCGCGATATTACTGCAGTACGTGCAGGAAAATATTGGCGAATATCTGGCAAGCAATAGTTGCTGTCGGTATAGTTATAACCTTTACAATCTAGAGAAACTTCGAGCAACGACTCGAGGTCAGCGAATCGGCAGTCAGCAGGTGCTACGGGAACACCACAAAAAATCCTCGCACCTTCTTACTATAAGTAACACCTCCCAAAACTCCACCTCACAAAAAACTTTAACGTTTTGATAAGACAAAAAAGACAGCAATGTCTGTCTCATCAACAAAAAACGTTTACAAATCAAAAACAAAAACTTTTTCAAAAAAACAAAAAGTTGGCTGCTGATTCGGTGACCTTGCAAAAACAAAAACAAAAATTCTTTATGACCACCTAAAAGGGGGAGTAAAGATAAGAAACAAAAATAAAAATGCATGTACCAGTACTAAAAGACCAAGTTCTAGAATTACTTCGACCAGAGCCCGGTGAAAACTACTTAGACCTGACGGCAGGATATGGTGGCCACGCCGAGGCTGTGCTTCGTATAACGAAAGAATATGATTCTTCAGTATTAGTGGACCAAGATGAAACTAGTATCGATTACTTAAAAGATAAGTTTCAGAAGCCTTCCGTGCGACTTATACAGACGAGCTTTGTATCTGCATGTGAGCAACTTCTGGAAGAAAGTCAAAGATTTGATCTGATATTAGCTGACATCGGAGTGTCGTCACAGCACCTTGATAATGCGAGTCGTGGTTTTAGCTTTCGGGCTGATGGACCGCTTGATATGCGAATGGATAAACGAAATCCAAAAACCGCTGAGAGTATCGTAAATGAACTTTCAGAGGCGGAGCTTGCCCGTATTTTAAAAGAGTATGGGGAAGAGAGACAATCCAAACGTATAGCGAGTGCAATAGTTCAAAACAGACCCGTCACTACGACACACGAACTCTCAGCAATAATTGAGAAGGCTATTGGATGGAGACAAAAAGGGCATCATCCTGCGACGAAGTCGTTCCAAGCGATTAGAATTGCGGTAAATGATGAACTTGATGTCCTCGACAAGATGCTACCTCTAGCAATGCAGCTGCTTACTCCTGGCGGACGCTTCGGGGTCATTACGTTTCATAGCTTAGAAGATAGGATTGTGAAGCGTATGTTCAACGAAGTAACGTCGGGGGGCTATGATGCCGAGTTTCTGTCACTTACAAAAAAACCTGTTGAAGCAGCGCCCTCTGAAATAGTTTTTAATCCGCGTGCTCGAAGCGCAAAACTTCGAGGCGTAGCAAAAATAAAAAAAGAAAGGACCGAATAAGGTCATGCAAATACCAGTAACTGGCCGGTCGGTCGCCCAAAAGATCGTCGTACACGTACGATAATCTTTCAAAAGACTCATTCCTCCCTAGAGTTTCTCTGGGGAGGAATACCAAAAACAAACATATGAC
>JBGSMB010000026.1:0-16159 GCA_041740375.1 Saccharimonadales bacterium (SeqCode) | reverse complement strand
ACTGATCAATCACGATGGCTTTGTCGAGGTGTTCGATGCCGTCAATGGACTCGTGCTTGCCGGGGACAGTTGAAGCATGATGGAGTACCGATGAAAGCTCGCGGGCCAAAATATCATTTATAAGAGTGCTCTTGCCTGAGCCGCTGACACCGCTCACTACCACCATCTCTCCGAGTGGAATCTCTACATTTATGTCTTGAAGATTGTGCTCACGCGCGCCACGAATACTGAGCATCTTGCCGTTGCCAGAACGACGTTTCTTGGGGACTTCTATAGATTTTTCTCCGCGCAAATATTGACCAGTAATACTATCTTTGACCTTAGCGACTTCTTCAGGCGTGCCAGCTGCGATAACTTCACCACCGTGGATTCCCGCACCAGGACCGATATCTACCAAAAAGTCGGCAGTACGGATGGTGTCTTCGTCGTGCTCAACTACAAGCACGGTGTTACCAAGCTCTTTTAGGTGCTTCAAAGTTTTTATAAGACGCGCATTATCACGCTGGTGGAGACCAATAGATGGCTCGTCCAAGACGTACAAAACGCCCATGAGGCCAGAACCAATTTGCGTGGCTAGGCGAATTCTTTGGGCTTCTCCACCAGAAAGCGTTGTGGCGCTCCGCATAAGGTTTAGGTAATTAAGGCCGACGTCGTGCAAAAATCCAAGACGGGCCTTTATCTCCTTTAACACCATCTCAGCAATTTGGGCATCGGCGCCTTTTAGTTTCAGCTCGTTGTTAAACAAATCAAAAGCATCGTCGATAGTAAGTTCGCAGATATCAACAATTGAGCGACCAGCGACTGTGATCGCCAAGACCTCTCGTTTTAAGCGCTTACCACCACATGCATGACAAGGGCGTTCAATCATGAACTTCTCAATGTCGCGGCGCATAAACTCGCTCTCGGTGTCTTTGTGCCGACGTTCTAGATTTGGAATAACTCCTTCGTAGGTGGTGTCAAATTGGCGACCTTTTGAAAGCTCGACAGTAAATTTATGCGAACCGGTACCATAGAGCAAAAGTTCGAGCTGCGGCTCAGTAAGCTCCTTGACTGGAATATGCACCGAGAAGCCATTTTCTTCTGCAATAGCGGCTACTTTCTTCATATACCAGGCATCAATAGCAAAACGGTTCCAGGGACGTATGGCGCCTTCTGCAATGGTTAAGTTTCTATTCAATAGTAGATCAGGGTCTACTTCAAGACGACTGCCTAGCCCCGTGCACGTCGGGCACGCTCCAAACGGACTGTTGAAGCTAAAGGTACGTGGCTCAAGCTCTGGTATTTGTACGTCAGGATGATCCACACAAGAATATTTTAGACTGAAGAACAAACTTTCGTCGGTGTCGACAAGTAGCACGACTAATTTGTCATCGGCGATCGAAAATGCCTGCTCTACGGACTGACTTAGTCGGCCGAGATTGTCTACTGTATTTACGATTCGATCTACGACAACTTCTATGGTGTGCTTTTTCTGCTTGTCGAGCTCCGGAAACTCATCGAGGTCATAAATGACACCGTCAACGCGGGCTCGGGCGAAGCCTAGCTTGCTGTACTGCTCGGGAATATGTATAAATTCACCTTTTTTATCGACGACGACTGGAGCGAGAATCATCATTTTCTGATCTGCATTGAGGCTGGCGATCTGATCGACAACATGAGTTGCCGTGGTGCGCGTTACTTCTTTGCCGCAGACAGAACAGTGAGGAATACCAATGCGGGCGTACAAAAGACGTAGATAATCATAAATTTCAGTAACGGTCGCAACAGTAGAGCGAGGATTTCGGCTGGTAGACTTTTGATCGATCGATATAGCCGGACTAAGCCCGTCGATCTGATCGACATCTGGCTTTTCCATCATACCCAAAAATTGACGCGCGTAGCTAGAAAGCGACTCTACGTAACGTCGCTGACCTTCGGCATAAATAGTGTCAAAAGCGAGTGAAGATTTGCCGGAACCCGAGAGTCCAGTAACCACGACGAGTTTATCCCGAGGGATCTCGACGTCAATATTTTTGAGGTTGTGCTCACGCGCTCCCTGTACTCGAATAATATCTGCCATAAGTCCGGTGGATTTTACCAAAAAATCACGAAAATTTCCACCCCTGGGCTTATCGAAAATGAAAAACCGGGCATACTATTTCACTAGTATGCCCGGCGTTCATGATGTCATTTACTGCAGTAGCCGGTGCCTAAAGGCGATGCGCATATGGTCTGCCCATTGCCGAACGTCTGAATAGCTGCCACCCTGCAATACCGCAGGAACTTCAACGACCCAGCCTTCTTTGCCTTTTGATTCGGCCAATTTTCGCAAACCGCAGTAGAAGGTGAACCCATCTGGCAGCTTGATCTTCACCCTCGTCTTACTATCAAACTCGATGATTTCTGCGTAGTCCTGATAAGCGGCGGGCATCATAGTCGGCAAATACTTCCGACCAAATTGCACGTATCGTCGCCTCGTTAGTTCAAGAAGGCAAATTCTTAACAACATCATCACAACAGCCATGAAGATAAGGAGATAGCCCCATGCTGAATCCGGTGCCATGAACCCACCCACAAAGGAAGCGAACATAGCAGAGAGCCAAAACGTTCTTTCAAATCTCCTTGGAAACCACTTTTTGTCAAGCTCACTCAGTCCAGCCAGGTAAGCGGCGTATGGATCATCATGTACGACTTCAGCGGACATAATCACCTCCTAAAGGTTTGTAGTTGTACGCTTCTGAAGTTACACATTTATACCATTTTATATGTCTTATGTCTAGCGGTGTGCGCTTCGTGTAAGATATATGAATGGCAAAGCATTCTCCGGGCAAAAGATTAGCGATTGGCGCACTTGGCGTTTTCTTGATTCTTATTGCACCAATCGTCGGCGTTCTCCCTGGCCCGGGAGGTATCCCCCTCATATTGACCGGACTCGGACTTCTTTCGATCAACGAACCTTGGGCGCAAAAACTGCTGATGTATGTCCAAAAACACAGTGAGAGCGTGCAAGAGATCTTTTTCCCACCAAATAAACTAGTACAGTGGGCCTGGGACCTGTTTGTGTTGGCGCTGATCGTCGGCGGAACGCTTATAAATCTCTATTTCGACCAAGGACTACTTCGATTTATCTCTATACCGATGTTTGGTGTGTCTACTTTCCTCTTCTTGCTCAACAGACAGCGTATCGAATGGATCAACAAAAAAATACGTAAGCAAAATAGATAGTCTGCAATATTATTGACTAATTGTTAATTTACTGTATAAATATCTCTAATTACTCCTGGAGATATGGACAAAATAATTACAGAACTACTAGTATTGGGCCGACTCCCAGGTACAGGGATCGAGATTAGCTTTTGGCATTTTCTGACCGCCGTACTGATTTTTGGTAGTCTTATGCTGCTTTATGGAGCACGTCGTATGGTGACTTCTTACAAGTTCTACACCGACCCTTACTATGGCGCCCCGAAAGAGCTGAGCCCGCTTGACCTTTTTGCGCTCTAGTACGGAGCGATTGATTCCGCGTACAACTTAAGCTCTTCGATCACATACAGTTGATCTTTGTTGAGCCCTTCCCTCGAAGCGACTTTCGCTAGTCGCTCCAAGAATTTTGCATAGGCGCTTTTATCTCCGCTGTCAAAAAGCTGCTTCTCGATGTGATGCTCCCAGGCAGACTTCTCGTCTGGCGAGAGTAACTTCGGGTAATTGCGAGCTTTATACAGCGGCCACAATCCATTTAGACGTCCATCCTGGAAATCTGGAGTAAATGAAGCGATGTCTTCTTTCTTGAAACGTTGTACGAGTTTGTATTTGTCGCGATCCTGATCTGAGAAAAATCCATCATAGAGCCTTGTGTCGGGCGAAGTCTCGTCCGGAAACATCGCGGTCTGGTACTCGGCCTTTTTGGCTAAAAGAGCGCGTGTAACCTTTGAGATTAGCTCAGGATTGTCTGTCAGTTCCTCAATGTGAGATTTGCAGACGTCGAGGTCAAGAGATAGCCGCTTCTTGGTAGAGTCATCGAGTACGCTCAAAGGGGCAATAGCCGGACAGCGGTTATACTGAACTGTCTTAAAGGGTAGCTTGTCGTCTGGCTCACGATCTGGCTTCCAAGAAAGCGCTTCTAGTAATTCAGCCTCCGAGGCATTGATCCATTTCTTGGGGCTATAGCGAGCATCAAATACAATAGCGCCAGATCCATCTGGAAGCTGATCGCAGGTAAATGCAACAGAAGTTTTTTCGTGACCGGAATCTAGCGAACCACTTGTGTACACAAATGGTTGACCGTTCATCACAAACTCACTGACCTTTTTCTTACTTCTCATTTCACATAAATATGAAAACAGTTTTGGCTGGGCTGCTTGAATCTTTTGCGAAAGTTCAATGAGCGCATTTACATCAGCAAGTGCGGTATGGGCATTAATATGCGAGATACCGTTTACAGCAGCCAGGCTTTCCAAACGGTTGGTTGGTGTTCCATCTGAGGCGACTGGCCACTCCAGCCCATCCGGACGAAGTGCCCGCATCATGCGCACGACATCTAGCATGTCCCATCGACTTCGGCCATCTTTCCATTGCCATTCATAGGGGTCGAAGAAGTTTCGATAATGCAAATATCGCATAAATTCATCATCGAAGCGAATAGTGTTAAAGCCCAAGAAAATGGTATCGGGTTCTGATATATTCTCATTGAAGTAATCGAGGAATTCTTTTTCGGTAAGACCGTCCGCGAGGGTCGATTGGGGCGTAATGCCTGTAAGTACTATTGCCTCTGGGTCCGGCAAGACGTCTTGCGAAAGTCGTATGAGCAAGTCGTCTGGCTCCCCTATAGGCTGCAAATTTTCATCTGTCCTTTGTCCTGCAAACTGCATAATTCTAGAGTGCTTTGGGCTAACCCCGATTGTCTCTAGGTCATAAAAGTAAAAGGTCATATTTGATAATTCTACTACTGATTAAGCTTTTGGTACGATTCTATATCGAATTTTCTTTTTAAACCGGCGTAGTTCATGTAGCGTACTACTCCGAAAATCTCTCGCTCCATCCATGGACGGTCGTGTACACCACCGACCGACCACAAAATTCCGGTGTAACCGTTTGGATCGCCTCCGTCGATGCTATAAAAATCGTTCAGTTTCACTAGATACTCTATTGCTTCTTCTGGACTTTTGGTCCACTCAAGAACTTTTTTGGCCCAGTACATACGCATGTAGCCATGCATTTTACCTGTCATATTTAACTCTCGCTGAGCAGCGTTCCATGCAGGGTCGTGAGTTTCTGACGCTTCTAAGTGCTTGTAGCTATAGAGATACTCCCTTCGGTCGATTCTATGTGTATCAAGAGAAATTTTCGCCCAATTCGGTGCTGAGTCGAGATTGTCATAATTCAAATTATAAAAGCAGAAGTTGTCGGCTAGTTCTTTTCGAACAACCATTTCTTCGATGAGCGAGTCTATACCGTGAAGTAGGGTCGTTTCAGCATCTTCCGGCTTCGGCATTTTAGGTGAACTTAAGAAGTGTAAGTTTGCGCCATTTTCAACGGCAACTTCTTGCAGGCGAAGTGCTACTTGAAGTGAGCTAATCTGACCAAAGTGAAGATACGGACTCAAACCTGACTGCGCGCCTGAACTTGGGTCATTACGGTCTACTGCGTAGCGCTCAAGCCTATTCTCAATAAAGTCTTCTAGGTGCTTATTTGCGGGGCTTTCTCCGGAATCAAAACTTATCTCTATACTACTTTTTGGAATAATATTTATCTGCGTTTTGATTTGTTTGGAGAGATTTGATAAAGAAATAACCGTCCCCGGCCAAGCGTAGGGATGTAGGACTATTTCCTCAGGGCGATGCAGGTAGTCTGCTAAACGTTTATGGTGCTTTGGTCGTAGAGTGTAGGCGCCTACCTCCTGTTTATCGCTAGCTACCCAGACAGGCACGATATTATGGGTGTCGACGACATAGATAGGGAATTTTGCTTTCTTTGCTAGCTTTTCTTGTAGTATTTTGGGCCCGCGCAATGGATTGAAGTCAAAATAAACGGCGTCAGGGCGTAAATGGGCAAATGCTGCGCTTAGTTTTTCTTTTGGCTCGCCAATAAGCATCATAAAAGGGATCTGGAGATAACTGAGCTTTTGCTCGACTTCTCTGAGCCCTTCAAGCATAAATACATACTGTTCGCGGGCTCTGTCGCCTGACTTGGGATACAAACAAAATACCACCGCAAGAGGCAGCTTTTTAGCGAGCGCATGCTTCTGGGCGGCCAAAAGTGCATGATTGCCGCTTACTCGTTGGTCACGACTCATTACGTACAGTACGCACTTGCCAAGTGAACCAGATTTAGTTGTGGTGAGTGGCCTTATTCGAGTTTTTAGTAGTTCAGTAGGCTGCACCTCAGGGCTCCCTTTAGTATTCAAACGAACCGATTTCGGTTTTGCCGATCTGTATACGGTCCCCACTTTTTAGTCCTTGTTTTTTTAGCTCTCGCTGTATGCCCATTTTTCGGAAAATATCATTTAAACGCTGCAGCGAGAAGTCATTTTCAAATCGAGTACGGGAAGCAAACCTTTCGATTTTCTTACCCGTTACGATGAAGCCACCTTCAACCTTTTGAACCTCCCAGGCAGTTTCATCAAACTTCGGACGTATGATGACTGTATCTGGATCTTCGATAACTGGTCTTGGGGCTTTTAGATCAGCTTTTTTTACTAATTTTTGTAATTCAAACAGAACTTCCTTTACTCCGGCATGTGAGGTTGAGGAAATCGCCATAACTTTTACGCTCTTTGGTAGCACTTTCTTTAAGGTTTTTATTTGATCTGCAACAATTTCAGCATCAAGTCCGTCGATTTTGGTTATAACTACGAGCTGTGGTTTTTTTGTGAGGTCGACGCTGTAAGCCTTGAGTTCACCAATAATTGTGGTGTAGGCGGCGTTAATATCATTCTCGTAGGCATCTACGAGGTGCAGGAGCACCTTGGTGCGCTCTACATGACGTAGGAACTCATCTCCTAAGCCTTTACCTTCTGAAGCGCCTTCTATTAGCCCTGGTATATCGGCAAGTAACAGTGAGTTATCGCGATCAATGTCGGCGACACCCAAATTTGGCACAAGAGTGGTGAACGGATAGTTGGCTATTTCTGGACGTGCATTACTCACAACACTTAGAAAAGTTGATTTTCCAGCATTAGGCAGGCCGATTATCCCGACATCTGCGATTGTTTTAAGTTCCAGAGTAGCCTCAAATGCATCGCCCAATTCGCCTTTTTCTGCTACTCGCGGTGCTTGTCTGGTTGAGCTAACAAAGTGAGCATTACCAAAGCCACCTTGACCACCTTTTGCGATGACTACTTCTTGACCCACTTCCGTCAGGTCTGCCACTACCTGACCTTCCCTTAAAATTATTGTGCCGACGGGTAAAAGCAGCCTGAAATCTGCCCCGCGCTTACCGTGTTGTTTGCGACGGAAACCGGGCTTACCGTCTTCGGCCGACACAAGTTTATCGTAGCGAAACCGAGCAAGTGTGTTCTCGCTCGTACTAGCTACAGCGATAATACTGCCCCCATCTCCACCGTCGCCCCCATCTGGGCCACCACGATCAACATATTTTTCATGACGAAAACTAACCACGCCGTTTCCACCGTCGCCTGCCTTAATCTGTGCCGTTGCCTTATCTACAAACATATTACTCTGGTGTAAGCTTACGCTATAAGGGGTAGATAGACAAAAGCGTTTAGTGGATAAAGTCGTGTCGCTGCGCAAGTGCCATTGGGAGTTTATGAATTCTCACACTCCAAGGACCTGCGTAATTCATGTCGTACACATACACAAACTCAGCGTCCATATCGACAACAACACCAACATGATATATCCATACCCAACCTTCACCACCTTCGGCCTGGATCACTGCACCAATTTCTGGGGTGTTATCTACTCTATATCCTTGTGCGCGAGCATATTCGTCCCAGCTAAAGGCACTACCCCAGTTCGAAGGAACAGGTCGACCCATTTCGGCTCGCTTACCGGCTGCTCCATACGTACATTGACCAGGAGTATAGCCGTTACCACCAAATATTGCAGGCCCACCAAAGCTAGAGCTAGAGAAGCCAAAGGATGAAGTTGCCGCGTACACAGGTGCAGCTTCGATCTTACCATCAGGGATAAAAATTTTATCGCCTACAGATAATCCATTTACTTCAGCATCATTAAAGGAAATTATTCGATCGGCAGTTGTCTTATATTTGCTTGCGAGTGTTTCTGCGGTATCGCCAGATTTTACAGTGTAAACTATGCCGTTTCGATTTGCGGGAGGAATATTAATAACACGACCGACTGCGAGAGAATCTGAAGTTAGACCGTTCGACCACTTAATGCTATCGCTCGTAACATTAAATTTGGTTGCGAGAGAACTTACGGTATCACCGTCAACCACTGCATAGGAGATGATGTCTGATTTTGACTGTGAGCCACCCTCAACAATTTGCGGTTTTGCTAGTGAGATATCTTCATCGATAGCAAACTTACTTTGGTATGCAAAGGTGATGGCACGTTCGTTCACGGCTCCTGATTGTGGTAGATCGACCGCGTAGGCAACACTAGTAGCTATTTCGGCTGCAGCTATGCTATCGAGGGGCCCCGAAACGCCAGCCTGAGAGTCGACTTGAGTAGTTGAAGTAGCGTTATCGGCGCTGGTACTGCTTTGCCACACAAATACGCCTACGCCAAAGACTAATAAAAGATTTACAGCAAGTATGCCGTATCGGTTAAAGAATTTTTTGCTACGTTTAACAGTTTTGGACTTAAGCCCAATAGCAGAGCGACGGTTGCTCTTAGATGTGATAAGTTCTGGTTTATGAGTGTTTCTAAATACGTTTTTAATGCGTTTGATACATACTCCGTGCCTTATGCTGTTACCAGCTTGGCTATTTCCATGTTCTCACTTTTTAGTTAATGTTTGCTATTTACTAATAAATTACAAAGTTGCTCTAAAAGGGTGGTGAGATGGAAAGGGCTGAATCTCTCTAATGGTGCTTGGTTAGTCACAATTAGGTCTGATTAACCGTAGGGGAAATTGTAGCCGTTTAGTAGTAAAAAGTCAATGTTTTTTTGAACATACTACCCCTGTTACTGGCAGTTCAGTTGACAATAGTTAATTATATTTTGATCGTGTTCTTCTTGAGTATTCGCCCAGTAGTTCTTGCCGTCGTCTCCTGATACGAAAAATAAGTAGTTGGTATCTGCCGGATACGCAACTGCGTCAAGCGCAGTAACTTCGACATTGCTTATAGGACCCGGAGGTAAACCTGTATATTTCCTCGTGTTATACGGTGAATCCAATTCTGGATATGCTTCCTCGCCCGTAATTGCTGCCGCATAGACATATGTTGCATCTGCTCCTAGTGATATACCCTCTGCGAGACGCTTAAGGAATATTTGAGCAACAATTCGACGGTCGACTGGTTGAGGAACTTCACGCTCGATAATCGAAGCGATTATGATGGCCTCGTGACTAGAGAGACCCTTGCTAGCAAATGCCTGTAACCTCTCGGGAGTCAATCGTTCTGCCATTTGGTCAAGTGATTGTTCAATTATTTCTTGGACGGTAGTCGTATCTGTAATTTGAAAGGATTCTGGGTATAGATAGCCTTCAAGGCTAGCTTCTTTAGGTTTCCCAACAAGCGCAGGATGATTCTTGTATAGGTTGGGGTTTAGACCCGCATCAACTTCACTCTCAGAATAGCCCGCTTGAATAAGTCGCTTTTTTATTTTATAGAGTCTAACCCCAGGAGGAATTGTCACGAGCTGTGTCGCCTCATCGCCTTCTGTAATTGTCTTTACTATTTCTTGTGTTGAACGACTTGCGTCGACTTCATACGTTCCAGCTCGAAGCTCAGACTCTAACTCTTTGCTTCTCACATAGGTAAAAAATGCCAGAGAACTCCGTATAGCACCGGCATCTTTCAAAATATCCCCAATTTGCTCAGTAGTAGATCCGAGTGGAATAGTAACCCTTATGATCTTTGTTTGATCAGATACAGGTCTAAGGTTTCTTTGCTGCCATACACTTGCACCAATTAGCGCAACTACTACAATAAAAATAACACCGACAACAGCAATGAGTACTCTGCGTACGCTCTTATTTTTTTTTGAGTTTACTGACAAATTCACGCTTTACTAACCTCCACTAAATAGGATTCTAAAATTTCTACTGCCGCGTAACTATCCACTCCGAAACGCGTAATGTTGTCTTGGCTTGTATTTGATGATGCCATTACGGTTGATAAAGTTTCGTCTGCAAATACAACTTCTCTGCTACCTGTTACTGGCAAAATTTGCCTCTCTACATAATCTCTGACTGCTTTCGACTGTGCCGTTTCGTCTCCCAACATATTCCGAGGCAGTCCTACAATTATATAGTCAATACTATGCTCGTCCAACAACCCAGGAAGTTCTTCTGGAAAATTATCAGCCGAGTATGTTCCTAGCGGCTCGGGTAGTCTCGCAACGGCGCTCATCCGTGCTACACCGACACGTTTTTCGCCGATGTCCAGTCCAAGTACATTATTGAACGGTAGTGCCATCGACATTAAAGTTAATTGTTATTCTGTTCACCTTCTTCGGGGTATTAAATACGTAGAATGGGTCGTACCTTACTTCGACAGATGAAATGCCCGGTCGCGCTTCGATAATCTGCTTGGTCTCTCCACCTGGTTTGCCGGCAACATCACGTGCTATTGCATCAGCATCAAGGATAGGCCCCACAATAGCCGTGCCATTATAGTTCATGTTTACATCACCGGGAGCTGCACGAGAAATGACGCTAATTTTTGCTTTTGAAATTCCGTCGTCATATATCTTTTCTTTGGAAGTATCTATTTCTTTGTTTTGCTCAGTAGTAACTATTTTCTTAAAGTCAGCCTCATTAACCCCTAGCATGCTATAGGCAAACTCCATAGTTACTGTTGCGCTCGTAGCTTGCTCACCAATTGCGGGAGAGCTTACTGGCGCCCCTGCCACTCCAACAAGGGTGGAACTGAGTGGAAATAAACTAGCAGCCTTTAGCTGAGTCTCTAGCTGCTTTTTTGCATCATCAGTATTTCTTAGTGACATTTTCGCCCTCGCAGCTTCGACGTCGTCTGCACTTACCACCTTCACAACGTTAGTCGTGCCGCCCGTCATATTGCTACCAAATCCAGAGATGTCGGGAAAGCCTGGCGCGCTGTAGCCACCACGAGCGCTCAAGTTATATACATCACCTCCAAGCTCCGCTGTTACATCTACATCACGGTCAACATCTTCTTTGCAAACACCACCGCCTGTAAAGTTGCTTGCTGGAACAGATACATTTGAGTCTGTAATAAACACCGAGCTGCCAACAATCAGTTTGCTGCCTGCAGGCATAATGATTGTTTCATCATTTTTATTACAGTTCGTCAGCGTTACAAAGCCTTTTGCTCGATTACCTAAGTCTTTTGAGCCGGTTGGGGTAATCTTTTCTGTGGTTGTCTGTTTTAGCTCTTTAGAAACCGCAGGTAAGATTTTTTTTGCTTCATCAAACGTAGTTGCTGAAGTGTTGGCGGTAAACTCGAACTTTGTCGTAACTTCATTTGTTTCAGTAGTTATTGTAATAGTAGCCCTTGGCCATACAAAGAGTGTGAAAAAGGCGAGAACAAGAACTGCAACACCTAGGGCGCCAAAAATAAATAATTTGTTTCTAAAACGGTCAAAGTCAGGAACCTTTAATTTACGGTCTTTTTTAGGCTCCTTTGGCTTTTTCTTTGCAGCTTCACCTTCTGGAGCCGTTTCATTGTCGAGCTCGATTGTTTCTGGTTCATCTGCCTTCGAAGCAGCCATAGCAACACCAGCACCGACGGCTGCAGCACCCGCAAGCTCACCAATCGGTTTTGAAGAATCTATTGGAGCATCCGCTAGATCATCCTCAGAAATTGTCATAGTATTCTCGGAGTCATTGAGTGATGCATCTTTTGGGATTACCGGCTTTGAGGTAAGTGACTTTGCCGTATACGCTCCGACTGTACCCGCCAAAGCTAAGATTGTAGGCTCTGAGGTTATCAAGACTAATCTTTTGCCTTCTGTCTCAGCGGCCCGCTTTAAAAGTCGCATATTTACACTGCTATGCAACATCTGCGCGCGCTTTGGTAATACCATAGCGACAATTTTCGTCTGCGCTGATTGCAACTTGTCAATAATCGCCGTAATGTCATCTTCGACGTCAATGTATAGTGTGTCTTTTTTTGCAGTAGCCATTATATTTTCAACATTCTGTTCAAGCGCTCACGTATAGAGCCATTATCAATATCGAACACTCCCAGTGTATCAGCCCCAACACGCAAGAGTCCCATCGCTGTTATAAACGTATGATCGTGGAGCGAATCGGTACTATCAACAATCCCCGCAACTTGTTCTGGCAAAATATATTTCACAACCGGTCGTCGCGCAAAAGGAAGGTCCGTATACCAATCTTGGCTAGTCAGTGCGTCCACAAGCATATCAAGGCTTGCGCCTCCTCCACAGAGTAAGATTTGATGAGGAAGATGGTCTAGATGGGTAAATTCGCTAAGTGCAAGCTCGACGCCGCTCAACCAAACACCAAGAGTTTTCTTTAGTGCAGCTTCAACTTTAGGAATTTGCTTCGAAGGTGTTTTGCCAGTCGCGAGGCCAATTTTCAATGCCTCTGCAGTCACAAAATCAACATTTAGTTCTCGCTCTATAGCTTTTGTGAAAACTCGGCCACCAATACTAAACATTTTAGTACCCTCAACTCCACCTTCGTTTACAACCGCAATATCAGTTGTCCCTCCTCCAACGTCAATGAGAATGGCGCTAGTAGAGGCATTTGGGTCATTACCGATAATGGAGCGTGCAACCCCAAAGGGTTCTGCGGCTACAGCCAGTAAATCCATCTCAAGTTCTGTTGAACATTTTTCAAGTGCACCGATGTGAACCTGAGGCGCAAACGCTGTGTAGAGTTGAATACCGATTTCTTTCCCTTGAAATCCAACCGGGTTTGTTACTTTATAGCCATCAATCTCCATGGATACTAACGCGCTATTTACTAACTTCACTTCTGGGCTCTTACCGCCAGTGTCTGCCCTGATGCGCGTTTTTGCTTTTTCAAGTGCCCGATCTTGAATGATCCGAATCATTTGGTCGAGTTCAGCAAGATCAAGTGATTTATTTGCATCCTTACGATGAATTTTAATTGATGTTGTGGTGCCCTGCACTAACTCACCCGCAATCCCAATGACACATGTTCTAGTTGTAACACCCGCATCACGCTCTGCAATAGACAGGGCTGCTTCGCAGTTTGCGACGACGGCTTGAATATCAGCAATTGCACCGGCCTGCATGTCAGCTAGATGTTGACGAGCTCGGCCAGAGCCGATAATCGTGAGCTGATCTCCGTGAATACTCGCTACTAAGACCTTCACGAACTCAGTACCAATATCAAGAGCTACCAGATGCGGTTGGTTGAGTTCATTGTTTTTTTCTCGCCGATATTTTAGTTTATCGACGGCACCCGAAAACTTCTTAAGCATATCCGTTATTTTACCACAAGTAGAGTCGGCATAGGCCCTCGTCAATTAGAAACATGTACCTCTTATATTTGAAATAAACAGTTTTATGTTTTATAATAATTATATTCCGTGCGTTTTTGTCCGGAAGTTCTTGTCCATTACGAGTAGAAAGGCGGGTTGCCCGCTATGTTTGAAAGATTTACGGATCGTGCACGACGCATTGTGGTGCTTTCGCAAGAAGAAGCCAGGCGTATGCACCATGACTACATCGGTACCGAGCACTTGTTGCTGGCTTTACTTTGGGAGGGGGAGAGCCTTGCCTTTCAGGCACTTGAATCACTTGGTGTGACGCTCGAAAGGGGTCGCAAAACCGTCGAGGAGATGATTGGTCTGGGGGCGAGAGAAAAGTCCGTTGGTCACATTCCCTTCACCCCTAGGGCCAAAAAGGTGTTAGAGCTTTCACTTCGTGAAGCGGCCGCTCCTGGCAACAACGGGATACACCCTGAGCACATTCTTCTCGGGATCATTCGAGAAGGGAGCGGCTTTGCTTGCCAAAGCCTCGTCAAGATGGGTGTTGATCCACAGACGCTGAAGTCTCGTCAAATTGAGCTCATCAACAGTGTGCAATTGCCGAAACAAGAGGCAGAAGTCACCGAAATTCCTGTTCGCTTTTTCAACGACCTTGCCACTTACCCCTCTACTGTGCAGACCTACAACGTGCTGAGACGAGCGGTTGAGATGGCTCGACAACAGTCGAGTCCTCTCGAAGTGAGGCACATCGAAATGGCGCTCAGAAACGCCTAAACTCCGACATCTTCCCAGATGTTGTCCATGGACAAGAACACCTACAGCCCGCCGAGAAATCGGCGGGCTTGTCCATTCACAAGTTATTGCATTATTTTGATATTTATTTTATTATAGTTTCCCGACTTAGTTCGGCTTCGTACCCATCTTTCCGCCCTGGAGGAACCTTGATAACCCATAACCATCCCCGCTCGCTCCACAGTGAAGCAGTACTTAACCTGCTCGAAGAGATGATCGTGCACCACGCGTGGCACTTTCATCATGGACATATTGGCACAGAACATCTCCTGCGTGGCCTGAAAGCTACAGGAAACAAAGCGATTTCTTCACTGGTGCTGAAGGCTTGCCCTGCCCAATCTGAAATTGATGAACAGATTCTCCGCTACATTGGAGAAGGCAGTACACCGCCGGGTTCACCACTGGAATTCACCGAAGAACTGAACATGTTGTACTATCGTGCCTTTGCGCTGACAACACGGCTCGGTCTGCAGTATGTCGGTACCGATACCTTGTTGCTGGCTCTCCTTTTGGAGCCGTGCGATGGAAGGCGAATCGTGGAACTTTGCGGCTGCAGCATCGATGCACTCGCGACAAGCACAATGCTCTACGTCCAAGTAGGTGACCGCGAACCACCTGCAAAGGAAAAATCATTTTCCGGAGCGTGAGCAAATTGGGTACGAAAGCCCCCGCATCATTTCGAGAAATCGGACATGATGCGGGGCATTTTCATTTAACGCTCAATCGAACCTCCGATGCTCTACCTCTTCAACACCACATAATCGCTTTTATCTACATAAATTAGCACGCGCTAATATATGTAGCCTATGAGGTTTGCTTCAATTATATAATCCATATAATTACATCTTAATACATATTTTGGCACGTGCAGTTTTATGTGTACGCTCAAGATGTATTCTTATTTAAATGAAGGAGACGGTTTTTAGACGAGTATTGCTTTAATACGCCTGATGCCCGCGGAGCTAGATTCTTCTTTGGAGATCTTAAATCGCTTTCCGCCTTCTGCTAATTGCATGGTATGGTCGACGTGCGGCCCACCGCATATCTCAAAACTAAATGGCTTTTCTGCACCATCGGCAATCATTTTGTACACCTTTACGGTTTCTCCGTACCTATCGCCAAACTGGCCAAGAGCGCCTTTTTCCTCAATAGCAACTTTAGTGGGGTACTCCTCGAAACTTATTTTTAGATCTTTAGCGATTTCGGTATTTACAATTTCTTCAATCTCGGCAATCTGTTCTGGTGTCATTTTTTCAGGGTGAGAAAAGTCAAATCGAAGCCGTTCTTCAGTTATGTTGCTGCCTCTTTGAATGACATGCTCACCAAGCACATCGCGAAGTGCTTGGTACATAAGATGAGTGGCTGTATGGTATTTTTTATGCTGTAGGGTTTGACCCCCAAGGCCACCCTTGAATGTTCCCTTGCTCGCAGTTTGACTTCGCTCACGCTGCTCATTCATAAGTTCGTCAAAACTTACACTCCAGCCATCTACAGATACTCCGTTACTCTCAAGCACCTCTACGGTTAGCTCCTTTGGGTAGCCATAAGTATCGTGCATCAAAAATACAACCTGACCGATATTTTGAAGAGATGCGTCGCTAGCCTGTATGAGTTTGCTTAAAATTTTATCGCCCTTCTTTAAAGTTTGACGAAAAATTTTCTCTTCTTTCGAAAGTACCGAAATAATCTGATTCTTTTGAGATGTTATCTCCGGAAAGTCTGGTTCGTATAGAATTATGATTTCGCTCACGATATCTTCAATAAAGTTGTTTTCTATGCCAAGCTCGAATGCATATCGGATTGCCCTTCTTAGCAAACGTCTCATAACGTAGC
>JBGSMB010000025.1:0-4848 GCA_041740375.1 Saccharimonadales bacterium (SeqCode) | reverse complement strand
GTGTTAAGCATTGCTTTTTGTTGTCTTGCTGGCATAAAGGTAAGTAACTTCCGACGCAAAATTGGGCCTTCTGCTACAAGATAATACGTAAAGAAGAGCACAGTAAAGGTTTGAAATATTATACTCACTATTCTGCTACTGACATCCAGCACATTACTGGCAACGCTACTTGCCGTACTTCCAAGCGAAAGATCGGCTTTCTCTAGCTCTTTAATAAGATCTTGCGTAGTGAGCTCCACGCCAAAAACGTCACCTAAGTACCCCGATACTCTGTCGATCCATCCTGGAGCACTATTAATGAGGTCT
This sequence comes from Saccharimonadales bacterium (SeqCode), assembly GCA_041740375.1. Classification (GTDB taxonomy): domain Bacteria; phylum Patescibacteriota; class Saccharimonadia; order Saccharimonadales; family JAGQMS01; genus JBGSMB01. Next base: position 4,542 of record JBGSMB010000025.1, on the reverse strand, counting down.
TGAACTTGTTGAATAACCAACGGTACCATCGCCCCTACAAAAACAATCAAAGAAAGAATAATGAGAAGTAATATCGCTCCAGTAGCGAGGCCCCTTCTCCATCCTCTTCGCTCCAAAATATTAACCATGGGTTCTATTGCAAACGAAAGGAACAGAGCGATGATAAACCACACCACCAGTTCTTGAAGTTCAATCAATAATGCAATCGAAACAATAGTCACAAGCACTGAACCAATAACAAGAAAAACAGCGCGCAGAAACCAGCTCGGAATCTGATCCTTATTTGGCTCACTATGACCCATTAATCTTTTCAACATACTATCCCCTTTTGTCCACCACTAGTACTGTCCTGTTTTTTCCGCGCCTTACTATTGTATAGCCTTTTTGCAAGTCATCTTCAGATAATGACGGCTCGTTTGCATCTAACTGCCTCCCGTCAATATAGACAGATTTTTCTTGTAGCGCTCGCCTAGCCTCGCTACTACTGACCCCAAAAGCTGACTGTAAGATTTCAGTAACCGACGGTAACTGCTCTCGGACTTCCACAACAGGCAATTCCTTTTCAGCAAGCGCGACATCTTCACTCGAAAGTAATTCATTCACTCCCGAGAATAGTACATTCGAAAGTCGTTCAGTGCTTTGTGCGCGCTCTACGCCATGAATAATGCCCGTAACCTCTAGCGCGAGACGCTTTTGCGCAATTCTTTTAGAAGGATCGTTTTTATGCTCAGACATGACGCTATCAACTTCATCTTTAGAGAGGTTAGTATATATTTTTAGATAGCCTTCAACTCCTTCGTCATCGACATTTATCCAGAACTGGTAAAACTTATAGACACTAGTTTTTGACTCGTCTAACCAGATCGCCCCATCTTCTGTTTTGCCGAACTTAATACCAGTAGACTTATTAATGATTAGTGGCGTTGACCAAATATGCGCCTCACCCCCAGTGATACGTCGAATAAGATCCACCCCAGCAATGCTATTCCCCCACTGATCGGCGCCACAAAGCTGCAAGGTAACAGATTTATTCTGAAATAAGTGCAAGAAGTCGTAACCTTGGATCAAAGAATAACTAAATTCTGCATAGCTAATACCGGCGCCATCTTCTTTTAATCGAGACTGCACGAATTCTCGACCTAACATCTGCCTCATTGGCACATGTTTTCCAAAATCTCTTAGAAACGTTAGGTAGTTTATGTCTTTAAACCAATCGTAGTTATCTACGACTTCAAATTCTTGACCAGCAAAGACAGTTGAATACTGCGCAGCAATTGCATGCTTGTTTTTTTCTATCTGTTCTAGTGTCTGCAGGCTACGCTCTTCAGATTTTCCATCCGGATCTCCTATAAGCCCAGTCGCTCCTCCGACTAGCAAAATGGCCTTGTGGCCGTGTTTCATAAAATGCCCGACCATCATAGCTGCGGCAAGATTACCAATGGTCATTGAGTCCGAACTAGGATCTACTCCCCAATAAAAAGTAATCGGTTTAGCGTCCAACGCTGTAACTTCTTTAAAAGTTGTTTGGTTTACGAAACCTCTCCAGGCTAATTCTTCGGATAATGTCATGTTTTCCTCTACTTATTTGTAGTATACCTCAAACAGAGTAGCTAACGGTAGAACATCTTTATTGTGTATATGCTTGCTACACTACCTCGTATTGTGGTATAAGTACCCCTAAGCGGTAGCTTATACCTGACTCAAAAGAAATGCCCATGGATCTTGTTTTTAGAAACTAGCGGACGACCAAGAGAAAAGTGTAAGAAGAGTCGAGACCGCGTAGTTTCAAAAAAAAGGATTATACAAGAACATGGCATACAAGATTTATGTTGGTGGATTGCCTTATGCAACCACCGATGAAGAGCTCAAAGAGATCTTCGCAGCCTATGGCGACGTTGAAAGCGCGCGTGTCATTACTGACCGTGATAGCGGACGAAGCAAGGGCTTCGGCTTTGTAGAACTCGCTTCTGATGAAGAGGGCGAAAAAGCTGTAAAAGAACTTGATGGTACAGAATTTGGCGGACGTCGTTTGATGGTCAGCAAAGCTCGTCCACAAGAACCACGACCTCCACGCGATGGTGGCTCGTACCGAGACGGCGGCGGCGATAGCCGTGGCGGTTACGGACGCGGTAGCTACTAGTAGCTTCTCGTACACAAAAACACCCTTGTGTTTTACAGGGGTGTTTTTGTATTATGAGGTACATGAACAAAAGCGCTTTTCTAACCCGTGAAGATATAAATTTTGCGATACTATGCTTTTTAGCATCCACAACGTTTCTACTTCTTGCCTATGGCGCCGTAGTAAGCACTTCAAGCGATTATAAATATGCCAAGCTTACCGCTCAAAACAGTGGCGGTGACAGTAATCTTCAAAATTTGGCGTTTGGGGTAACTGGTTCGCAAGCACCACACGCAACTCCAACTGGTGGCTGTGGCTGCCCCTTCTGCTGCTCAATATAAAAATCACCCCTTACCGTGAAAGTATCACGTTCATGGGGTGATTTATTTTTTAGTGACTTTAGTGAGGAGCCGAAGCTACAAAAGTAAGCGCGATTCCACGCTTGCCTGCGCGACCGGTTCGGCCGATACGGTGCACGTAGTCATCGTAAGTATTTGGTTGGTCAAAATTAATCACATGACTCACACCAGTAATATCTAAGCCTCGAGCTGCGACATCAGTTGCTACTAGCACACGAACACGCCCGCTTTTGAATGCTTGAAGTGCACGCTCGCGCTGAGGCTGAGTTTTGTTGCCATGAATTGCTTCAGCAGGAATCTTCTCACGAGTAAGCTGTTCCGCTAAACGCTGTGCTCCGTATTTTGTCTGTGAAAACACGAGTACTTTGTCGAAGTCAGGGTCTTTAAATAAGCCCATTAACTTATCAATTTTTTCTTCCTTTGTGGGCGCAACGATAATATCTTGTTCGATATGAGCACTTGTTTCACCTTTACGGACAGAAACTGTAACTGGATCGACCAGAAGCTTATCGAGGAGTACGTTGATCTCAGGAGATATAGTTGCACTAAAGCAAAGTGATTGCCTAGGACTAGGCAAGTCAGCCATTAGCACCTGAATATCAGGCAAGAAACCCATATCTAGCATACGATCAGCTTCATCCAAAACAAAAGCATCACATTGTTCTAGTTTTAGGTGTCCCTGCTCGCGCAGGTCTTTAAGCCGCCCCGGCGTACCAATCACAACATGCGGATCGCGCTGCAAAGTCTTGATCTGACGTTGCATGTTTGCACCACCAACACAGACTGCAGCATATAGCTTTAAACCGTCGGCAAACGCAGTAAACTCTTCGTGAATCTGGTTCGCTAGTTCTCGAGTAGGAGCAATTATGAGCGCCTGATAGACTTTTTGGTCAAGCAAGCGATCAATAATCGGCAATACAAAGGCGGCTGTTTTACCAGTACCGGTATTTGCTAGACCAATAACGTCCTTGCCGGCAAGCGCCGCATCGATTGTGCCATCCTGAATAGGTGTTGGCTGTGTATATCCGCGCTTTTCTAGCGTTGCAAGCAATCTTGGATCAAACTTAAAGTCAGCAAACGTATTTTTTGGTACGAAAACTTCCTCAGCCTCAGGTTCGACTGCTTTGTTAATAAATTTTGACGGGTGGATATATTGTCCACCGTGTTGACGCTTTGAGCGCGGTGCGCTGTTAGATCGTCCATATTGACTTCGAGGTCCCCTCGAAGAACGGTATGCATAGTTTCCCATGTATAAAAAACCTTTCTCGTTATAGTCCTAGTATGAACATCGAGAAAGTAATTCTTCGTACTCGGCATTCATTTATATTTTGGTATGTATTCGCTCGAATAGTATTAAAGTAAGCGAACTAGGTATCTCATTTCATTATAACACGTTTACGCCTATATTGTCAATCCACCCAACTAATTTGCTATACTACTACACTGCTATGAGTAAAAACCCCCAGCAAAAGATCATTCTCTATTACAAATTTGTACCTGTGGCCGATCCGCATATGACAATGATGTGGCAACGTGAACTGTGTGAGCGACTAGAGCTTCATGGACGTATCATCATTTCTGAGCACGGTATAAACGGAACTCTCGGTGGCACGATCGAAGATCTTCGCGCCTACAAACGTGCAATGAAACTAAGTAAGACTTTTGATGATATCGCCTACAAATGGAGTGAAGGAACCCGCGAGGACTTTCCGAAGCTTAGTATCAAGGTTCGAAGCGAGCTGGTGACTCTCGCGCCAAAAGAGGACTTTGATGTGTTTGATAGTGGACACGCGCTTACCCCAAAGCAGTGGCACGAAGCGCTGCTAAACAATCCAGATGCGGTGATTATCGATGCGCGGAACGATTATGAGAGTGGGATTGGTAAGTTCAAAGGGGCAATAACTCCTCCTATAAAGGCCTTCCGCGATATTAAAGAATCTCTTGAAAAGCTCCCAAAAGATAAACCGATTTATACGTACTGCACTGGCGACATTCGCTGTGAATATCTAAGTGCATATATGAAAAGCGAAGGCTTTCGAGATGTCTACCATCTCGACGGAGGGA
>JBGSMB010000024.1:0-16988 GCA_041740375.1 Saccharimonadales bacterium (SeqCode) | reverse complement strand
TTGGACCTCTCATCGGAGGACTACTCGCTAACTTTTTTGACCCTCGATATGCTATAGCAACCGCAATTTGCTTGCAATTGCTTGCTCTTATTCCGCTATTTCAAACAGCTGAACCGGTAAAAACAAAACAAGTAATTCGTTTTCGAGGTCTTCCGTGGCGACGGCACACTAGGGATTTTATATCTACAGCACCGTTTTCTGTCGAAGGCTACATCTCTATTGTTTTTTGGCCGCTATTTTTAGCGGTCGTGGTGATTCCAAATGATATCTACGCCAAAATTGGTATTATGGCCGCCCTGTCCACGGCCTTTTCTTTACTTGCAGTAAGAATTATTGGTACGATGATCGACGAGTCTAAGGGCGGTCTGTTGCTTCGTTCTGGTGTCATTATCAATGCAGGCATACATTTTTTGCGCCCATTTGTAACGAGCTTTACCGGTGCAGTGTCGATAAATTTAGCCAACGACCCGGTTACTGCGGCGTACCGCATGCCCTATATGAAGGGAGTATACGACGCATCCGATAGTGTACCTGGATATAGAATTGCCTACTTAGCCGTTATGACGATTATTGATAGCTTTTCAAAGTTCATTTTTTGTCTGTTCGCTCTTGTGATGAGCTACTCTTTTGAGGGAAGAGAACTATTCGCAATATTATTTGTTTCTGCTGGAGTCATTTCGCTCGGTATACTAGTAGAGAAGTTCCCGGCATTAAGAACGTAAATTTGCTAGGTGGGATGTAAATGAAGCGCACAACAAAAGATAAAAACTTAGCTCCTGTAATAGTACTGGTAATATTTTGGCTGTTGAGCGGAATAGTGGCTGGCTATACGCTGCGCCAGAATAACCTAACCATGCTACGACTGCGTGAAGAGGTATTTACTGCAGACGAAACCGGTGTCGAAGTAAACGAACGTCTTATTGCTCTGCAACAGTACGTTACTACTCATATGAACACCGAGCTTCCGAAACTCGGTGAAGAAAAAGCAATACAGTTGAAAAAGACATATGAAACTTTGGTAAGCGCAGAAACTGCTCGAGTCTCAGCAGAGCGACAACGAATCGCAACAGAAGCAACAACTTACTGTGAAGCAACACTTCCTTCTGTGCGGCTAACTGAGCGTGTAGGTTGCGTCGCAAGCTACACAGCAGCTCGTCCAGTCAGCGAGAAGCCAATCCCAAAGGAATTATATACATTCGACTTTGTTTCTCCTGCTTGGTCGCCAGATATCGCTGGATTCTCGTTGGCTCTTTTCCTTGCGCTTAGCGCAAGTATCGGTATAGCTATCATTGTTAAAATTCTTGTACGAAACTCTATAAAAAAGAACGTAAATTAAAACTCCCCGAGGATTCCTCGGGGAGTTTTGCTCTCGCTCTTAAGCGAGATTAGTTTCGGTTTGTTGTACCAGTATTACCTGTAGTACCAGTTCCAGTGCCTGTACCAGTATTACCTGTAGTACCAGTTCCGGTTGTACCAGTTCCAGTGCCCGTACCGGTATTGTTGGTGTTATTAGTAGTTGTACCGCCATTTTTCTTGAATTCTTGTATCGCAGTGACTACTTGACCGTCATTCTTTAGATTTTCCCAGAACAAAACTTGATCGCGGTTGATGAACATTTCATCTTCAGGACCGTGTAGTTCGTTGCCAAGCTTCGCAAGACTAATGTTCTGCTGAGCTTGTTCGCCGTCGTTTGGCTGTACTGGGCTATCTACGCGGACGTAGTAGATGTCTGTAAGACGGTAGAGTCGCGAATTAACAGTTGAAAGCTTACCGAAGTAGACCTGTCCGCTTTGGTCATTTAGGAAGACTGCCTGGAATTGCTCATTCTTGATAAGACTATTTTCTGACTCACCCCTACCAAAAACCGCAAAAAGAAGAATTGCTACTACAAGTACTGTTGCTGAAATTAGCAAAATACTAGCAATAATCTTCATTGGCTTTAGGCCTCGAGACTTTTTCTGTTGACTAACTGGTTGCGCGGCATGTTGTTGGCCGGCATGTTGCGGTTGACCATTTTGGTCAGCCATTCGAGCACGTGACATTAAATCGTTCATACTACTGAACCACCCCTTCTATTTTTAATAAGTGTCAATGCGCTTTAGTTTACCCCAATACCGCTTTTGCTCGCAAGTAGATAAAATTCTAAGAGGCGTGTCACAGGGTACTATCAGATAGAATACTGTTGACAAGAAGTTGACCTCAAGCGTATGGTAGGGGTACTAACAGTGTAAGAGGAGGTTTTTAGGATGGCTTATAAGCACACTAATTCTAAGGGAGTTACTTATTACTTGAACACCAAGATGGTTACTCTACGTGGTGGCAAAGAACAGCGGATTTACTATTTTAGTAAAGACGAGCGCCCAGAAGGTACAGATCTACCAGGTGACATGTCAGTAAATGAGAACCCTCGTAACGGCTTTCTAACCGTTAAGCGAAACAAGTAGTCGAAAAGACGACTTTATACTGAATCATAACTGAATCAGTAGCCAAGCTCCCCGCATTAAATCGCGGGGAGTTTTTGTTATGATAGATATAAGACATGGCTATCGTAAGTGTAAAAAAACTAGTAAAGATCTATGACAACAAAAAAGTTGTCGACGGTATTTCATTTTCGGTAAATAAAGGCGAGGTTTTTGGTATCTTGGGACCTAACGGTGCCGGTAAAACAACCACACTGGAAATGCTCGAGGCGTTGCGCCCTATTGATGACGGCAGTGCCACCATAGATGGTATTGATGTAGCAAAGGACCCTGAAGAAATTCGCTACATTATCGGTGTTCAGCCCCAGTCTCCGGCGTTTCAAGATAAAACAAAGCTCAAAGAGTTACTGGAGTTATTCGCTGCAGCCTATGGTGAGAAGGTAGATACTTCGGAGTTCTTAAGAAAAGTACAACTCGAGGATAAGGCAAATTCGTATGTCGAAAATCTCTCAGGCGGTCAAAAGCAGCGATTTTCGATCGCGGCGGCATTAGTTCATAATCCGAAGCTGTTTTTCATGGACGAGCCGACTACTGGACTTGACCCTCAAGCACGGCGAAATCTCTGGGAACTTGTCGAAGAAATCAAAGCGCAAGGCATTACTGTTATCATGACGACCCACTATATGGACGAGGCAGAGCGCCTTTGCGATCGTGTCGCCGTTATGGATAACGGCAAGATTATCGCAATTGACACACCTCAAAATCTTGTTGCCCAGCTTATCAGTAGAGGCTTCAAGAAGAAAAAGGTCTCAAATGAGGCAAACCTAGAGGACGTGTTTATAGATCTTACCGGGAAGGCGCTAAGGGACTAGCGTATGAATAAGAAACTTTTTACGGTAGTAGTCTTTGCCAAGTTAAATACGAAACGATTTTTCAGGGATAGATTAGCGATTTTCTTCACCATACTCTTTCCCCTTATATTTTTATTTGTGTTTGGTGGGATATTCGGTGGTAACACCGCTCCAAAATTTAATGTCGCCGTCATAAACCAATCGACTACCGCTTTTTCTGAAGAGTATATAGAGACGCTAAAGGGCACCGGTTTTCTGGATATCTCATCTGTGAACGAATCGAAAGAGTCGGTAATCGAGAAAATGAATAAGAGTCAGCTGGACGGTGCGCTAATTTTGAGCGAGAAATTTGGCGAGGTGGGCGCCGGAGGGTACCCTGAAGGGGACGTACAGCTCCTGTATACGCAGAATAACGAACAAGCGACTAGAACACTAGAGGCGGCGCTAACGGCCGTTAATCAAGAGATAAATAGCCAGTTTGTGCCTAGCGTTACCCCAATCACTGTCTCTACCGCTACCACTAACTCTGACAGTTTGACGGCGTTTGATTATACTTTCGCTGGGCTATTGGGCTTTGCGATTATTGGTCTAGGTATTTTCGGCCCCGTAAACGTATTTCCAGAGCTGAAAAAACAAGGAATATTGCGTAGGCTTAGCACCACCCCGCTGAGGGTATGGCAATACTTTGTATCAACAGTTGCTTCGCAGACGGTCATCGGTCTTATGACCATGGCAATTTTATTTGCAGTTGCGATAACTGTGTTTGATCTAGTAGTTGTGGGTAATATCTTTGCGCTAGTTTTCTTCTTAACAATCAGTATAATGATGATTCTCGGTATCGGATTAGCGATAGGGGGCTGGGCCAAAAACGAGCGTCAGGCGGCGCCTCTAAGCAATATTATTGTATTTCCTATGCTGTTCCTCTCTGGTACGTTCTTTCCCCGTTACATCATGCCAGACTGGCTCCAGACTGTCTCTGCGTATCTACCACTTACGCCAGTTATCGAGGGAATTCGTTTAATTTCAACCGAAGGTAAAACTCTAGTACAGGTTGCACCGCAGGTAGCGCTCATCGGTATTTGGGGCATTATCATATACGTTATAGCGATACGATTATTCCGCTGGGAGTAGACATAAGCGTTAAAAAATGCTATAATAATAAAATGAACCACATGACATCCGAATACAGAGAAGTAGATGGCGAAATTCTACCTTTATACGAAGGTGTCAATGGCCCCTTATCTAGCTCCGGGAAACCTCTTTCCGCCTCAGACCAATGGATGTTTGTTCCTGATACTGATTCACTATCAAGGGTAGAAAGGAAGCCAAGACTTTCAGAGCGCGCATTTGCTATGGCCGATCACGCCGGCGCCACGGCATTAGCTGGAGAAGCCACAGGGGCTACGACCAAGTCACTTGAGGACCGCCTAAAAGAGCTTCAAGACGAGCGTGATGCTGACAGAGCTGGAACACACCCCGGGTCTTCACCATCGGACTTTCATCCAGCCGTTAACAGAGGCGAAAACATTACATCCGCAGTAAAAAATAAAAACGAAAGAGACCACCGAAACAAAGCAAGACGAGATCGTTGGGGTAGATAGTGAGCGAGCATCGTACTCCGGGGATGCCACTAGCTCAGCAATCCGAGAGGCTGTTTTTTGTACGTGAACTAACTGGTTTTCTGCCTGGATCATTTGACGAGCTATTTGCCGCTGAGGGGATTTTACTTTCTGAAGATGAAGGCGGAGTAGCTGGTCATCTTGGAGAGATAATGACTCATCAGGACCGTTTAAAGCACCAATTAGAAATGAGCTCAAAGGAAGAAGACGTACGTCGTGGGCATGGTATAAATCCTGAAAACGCTGCTCGAGCGGTTGTTCGAAGATACATATCTTATTATCGGTCTGCGCAAGTAATTGGCAGATCCCTAAAACTGCTTAGTGATGACGTGAAATCTGTTCCAAACCCAAAGCTATCTCTTGGCGAAGAGGTAAACCCCCATCAATCTGGAGCAAAAGCATTACTTCAATTTATAGAACTTAGGAATCTTGTACAGACCCCTCCCTTAGAAGTTACGGTATCTCCACTTGAGATTAATTATTTTGGACATAGCGAGGCAGAAGTTGAGTGCATTGAGTCGCTGGCCGGTAAAGCAACAATAGCAGAGGCAAGATTAGCCGTAGTGGCAGCAATCGCAAATCATCAACGACGTCAAAGTTTTTGGAGAAATTCTCTTGAAGAGCTAAAAGGTTCGCGGATAGCGGGTGCGCTTGTTGCAAGAGCTCTAACTCCTGCATAATAACGAAAGATGAAGCTACCTAGTCCTTTTTTAGTACTTGCGCCGATGGACGATGTCACGGATGTGGTTTTTCGCCAGGTTGTTGAAGCATGTGCACCGCCAGATGTGTACTTTACTGAGTTTGTTAATGTAGACGGTCTTCAAAGTGTCGGCCGAGACAAGTTGCTACCTAGGTTACTCCTAGAAAAAACCTCTAAGCCAGTTATTGCGCAGATTTGGGGTAAAAATCCTGAGAATTTTTACAAAACCACTTCTGAGCTTCAGGCTATGGGATTCGCGGGAGTAGACATAAACTTCGGGTGTCCCGATAAAACGGTCGTCAAAAATAATACATGTAGTGCAATGATTAAGCCCGAAAATCGAGAAACAGCAGTTGAGATTGTTCGCGCGGTCAAAAGAGGCGCTGGCAATTCATTTCCGGTAAGCGTAAAGACTCGGCTCGGCTTTAGTGAAGTAGATTTTTCTTGGCATGAACTTTTGCTACAACAAAACATTGACATGCTCACGGTACATCTCAGGACTCGATCTGAAATGAGTAAGGTGCCTGCGCGATGGGATATGGCACCCGAACTGCTTTCTATTCGGGATAGGGTGGCCCCAGATACAAAGATTGTCGGCAACGGGGACGTGTTAAATAGAGAGCATGCAGAGAAGCTTGTTCACGAATACGGTGTCGACGGAGTTATGATTGGGCGTGGCATCTTTCATGACCCTTTTTGCTTTTCCGAGCAATCACCATGGGTTAGCTACACAAAAGATGAGAAGCTCGCACTGTTTCGAAAACACCTTGGTTTGTATCAAGACACTTGGACTAATGGCGAGAGACGATTTGAAACGATTCGTAAGTTCGCCAAAATTTATGTAAATGGTTTTGAAGGTGCTGCTGAGCTGCGAGCTCAAGTAATGGTGTGTGCTACGCCAGAAGAAGTACTAGACGCAATTGCTTGAGGTGTGATGTTTTTCACCCCAGTCGGCCATAGCTCTTAAAATATCAAGAAGTTCTTGGCCCTTAGGGCTAAGTGAATATTCATAACGTGGGGGTTTCTGGCAGTAGATTTGCTTGTTGATAATGCCGGTAATTTCTAGTTTGTCGAGCCGTTGGCTCAAAGTCCGGGGACTCAAATGCAGTGCATCTTCTATAGCGCCGAATGTTTTTGCTGATTCAGCAAGCTCGCGGAGGATAAGCGGGGTCCACTTATCACCGACAATTTCTAGGGCACTTTGAATACAGCCGGGGCGGCTTTCAATTTTTTGGACTGGGTTAAGAGTCGTTTTCATTGGTTCTATTGTATATCGTATATTAAAGACTTTACTTTGTATAGCAAGTAACTATACAATGTGTAGTGTAAGTAAATAAAAAAGGAGTGTCAAAATGGCAGATCTAAAAGCGTTAGTAATTGTAGGGACGACAAGGCAAGGTAGGGTTGGCAAAAAAGTAGCCGATTGGTACCTCGAGCAAGCTAAGGCTGCTCAATCTGGTTTTGATTTCGAGGTACTTGATATTGCAGAGGAGAACTTGGAATTATTCAACGAGCCTGTTTCGCCGATGATGCGACAGTATACAAAGCGGCAAGAAGAATTGGCTGTAAAAGTTGCGGGCGCAGACGCGTTTATATTCGTCACGGCAGAGTATAACCATTCGGTTCCAGCAAGCTTAAAGAACTTCATCGACTACTTGAATCCTGAATGGCATCATAAAGTAGCTGGCTATGTGGGGTACGGCTCCTTGGGTGGTGTTCGATCGATTGAGCACCTGATTCAGATAATGGCTGAACTTCGAGTCGCCAGCATCAAAGATCATATTCATATCAATGCTATCTGGGAGGCGCTAGACAATAACGGTACTCCTAAGGAAGGATATGCTCACGGTGATGTCACGGCTCAGCTGAAAGAGCTTGAGTGGTGGGCGGGCGCGCTAAAAACGGCTCGAATTTAGCTTAAGTTGTACGCTAACCTATGTAATTTAGTAAAAAATTTACAAGAGTGGGTAGGTCGCCTTTCGTTTTTTCACCCTTACTGATGTTTGACAACAGTGCCTCTGGTCTAATCCATGATGCTTCGGTGAAGTCATCAGGATTGTAGTTCGGGGCAGTATCGGTGTGTATGATGTAGAGCTTCATAAATGCACTAACGCTGTTTTTTGCTGGAGTTAATGTGCCGATTTCCTCTACATTAGCAATATCGGTATCAATGTTTAACTCTTCGCTGGTTTCACGCTTGAAGGCAAGGTCATACGTTTCACCACTTTCGACATGGCCACCCATACTCATGTCCAGACAGTCTGGAAAAATTCTTTTTGTTGCGGCTCGCCTAGGTATCCAAATTTCACCTTTGGAATTCATGAGAAATGCATTTACAACTCGGAAGTTATTTAAGTCCTCTGCATACACTTCCGAACGCAGTTTTTTACCAATAACTACATCATTTTCGTCGACAAGATCTAGGTATTCATCTTCTGCTGGCATTTGTTCTCCTTATATTCTCTTGGTGGGGGCGGTTGGACTTGAACCAACGACCAATCAGTTATGAGCCGACTGCTCTAACCACTGAGCTACGCCCCCTTCAAGAAAGTACACTTCAAAAAATAGAACAGGGGTAGTATACCAGATGGAGTATACTATTTTGTAGTCCACATGAAAGACAAAATAAAAACAGTCATAAAAGATAAAAAATGGAAGCCGTACGTTTCAGTACAGGCTATTAGTATTTATATCATTGCCATCGTAGCCGTCTCAGTAACCTGGACCAGCGTACGCATCGTGCAGCGTAACTATCGCTTACAAAAAGAGATTTCAGCGCTTCAACAAGAAGTAGAAGTAGCAAAACTTGAAGTCGAGAACCAGAAGCTTCAAAACGCGTATTATCAGAGTGACGCATTTTTAGAGTTGGCGGCAAAACGTCAGCTAAATAAAGCCGAACCAGGGGAGAAGTTAATAATCGTACCAAAAAGCGTCGCACTCGCAAATGTGACTCCAGGGCCAGAGCCGGAAGAATCTACGGACCAAAAGAAGCAGCTTTCTAACTGGCAGGCTTGGCTCGAGTTCCTTTCTGGGCGAGCATTGTCAGATTGACAATAGAGGTCAGTTTTAGTACAATTTGCAAGCTTTATTGCTAAAGTGTATAGGTTAAATCCTAGATGCGCGGGGTGGAGCAGTGGCAGCTCGCGTGGCTCATAACCACGAGGTCGCAGGTTCGAGTCCTGTCCCCGCAACCAAAACAAGTACCCGTCCGAAAAGACGGGTTTTTGTTTTGGTTCCAGCGACAAGATCCGAACCTGCGACGAAGATTTTGCAGGGCAAAATATTCAAGTCGCAGAATTCGGTCGTTCGCGGAGCGGACGTGCATTGTCCTGTCCCCGCAAAGTATTTCTAATTAAAACTTATACGCAAACGCTTGTGCTAGGATCTATACTAGAAGTATGAGTAGTACCGATATCGGAGCTTTTGATAAAGCAATAGTTATTAGTAACCTGTCTAAGCAATATTCAGGAGCAAAAAAACTATCACTCGATTCATTAAGCCTACAGGTTGCCCCTGGTGAGGTATACGGATTTTTAGGACCGAACGGAGCCGGTAAATCAACAGCAATTCGTGTACTTCTTAATTTTTTGCAACCTACTTCTGGGTCTGCTGCAATCCTAGGATTGGACATAGTTAGAGATTCTGTAGAGATAAAAAAATCTGTCGGATATTTGTCAGGCGATTTCGCGGTATATTCAAAACTGACCGGCACTCAATATTTGGACTATATGGCCGATCTGCGTCCAGCCGTTAGTAAAAAATATATAAATGAACTCATAAAAAGGCTTAAGGCAGAACCCGATAAGCGAATGGGTGATTTGTCTCGCGGTAATCGTCAGAAATTCGGAATAATACAAGCATTTATGCATCAACCAAAGATACTCATCCTTGATGAACCGACAAGCGGGTTGGACCCGCTTATGCAAGAACAGTTCTATGAACTTATTCAGGAGGCAAAAGTGAGGGGATCGGCTGTATTTATGAGCAGTCATATCCTTAGTGAAATACAAAAGACGTGTGATCGTGTTGGAATTATACGAGACGGAAAATTAGTTGATGAAAGCTCGATTAATGATTTGCAAAAAGAAGCATCTCAGACATTTGACATTACTTTTTCAGGACCTGCGCCAGTTAGTGAGCTCAAAAAACTTAGTGGAGGCAAAGTGACAAATGTGACCGAAACCACAGTTACACTCCATATACGAGGCAAGCTAGCCCCTTTATTTTTACTACTTTCTAGACATGATGTTTCTAAGATTGATGCGCGTAATCTGGATCTTGAAGAATTATTTCTCGGTTTCTATGGCAAGACGGGGGGTGAGAAATGAAGCCTGTAGTGAAGTGGACGGTGATCTTGCGCAAAACTTCTACTCTTTGGTGGAGTTTTGCTATGGCGATTTTCATATTTATTAATATGATTTTCTATCCGAGCTTTAAAAATGATGCCGCAGAATTTCAAAAAAGTTTCGAGAATCTTCCCGACGCTGCACTTCAATTTCTTGGAGGAAGCGCAGATTTCTTCTCACCTGTTGGATTTATGAACAGCCAAGTATATTTCATAATGTTACCTATGATACTCGGTATTCTTGCCATATCTCTCGGGTCTGGATTGTTGGCTCGCGAAGAGCAGGAAAAGACGATTGAAGGTCTGCTTGCACGACCAATATCGCGCAGTCGTCTACTCTCAGCCAAAGCCATAGCAGGTTCAGCCATTTTGACTTCTGTAGCTTTGATAGGGTTACTCACCATCCTTGCTACCTCTTGGGCCGTTGATTTAGAAATTTCATCAACCTCTCTAGTTCAGGCAACTTTTGTATGCTTACTAATGGCAGTAACTTTCGGGGCAATTGCTTTTGCGCTGAGTGCAACAGGGAAAGCTAAGGGAGCGAGTATAGGTGTGGCGACATTCGTTGCGCTTGGGGGTTACATTATTGGATCGTTAGCTGGAACAATATCTTGGTTATTGTGGCCTAGTAAACTTTTTCCGTTTTATTATTATCAATCTGAGACGTTACTGAGGGGTACGTATAATTGGAACAATATTTGGTACTTTATAACCATATTACTGCTTTGTGCAGTTGTGTCTTGGCTATCGTTCCGTAGGCGCGATCTCTTGTAGGCCTATCCTCACTTTTACATTAGCGTATACTTGTTTACATAATAAATAGGCTTATGTTTTATGAATGATGAAAAAGATTCAAAAAACCCTGTTCTTGAACCATAAGAAATAAACACTGTTCCAACTATTGTAGATGAGACTCATGAAGAAGTGTCTTTGGGCGAGTTGTCGGAAAAAAGCGACCAAGCCGAAGAATTCACTCCTGAAGAAATGGAGCCGGTTGGGTCTAGTCCGCTACAGGTACCGACTTCTCCCGTCGCTATATCTGAGCCCCCAAAATCTAAAAAGAAATTAATAATCATTTGTCTTGCGATTATTTTGCTAGCTATCGGCGCGGGAGCCGCCTACTTGCTACTTAAGCCAGAAGAAAAGCAACAAGCAGTTCAAACTACAGGGGCTAACGAGCCGGCTAAATTAAAAGCTATAGTTTCTATTGTAGATGGTACTGCTGAATATAGCAGCGACGGTCTAACTTGGCAGCCATTGAAAGGTGAAGAAACGATCTCTGAAGGTCAATTCGTGCGAACCGATTCTGTCTCACGAGTTGTTTTAGTGTTAGACGACGGAAGTATAGTGCGACTCAATAATAGCTCAGAAGCAAAGCTTGTCAGTATGCTACCAAATGATATTAAGGTAGAGAACGCTTCTGGGGAGGTGTATGCTCGCGTGGTTACATCAGATCGAAAATTCACAGTGATCGCAGCTGAAACTGAGTATGTCGCGAAAGGCACGGCGTACAAGACGGTGAATAGTGATACGTTAAAGGGAGTGGTGGTATATCAAAGTTCCGTTGACGTCTCGGAGACAGAAGAAGATGTCGCCGAAGGTAAACGCTACTATCAAGAACACCCAAGTCCTGACGTAAAGAGTAAAATTACCGATCTACCCGTAGATGAACTCAAAGCTGATGCATTTGCTAAATGGAATCTCGACTTGGATAAGCAAACAAGCGAATTTAAAGACAAGCTAGGCTACCTCACAAAAATAGAAGAGTCGGTAGCGACAACGCCTGTAGCTCCTAGTCCGGTTCCTGCCGGAGCATCAATTACATTAAGCGCTTCGCCTAACGATAAAGGAATATTTTTCTCATGGCAAACAAGTGGCCTGAACACAAAAGATGGGTTTAAGTTAGTAAGAAGCAAAAAATCTCAAACACCTACCTACGGAAGCGACTCTTCCGATTATGTTTCCGGAGAATCAACTAGAGACTACACCCTCAAGATTAAAGACGGTGGAACATACTACTTTAGAATATGCGTGTATAGAGGAAATACTTGTGAGCCATACAGCAACACAGTTCAAGCAACAGCACCATATATAGCTCCAGAGGTGGTCGGAGCGGGTGTTGTTACTCTCGCGGCCTCCGGCAATACTGTTTCCTGGACGTTCACTGGCACGGCTCCACACGGATTTAAAATATTGGTCGCTTCAAGTCCGAGTCCTTCGTATCCGAACAACAGCAAATTTTTTGTTGATAAGAACACGCTTAGTCAGGACGTTTCCGCCAAACTGGTAAGTGGCGATAATTACGTAAAAGTCTGTAAATACACTGCAGATTCAAATGTATCGAGCGGATGCACGGATTATTCAAACGAAGTAATAATAAATAAGCCCTAGCTATTCTTTCTTAGATACAGTGGATTTTTGCGCAAGCAACACGAACCGCTTCGCTCCAAGTAGGAAAGGCGTGTACCATATTGGCGATTTTATCTGCTTTTAGGCCTACTTGTGTAGCGAGAGTTAACTCGTGGATAATCTCTCCTGCTCTCGGCGCAACGATAGATGCTCCAAGTACCACCCCTGTATGAGAGGCAAATACTTTAACGAACCCTTCGTTTTGTCCTGAAGTTATCGATCGTGCAATAACTGAAATTGAGGCACTACCGACTTGATAGGCTATACCTTCAGACTTTAATTGCTCCTCACTATAGCCCACTGCAGCAACTTCGGTGTGAAGATAGGTCACCCTAGGAATTGCATGGTATTCAGCGGCTACTTTCTTTTTGTGTAAGATGTTATACACCGCAATTCTGGCCTGATAGTTGGCGACATGCGTATACATTCCTTTGCTCGTAACGTCGCCAATCGCGTAGATGTGTTTGCTAGTTGTCTGGAGCCTTTTATTTACTCGAATCCCGGCATGGGGCGAATAAGTAACTCCAGCATTTGATAGTCCAAGGTCTACATTCGGTTTTCGTCCTACGGTGAGCATAATTTCCTCTACAGTTACAGAATGTTCCGTATTGTTTTCCCTGTAGGTAATAGTCTTTCGACCCTTGGAACCTTCTACTTTAATTATTTCACTCGAAGTGTGTACTCGAATGCCTTTATTTTCAAACATGTCATGAACTAGCTGAGAAGCTGTATGGTCTTCATTGGATAAAATTCTAGTCGAGGCATCGCATAGATGTACACGTGAGCCAAATGTTGAAAATATTTCTGCATACTCGGCTCCGATTGCACCGGCACCAATAATAAAAATTGATTTTGGAAGTTTTTCTAAAGCAATTGCTTCACGGTGCGTAATGTAGCCAGTGTGTTGCAATCCTGGAATCTCTGTTATTTTTGATGTTGAGCCAGTAGCAACAATGAATGTGTTTGCTTTATAGCGTCTGTCGGCAACCGAGACGGTGTGTTCGTCTATGAAGTGGGCGCGGCCACGTATGGTTGTAATGCCTTCGTGTACAAACGTTGCGACTGAGTCATCAAAGCCACTTTGACGTATAACTTTTTCTACCCGAGCTTTTATAGAAGGATAATTAAAGGTTAATGAATTTGCGCGGACACCATACGCTGGTGCATGCTTAGCGATTTCGTATACTTTAGCGGATTCCAGAAGAGATTTGGTAGGCATGCACCCATAATGTGAGCACTCACCACCAAAAGGGCCTTTATCAATAAGCCCAACTTTCTTTCCTTGATTTGCGAGCATGTGAGCGGCAACTCCACCGCCAGAACCGCTACCTATGATTATGATATCGAATTCGTTGCTACTCATCGTTTTTACCAAAGCGTCCTGTAGTGCATATAAGAGTAAGCTGCGTCGGCATTATAGACATGTAAGAACTCTGCGGCATGTCGACGTATATCTGCCGATGTAACCTCCGGTTTATTCGCTATCCAGTCAGTAATATCTTTTGTTACTTTTTCTGCCACTAACTCGGAAGCTTCTGGTGTTTCTCGTACTACTAGGCACGCAGAGTAAATGCTTGCGTAGAGCTTCTTGTCGTCAAAGCCTTCGGTATGTCCTCTTCTTTTTACTACATGCTTCATGCTCATCCTAGCCTCACTATGCCACCGGCAATTAATGTTATTGTCCAGCCAAGATATATAAATAGAAGACCCGACGTGAGTCGCATTGTAGCTTTGCTGTCTTCTTTCCATTTTGTGATAATGCTCAATTTAACACCGCTTAAAATACAAAATATGAGGAAAACAATCGTAAATACCGAAGCAAGGCTATATAACAGCAACGCGCTAAGTGCGCTAAATGGGTAGCTAAGACTAATGATCACAGTGATTGCAAGAAGGACTAAACCTGTATAAGGCAAAAGTACCACCCCAGAGAAAGCCCCAAGCATAAAATGCTCAGGTGAGTTTTTCATCTTTAGTGCAAGATCATGAAGATAGTGGAGCGCCTTTTTTGGAGGGTGTACGCTGAATTTTTTCCCGTACCAAAAATAGTCTTTTATTTCTATGAGGCCAACTATGACTAGAATTACCGCGATACCAAGTGCCAGATATGCACGAGGAGTAATGGGTAGTAGGGTAACAATACCCCAGCCTAAAACCGCGAAAACTAACGTGGTAGTAAGTAATCCGATTGTGTATGAGAAACCATATCTAAAGAGTCGAGAGTTATCGTGACCCTTGCCATAAATCGATGACATGACCATTATTAGAAGTCCAATCGACACAGGGTTTAGGGATGCAACAATACCGCTCGCGAGAAAAATACCAATTGTTGCGACATTTAGCATTACAGCGTGCTCCCTTCAAATACTTGGCGTAAATCACACGACCCTTCTTGCTTATTTATTAAGCGGAAATCTTGGCAACGGGCACTATCACGGTTACCGATCTCTGAGCAGAGACGGTCAGTTTTTTCACGAACTGAGTCAAATTCAACGATGATACAGTCTGAAGTGTCTTTTATTTTTCCCAGATCTAGGTTAGAAGGGAACTCGTATTTCTTTTGCGTATAGGTGTTTGTGCTTACATTTACGTTAAAACCAAAGATATTGATTACGGAGCTTGTTGAGCCACATGTTGAGCCATTTACTAACGTAATTGTTGCTTGATCACCCTCTACGCCGCTAATGAATTTATCGATTCTAGATATACCGCTAGGGTCAGGGATATCTCCGTCTACGGCAGAACTAACTACGTTTGGTGAAAGAGGCAAGACCATACTTGTTGCGGTGATTGATCCACCGATCGCTCTTTGAAAATTTGATAAATTTGGCGCATCGGCTTCTTGATCGATAACCCCCTGGAAGCGTGCTAACCCGTCGCCGTAGTCGTAGAAAGCACCCTCGCCATTACTGCTAGTAAAGAGTTTATTAGGAGCTGGAGTTGCAAGCTGAACTCCGCATGCCCAATATTCGATCTGGGATTGCCTTCTTGATAGTCCGGCAGGAGAAGCGTTCAAAAACGAGTCAAGTACGGCGCCAACTAAAAGACCTGTACTGCTTATAACGACTATCGCGATCAATGCGAAAAGTACACTATTGTGTCTTGGCGATCGCTTTTTAACGGATGCTGAAAGTATACAAATAATGGCAATTGCGAGCGTTGCAACAACCAAGACACGTAGACTAGAAGATTCTCCGACTTGTGCAGCGACAATTTTTGCGTTTATTTCTGTCATCCCCACCGTATTTCTTTACTTTTAGCTTTTGCAGTTCCTTACTTCGTACTATACCATTGAGGGAATGCAAGCAAAAGCGCTATGCCAGAAAATGTAAGCAGTAGGAAAAGTGAAGACAGCTAAAATGAGCAAAAACTGGTTTCAATTATCAACAGAAGAAGCACTCGAGCAACTTAATGTCAGGCTGTCGAGTGGCCTTGCATCTAAAGATGTAGCAGATCGCCTAAAGACGTATGGTCGAAACTCGATTGATGTTCACAAAAAGATATCACCGCTGAAACTGTTCTTTGGTCAGTTTAAAGACATCCTAATACTCATATTACTTGCCAGTGCAACTGTGTCACTGGTCCTTAGTTTACTTGTAGAAGGCAAGGATCCTGGTGAGGCAATACTGATTTTCATAATAGTGATTGCGATAGCGATAATCGGATTCTTTAATGAGTACAAAGCAGAAAAAACCGTTGAATCACTCACGAAGCTTGTTTCGTACAAAACTCGCGTGCGTCGTGATGGAAAAATAGTAGAGATTCCCTCAACCGATTTAGTTTTAGGCGATATAGTTTTATTGGATGAGGGCCAAAAAGTGCCTGCAGATATACGGCTATGTGTTGTTAAGAACTTAAAAATAAATGAAGCAAGCATGACTGGCGAGGCGCTACCAGCCAGCAAAAATACCTTTGCTCTCAAAGAGATGAAGGCTATTGCAGACCAGAAAAACATGGCATTTGCGGGGACTTTTATTTCTTCAGGTACCGCCGAAGGGGTGGTTGTTGCTACTGCAATGAATACAGAGTTAGGAAAGATCGCTGAGCTAGTAGCAGGCGCTGGAAGCGAGCCCACTCCGTTACAGCGTAAACTCGATACGCTTGGTAAAAAACTCGGAATTATCATCACCTTAATATGTGCAGTAGTCTTTTTTATTATAGTCTTCTTTGTCGATGATGAAGACAGATCAAACGTAGATCAATTAATTTTTGCATTTACCGCCGCTGTTGCTTTGGCGGTTGCGGCGATTCCTGAGGGTTTAGCGTTCGTTGTGCGCATTAGTCTCGCACTTGGTGCGAGGCGCATGGCTGTAAAAAATGCACTTGTTAGGAAACTATCTGCAGTTGAGGCTCTTGGCAGTACTGATGTAATTTGTACAGATAAAACAGGCACATTAACACATGGTCAGATGACCGTACGTGAACTATATATTGGTGGCACTCTTTTACATGTAAGCGGTGAAGGCTACGCTAAAAATGGCGCCATAACTTCTAAAGGTCTAGACAACTCAAAGCTAAAGCTACAAGATCTATTTCGCGCAGGAGTACTTTGCAATAACTCACATGTACGGAATGACGAAATTATTGGAGATCCAACGGAAGCTGCTCTACATATTTCCGCCTATAAAGCGGGAGTTATTACGG
>JBGSMB010000023.1:0-12118 GCA_041740375.1 Saccharimonadales bacterium (SeqCode) | reverse complement strand
CGACGTATTCATATGTCGTAAAATTTCGATGACATGTAGTGCAGGTGTGACGTCGCCATGTCTGCGTTAGTTTTTTAGACTTACGACTATTGGTTATTCTTGTGCCAGCACCACAATATATGCATTTCATATCTTAAAACTAACCAAAGTTTGTGAATTTACTTCATAAACTTTTGTCTGCTTTAGGGGTGAACAGTCCCGTAAAGGAATCTTTACGGGCACGATAAGAGGGGATAGTCCCCTCTTATGAATGAAGCGAAGCGAAATGTTGCATTTCATATCAATATATTGACATCATGCTATCAAAAAAGAAAGTGGAAAAAAGGGCCTTCCTTGTGGGAAAGCCCTTTTTGTTTGCCGCAAATTGGCGATTTATCTACAGAAACACACCTCATGCATCGGCTGAGATGTAACTTCACTCCTATTTACTTACGGTAAACCACACCCTGATTAGTTAGCTGATAGGCGCAAGCGACGAACGCGTTTGGTCATCACTTTTGCAGACGGAAGCTCCTCGAAGAAAAGCTTAAACTCCGCCAAGCTAGCATTGCTTTGGCTACCCAAAATATAAAAACCTCGTTTAACCCGCTTATGATAACACTATTGAGTTAATACGTCAATAGGCGTGCTATACTTTACCCCTGATGAGTCAAAGATTTAAGACAATAGCAACCTTTGGAAAACATGGCAGAAGCGGGCAATTTTCAGTACGTGGACACGAGATCTCTACTCCTACCTTTATGCCAGACGGTACAAGGGGTGCAGTAAAAGGATTAACGCCCGAACAGGTGAGCGAAACAGGAGTGCAGGTAGTGCTTGCGAACACCTATCATCTACATCTAAACCCGGGCGAAGCTACTATTAAGGAGCTCGGCGGCATACATGCTTTTGCAAATAGGCAGGGTGCAATGCTTACAGATTCTGGTGGTTTTCAGGTTTTCTCTCTCGGTCAACATACAAAAGTGACCGAAGAAGGCGTTCGCTTTAAAGACCCGGTCAATGGCGATATCCGCATGATTACGCCAGAGAAATCCATACAAATACAGTTAGATCTGGGCGCCGATATGATTGTCGCCTTTGATCACTTAATCGGACTGAGTGATGTCAAGGCTGGTGACGTCAGGGCTGCCTTTGATCGAACTCATCGCTGGTTAGACCGGTGCGTAGCTGAATTCAAGCGACTTACAAAAGGAGTAAGCCCAGAAGAGCGACCAATGTTATTTGGAGTAGTGCAGGGAGGTTTGGATTTGGAGCTACGTAAAGAGAGCCTACGGATCATTCAACAATCTGACGTTGACGGAATTGCCATAGGCGGACTATCCGTAGGGGAAACAAGAGAAGAGATGAGGACTGTACTGGAGGCTCTCGCGCCCTTGCACGACGCCGATAGGCCGAGATTTCTTCTAGGGGTGGGTACGCCAGAGGACCTGAAAATTGCCGTAGAAAACGGAATTGATATGCTCGATTGCGTACTACCGACTCGTAACGCCAGGCATGCTACCGTATGGACGTCAGATGACCAAAAGATCCACCTTACCAACGAGAAATATAAGAAAGATGACCTTCCAATAGAGGTTGGTTGTGATTGCTATACCTGCAGGAGTGCTTTCTCTAGAGCGTTTCTGCGGCATCAATTCAAATCTGGTGACCCCTTGGCAGGTACACTTGCTTCGATCCATAATCTTCGCTACATGATGCGCCTGTGTGAAGGGTATGTAAAAGGCTAGCTATGGCTATTTCACCAAAATGCGACAGTTGTAAAAAAGAGCTACTTGAGTTCGGGGGCATACTGCTAAGTCCGCCTGATAAAAATAGTAATGTCGTAAAATTTCATCTGTGCTCTCCTTGTTATGTGAAGGTAACAAAAGCATTACATATAAAAATCTCCACAGCTACAAAGTAGCCATGGAGATTGGTGGGCGATAGAGGATTTGAACCTCTCACCTCCTCAACGTCAATGAGGCGCTCTAGCCAAATGAGCTAATCACCCAAAACAGATCCGTCAAAACTATACCGTAACAGATGAACGCATGCAAGTGTGGATAACCAAACCCTTAAAGTACTAGCATTTTAGTGCTAGTAGTGTTAGGATAGTTCTAGGTGAAGTTTTGGGAGTTGTTAACTCCACCACTAAAACATCGTGCTTATTTGCGAGAGGGCACGATGTTTTTTAATTTGAAGGAATAAGATAAATAACAGAGATGTTATGATGTAGTATATGTCAGCAACTACAGATACAGATTATTTGCACTCAATGCGTCATAGCTCGGCGCACATCTTGGCTACCGCCGTGATGCGTCTTTGGCCGGAGGCGCGACTTGGAGTTGGGCCTGTTGTCGAGAATGGCTTTTATTACGATATAGATATCCCCGGCGTTACAGTATCTGAAGATGATTTCGAAGCCATAGAAGCTGAGATGAAAAAAGTCATTGCTGAGAAGCAAGAGTTTATAAAAAGTACGAAAAGTATTGCTGAGGCACTCTCGTGGTCAAAAAACAACAAACAAGTCTACAAAGAAGAGTTACTAAATGATCTAAAAAGGGCGGGTACTACCGTAGCAAAAGATTTAGATCCAGAAACGCTCGGGATGTCATCTGAAGAATCACGCGTTTCGGAAGTAACTTTTTACACAAACGGAGATTTTACGGATCTATGCCGCGGTCCTCATGTCGAGTCTACTGACAAGGTAGGTGCGTTTAAATTAATGCGTATTGCGGGAGCATATTGGCGAGGTAAAGATACTAATCCTCAGATGCAGCGGCTGTATGGGGTGGCATTTGCAACAGAAAAAGAGCTTCGAATTTATTTAGAAATGCTCGAAGAAGCCAGAAAGCGCGATCATCGTAAGCTAGGCGCTGAACTGGATTTATTTGTATTCTCTGACTTGGTTGGGCAGGGGCTTCCACTTTGGACACCTCGAGGCACTGCCTTAAAGAATGAACTTGATCGTTTTGTACAAGAACTGCGCGATGAAGTCGGATTTGAGCAGGTTAGTATTCCTCACATAACAAAAAAAGAACTCTATGAGGCGAGTGGTCACTGGGCGAAGTTTAAAGATGAGTTATTTCGTATTACTACACGCGAGGGGCATGAGTTTGCCATGAAACCGATGAATTGCCCGCACCACACACAGATTTACGCATCCCAGCCTCGCAGTTACCGTGATTTACCCATTCGTTATCGAGACACTACAATGGTGTACAGAGATGAGCAAAGTGGTGAGTTAGGTGGACTCAGCCGAGTTCGCGGCATTACGCAGGATGATGCGCATATTTTCTGTAGGACAGGTCAGGTTCAACAAGAGGTATTGAAGCTCTGGGATATCATCGAAGCCTTTTACATGACTACGGGGTTTACTGAGCTCAGTTATCGCCTCTCTACCCATGATCCTGAGAGAATGGATGGTTACTCTGGGGAGCCTGCAAAATGGAACGAAACTGTTGAGCAGCTGGAAAACATCTTAAAGTCTAAAGTAGACACAAACTACTATGTCGGTGTTGGCGAAGCAGCATTTTATGGTCCTAAAATTGACTTTATGGCAAAAGACGCAATTGGTCGTGAGCACCAAGTAGCTACGATTCAACTTGATTTTAATCAGCCGGAAGGCTTTAAATTGAGCTGCACGAATGAGCAGGGTGAAGAAGAGCGGATCGTTATGCTGCACTGTGCCGTAATGGGTTCTCAGGAACGTTTCTTGAGTGTATATATCGAGCATACAGCGGGTAAATTTCCGGTGTGGTGTGCACCGGAACAGATCAGGCTACTAAGTGTTAATCAAGAAGATACGACTTTATACTTCGTTGAGTCGCTTCGCCAACAAGGCAAGAAGCTTGGACTGCGCATAACAGCAGACAATAGTAACGAATCTGTAGGTAAGAAAATCCGTGCATCAGAGATGTCTAAGGTGCCGTATACGATTGTGGTTGGAGAGAAGGAGATTGCAACTAGTGAGGTGACTCCTCGCATAAGAAGTGATATGCAAGTGCAAGAAGCGGTAGCCATGAAGATAGAGAACTTCTTAAAATCAGTTGCAAACGAAGCAGCATCTCGAACAACGCACTCTTCGATGTAGTTTTTTTGTTGGTATGAACAAAAAAGATTCTTTCAGTTCGCGCGTACAAAGTATAGTGGCTGATATTCCCGAAGGACGAGTTATGACATATGGACAACTGGCTGCTTTGTGCGGTAATGCTGGTGCAGCAAGAATCGTTGGTGGAATAGCTCATTTTAGTGACCCGAGTCTTCCATGGCAAAGGGTTGTTAACAAAAAGGGCGGGCTCGCATCGGGATATCCTGGTGGTCGAGAAGGTCATAAGGTGCATCTTGAAAACGAAGGCGTTGAAGTGTTTGGTGCTAATGGCGACTATTTTGTAAAAGTTGACGAGCTCTTATGGAGCCCGGGAGAAGTTTAGTGAGCATGAAGTTTAACCAGAAGCTTAATCTGTTAGCAATCGTTGGCCCAACAGCAAGCGGAAAATCTGCTTTAGCAATTGAGGTCGCAAAGAAATACCAAGGTGAAATAATCTGCGCTGATTCCAGGACTATTTATAAAGGTCTTGATATCGGAACCGCCAAACCAAACCACCTTGAGCAAGATGGTATTTTGCATTTCGGGTTGGATTTGGTTGAACCAGACGAAGTTTTTTCAGCAGCTGAATATCAAAAGTATGCACTAGGGAAGATTGAGGAAATAAATTCCCGCGATCATTTACCTATCCTGGTTGGAGGGAGCGGGCTCTACATAGACAGTGTGCTGTATTCCTACAAGTTTGGAGAAAAAGGCGACAGTGTACTTCGTAACGAGCTAGAGGCGCTCACAATTGAAGAGCTGCAGGTTCGTATTTTGGCAAATGAGATTGAAATGCCAGAAAACAGACAAAACAAGAGGTACCTTATCCGTGCTATCGAGCAAGGAGGCGTAAATAGAAAAAGGGGCTCTCTTCTTCCCGGCGCGCATATTGTTGGGCTAAATCCAGACAGAGAAGTACTACTCTCAAGAATTATCGGTCGAGCGGCGGCCATGATACAAGATGGAGTCTTGGAAGAAGCGAGACTTTTAGAAGAGAATTACGGATGGAGTGTTCCTGGTGCTAGTGGGAATATTTACCAAGCGTTACGCCCATTTATCGAAGGTGAGTCTGACGACCTTCACGAGTGCCTCTTACATTTCGTGCAACAAGATAAAAAACTCGCAAAACGCCAACTTACATGGTTTCGACGAAACAGAGATGTCCACTGGTTTAGTGACTCAAAAGCCGCCTTGTCATATGTGGATTCTCTTCTAGCGCGTAAGGCATAAGACCTATATTCTATTAGATATGTATATTGTACTTCTCTTACTTGCTAAGACGCTGCAGAAGATTAGTCGCGTGCTTGGAAATAGTGGCTCTGCAGCCCCCGGTCTATTCATTGAAATGGTTAGTCCTCGTTTTCTTGAAAAGGGACTATCTAAGCTAGATGGCGGGGTTGTGGTGATCTCAGGTACTAACGGTAAAACTACAACTACTAAATTAGTTGCTGAAAGTATGTCCCAATTTGGAGAGAAAGTCCTTACCAATATGACAGGTAGTAATATGACCAGAGGGCTAATATCTTCTATAGTCGGGAGTAGCACATGGACCGGAAGCTTGCCTTATGACGTTGCAGTACTTGAAGTAGATGAGGCATATGCTTCTGTGCTGGCAGAAAGGGTGAAAATTAGAGCGAGTCTAGTGCTTAATGTTATGCGCGATCAGCTTGACCGGTTCGGAGAGATTGATAGTACAGCAAGACTCCTCTCCAATCTAACTCGTCTCACGAGTGAATACGTTATCTTAAACTGTAATGACCCTAGAGTGATTAACCTAGAAACAAAAAACGAAGCAAAAAAGATATACTTTGGCGTAAGTCAAAACCTATCAGAAATGCTAGCCTCTGATGATGAATGGCATTCAAAAAGGAGTTCTAAGCCAAAGACTACCATTCATACGGTTCCAGACTATGAGTTAGTAAAGTCAGAAAAATCCGAAATGATTGTTCGAGTCAAAGACGAAAAACACACAGTGCACAGTCATTTCAAGGGCGTACATAATCACCTAAACATAACTGCGGCGTTAGCGCTTTTACAGACCATATTTCCTGACAAAGACACAAAAGAGATAATTGCTGCACTACAACTTATACGACCTGCGTTCGGTAGAGGGGAGGAGGTTCGTCTAGGTAAGTCAGTAGTGACCTTATTGCTAGTAAAGAATCCGAGTAGTTTTGTACAGACCCTTGCATCAACAGATTTAAGTGAATTCGACACCACTTCAATCGTCATAAATGATGCTTATGCAGATAGTCGTGATGTGTCATGGCTTTGGGATGTCGACGTAAGTAAGTTTAAAAAAGCAAAGCATATATATACATCAGGCACGCGAGGAGTAGATATGGCTGTTCGACTAAAGTATGACGAACAGCATAAAGTGACGGTATATGGTGACATAAAGCAGCTAGTGGAGAGATTAGAGGCAATGCCAGGCGATCACGCAGTATTTTGCACCTATACCGCAATGTTGGGCCTCCGGAAGAATTTAGTAAAAAAAGGTCATCTGGAGCAGGTGGTATGAAACTTCACATAGTCCACCTATATCCAGAAGAAATGAATATCTACGGCGATACAGGCAATCAGATTGTGCTTGTGAAGCGTCTTGAGTGGCGCGGCATAGACTGTAAATTATCAATGATAGGCGTTGGAGATGATATCCCAAAGGATACAGACCTCATCATTGGCGGTGGTGGGCAAGACGCCGGACAGATGAAGGTTGGTACGGACTTACTTAAAAAATCCGATCACCTCAAAGAATTAGTCGAGAACAACACGCCTATGCTTATGATTTGTGGGCTTTATCAATTGTTTGGCAGCTCTTTCACGACTTCCGACGGAACGGTTATAAAAGGTGCGGGTATTTTACCGTTGCATACGGAGGCAGGCGAGCAGAGACTTATTGGGAACATCGTTATATCGAGTGAATGGGGCAAACTAGTAGGGTACGAGAATCATAGTGGACGTACTTGGCTTGAAAAGGGTGCTCATCCATTCGGAAGAGTTTTAAAAGGTGCCGGTAATAATGGATTTGATCAGTCAGAAGGCATTAGGCACAAGAATGTATTCGGAAGCTATATGCACGGACCAATATTGAGTAAGAATCCTAATTTCGCAGATTTTTTACTTCAAACCGCTTTGGTGAATAAGGGTTTCACTGATCAGTTAACTTCTCTAGATGATTCACTTGAACAAGCTGCAAATAAGAAAGCAAATAAAAGACCCCGTTAATTTACTCACTTTGCTACAATAGTCTCATGATTGAACAACTGTTTGGCTCAAAGACGCGCGCAAAACTTCTCCAGCTATTTTTATCTAACCCAAACCGCTCGTTTTATGTGCGAGAGATAACTCGCAAAATAGACGAACAAATAAATTCTGTTCGTCGTGAGCTTGCTAATCTTTCCAGCATTGGCATCATTACCTCCGATACTACTAATAACCGTCTTTATTATGAGGTGAACCAAAAGTATCTCTACTATGAGCCACTAGCTGAAATCTTTGGGGGCAAAACAAGAACAGTAGTCAAGAAAAATTCATCAAGTAAAAAGCTATCAGAGGCTAAAGCACCGCCAACAACCGAAGAGATTAAGAAAACGGCTGATTTACACCCGCTCGTAGAGCAACTAACAGGTAATGCGGTAATAGAAGCAATTGTTCTCACCGGGCAATTTACTCGAGATGAGACAGCAGGGGTAGACGTCCTTGTGGTTGGTGATATTTCTTCAACTGTATTTAACAAAGTGATGGCAGATTTTGAAGAGAGCGAAGGCAAAGTACTCAGGTACTCACTCTTTGATATTGATGACTTTACCTACCGAACACAAGTCAACGATCGTTTTATATCGAACGTTCTGTTGGCAAAAAAACAAGTTCTTTTAGATAAAACTGGCAAGATCAAATAAAAAAGGCTGCTACTAGAGCAGGCCTTTTTTCTTTAGAGTGCGAATGGCACTCGCGCTAACCTTCATACGTACGCGTCGACCGTCAACGATAAAAGTTTTAGTCTGAAGATTTGGATTCCATACTTTTTTGGTGCGTCGTAAAGAAAAGCTAACATTGTTGCCGTATTGCTTGCCTTTACCAGTAATGTCACATTTTTTCATAATTGTCGTGTTGTCTAACAGAGAAGAATTTTAGCAATCTAACTGGGTAATGTCAAGGTATACTAGATCGGTATGGATAACATTGCATTAAATCTTCTTCTTGCATTACCGCTGCTTGCGATATCAATCACTCTACACGAGATGATGCATGCTTTTGTAAGCGACAGTCTTGGAGACGATACTGCTCGCCATCAAGGAAGAATTACGCTCAACCCGCTAGCTCATATCGATCCGTTTTTAACCGTAGGACTACCCCTGTTATTGATTCTAATTGGTGCGCCGCCATTCGGTGCTGCGAAGCCCGTCCCTCTCAACCCATCTCGAATACGATATGGTGATTTTGGAGTTGCTATTGTTGCAGTCGCAGGTCCTCTCACAAACCTGTTATTAGCAATCGTTTCTGCGCTTCTGCTTCGCATGGTAGGCTTCAGCTCCACTAACTTATTAGCGATTTTCCTAGCACTCAGCGTGCAAATAAATGTAGGCTTCTTTATATTTAATATGATACCTTTTCCTCCTCTTGATGGATCTCGATTGTTGTATGCCTTTGCTCCAGAACCACTACAAAAGGTTATGCTGCAAATAGAAAGTTTCGGTATAGCTGCCATTGCGCTATTTATGTTTGTAATCTTCCCGATGATAAGTCCTTTGATGACAGAACTAACTCAGAGGTTGTTGTCGGTACTATATTAGTTGTACAATATTAGTGCCGAGTGGCCATACATATGATTATCTGAATATATTCATATAGGGCACCTGCTCCGTTACACATCGTGGTGTGTAACTGTAGGTTCCCACTTAGCAGATGCGCAGATAGTCGCACTGTGGTGCTCGGCACCCAATATGAAAAGCATGGTCGGTTTTCCGACCAATTTTTATAATCGGGGTGTGGCGCAGTTGGTAGCGCGTACGGCTGGGGGCCGTGAGGTCGCAAGTTCAAGTCTTGTCACCCCGACCAAAATTCTAATGTACAATAGTCATACTTATGAAAGAGACAAACAAAGACACTACATTTCCCACCGAAGTAAAGCTTTTTACAGACGGTGGTTCGCGCGGTAATCCTGGGCCCTCTGCTGGAGGCTATGTGATCTTAGATATGGACGATAATCTTCTTTACGGAAATGGCAAGTATCTAGGTATAACTACGAATAATCAAGCTGAGTATCATTCCTTAAAAGGAGGACTAGAAAAGCTCTGCGAGCTTCAAGTTAATGTCGTACATGTATATATGGATAGTCTACTTGTGGTAAATCAGATGAAAGGTGTTTATAAGATCAAAAATCGTGATCTATGGCCAATTTATCAGGCGATCAAAGACTTATTGCCGACGTTCAAAGAAGTTGAGTTCAATCACGTACTAAGAGAATTCAATAAACTGGCTGACGAACAGGTAAATATAGTCCTTGATGAACGTGCCAGCAGCAGCCATACAGTATAATAAGAACGCAAGATTGCTGATCGGTCGCCCGGTACCTAAAAATTACTGGGAGGAAAGTCCGGGCAGCGTAGGGCAGGCCAGTTGTTAACGGCAACCGAGGGAAACCTTAGGGAAAGTGCCACAGAAACGATACCGCCAAGCATGCATAGCGTGTCTGGTAAGGGTGAAACGAGTGAGGTAAAAGCTCACAGTCCAAGGCGGTGACGCCAATGGGGAGGTAAACCCTGGTCGCTGCAAGGTAGTACGGTCTATCAAGTGGCTCACTATGATCGTACGTACAATAATCCGCAAGATTCGTCGAGCAATCGTCGAACAAGATAGATGATCGAATAAAACAGAACCCGGCTTACTAGCAATCTTGCATAAAAAAATCCTGATCTTAATGATCAGGATTTTTTGTTTATGGAGAGGCTTATTACTTTACAGGACTTGCTTTTTTTACTATAGCTTCAAAAGAATCAGGGTAGTTAACTGCAAGTTCGCTGAGCATCTTACGATCAATAGTAATCTCTGAGCTCTTTAAGTTACTGATAAGCTGACTGTAAGTAGTACCACTTAGGCGGGCGGCTGCGTTAATTCGAGTATTCCATAGTGCTCGCATGGTTCGTTTGCGGTTTCTTCGATCTCGATAAGAATATTGTAATGACTTAACAACACCCTGTTTTCCAAGTCTTACACTTGCGCGCCGTGGATGAGACATCCCTTTGGTTGCGCGCCGTATTTTATTGTGCCTAGCTTTGGTTGTGACACCTCTTTTTACTCTCATGCTTAAACTCCTAAATTCTTTCGGATACTCTTTTTATGCTTGCTGACTACTTCCTTCATTCCGGCATAACGACGCTTTCGCGCAGAGCTTTTCTTGCCCAGAAAGTGATTTCCAAAAGGAGACCTAGCCATTATTTTCCCTTTTTTCGTAACACGAATACGGTCTTTTGTACCGCTGTGTGTTTTCATTTTTGGCATTACTTTGTGCTCCTTACGACTACATTTAATTGTTTACCTGCGAATAATGGTTCGTGTTCTTTCGTAACATTTTCGCCGAGTTCTTCGATAATTCTATCAAGTAATTTATATCCAAGTTCTCTATGTGCTAATTCTCTGCCTCTGTAGACTACCGTAAGTCGAACCTTATGACCGTCTGCGAGAAATCCTAGCACTTTTGAATTCTTAACTTCTAGATCATGTGATCCAATTTTGAGCCCATAACGTATTTGTTTGAGTTCTTGAGTTTTGGAGTTTCGTTTATTTTTCTGCAATTGCTTCGTTCGTTGGTAGTTAAACTTACCCCAGTCGACTATGCGAGCTACGGGCGGATCAGCGGTAGGTGATATCTCGACAAGATCTAGCTCTGCAGCAATAGCTGCCTTAAGCGCGTCTTCTTTTGACAAGATGCCTAGCTGGTTACCATTTTCGTCAAGAACTCTCAGTTTTGTTGCTCTGATGTTGTGATTGACGCGAAGACTTGTGCTAATAAAAATGCTCCTTTTCTCGGCGCTGATCTTACCAAATTTATTGCCAGAGGTCAACCCCTATACGGATTTTGGTCGCATCTGAAGGGCTTCGGCTATATGTCGCTCCATGACTGTCGATGAAGAATCAAGGTCTGCAATGCTGTGAGCGAGCCGTAGAGTTCGTACATATCCTCTCGCACTAAGTGATAGCTTCTCTGAAGCCAATTCCAGCATTTTTAAACTTTCTGGTGAGCTCATCTTAAGATTAAGTAACTCTTTTAGCGAGAGCTTTGAGTTTAGTTTAGATTTTGGATTTCTTTTCTCCTGGATTTTGCGCGCACTTTCTACCTTTTTTCTTAGGTCGATACTCTTCACAGATCCGCTACTTTGCTTACCGAGTTGGTCGTAGGGTATTTCTTCAACCTCTGTATATATGTCAATGCGATCAAGAATTGGCCCGGAAAGCTTTTTATTGTAGCGGTGAATCTCGAACCCAGAGCAATTGCATACTCTTGTCGTGCCGTAGTTTCCGCAAGGACATGGGTTTTTAGTGGCAATAAGCATAAATGAGGCAGGGTAGGTTACTCTTTGCTTTGCACGAGATATGTGGACTATTCCGTCTTCTAGAGGTTGTCTGAGCGCTTCAAGACAGTCTCGGTGAAATTCTGGCAGTTCATCCATCAAAAGAACTCCGTGGCTAGCGAGACTAATCTCTCCAGGTAGGGCTCGCTGGCCCCCTCCGATTATCGCAACACTACTCGACGAGTGATGCGGAGAACGAAACGGTGCAGATAGAATCAGTGCATCTTGCTGGCTGCCAACTAAAGAGTATAGGTCTGAGAGTTCAAGTATCTGTGCTTTTGTTAATCGAGGCATAATACTAGGTGCCGCTTTGGCTAACATCGTTTTACCGGTACCTGGTGGACCGTTCATAATGATGTTGTGGCCGCCTGCGACGCCGACCAACAAAGCCCTTTTTGCTATTTCGTGACCAGCAACATCTTCCAGGAGAACCAACGTATCGTCGTAGCTCTCTTCATTGCGCTCCGTAAACAAG
>JBGSMB010000022.1:0-18964 GCA_041740375.1 Saccharimonadales bacterium (SeqCode) | reverse complement strand
AGCCAACTGAGCTAATCACCCATATTTATATTTGGTGGGCGAGAGAGGACTTGAACCTCCACACCTTGCGGCACTACCACCTCAAGGTAGCGTGTATACCAATTTCACCACTCGCCCGAGTTTTTGTCAAATTTGGTGGCTCCTCCCAGACAGCGGGCTTTGCCCTTCTCCGTAAATCTGTATACAGATTTACATCCGCCGAACTGTCCAGTTCTCGTCACTGAATGAATTCGGTCCAAATAAATATCATGACAAGATGAAATCTTATTTGGTGGCTCCTCCCAGACTCGAACTGGGGACACAAGGCTCTTCAGGCCTCTGCTCTACCAACTGAGCTAAAGAGCCGCATCAAAATTTAGTGAAACAGCAGATCAGATTATACGAGATATCAACATTTATCTCAAGAGTAGGCTTGGCACAAAGCCGAATTATAGTTATAATTCTCCAGCTGTATGCGGGTGTAGCTCAGTTGTTTAGAGCGCTTCCTTGCCAAGGAAGAGGTCGAGAGTTAGAGTCTCTTCACCCGCACCAAATAAAGAACGTCCATGTTGGGCGTTTTTTATTTGGTCTGTATTGAGTGACCCTCTAATTCTTGACCTCGAGGTCGAGAGTGAGAAATGCCGGTGGCATTTTGCAAGGAAATCTTCTCTTGAAAACTTGTTTTCAAAGATGAAGTTTCGGGTCCGCGGGACGTGGATGAGTCTCTCCACCTGCACCAAGAAACTGGTTTCATGCTGCTTGTTGTACTTAATTAAAGCTTGACTTGAATTTAAAATTTCAGTCGAGAACTTGAGCCTCTGAATTTAACAAAGTAGGCAACTACCCCTACTAAAACGACCACAACAAAAGCCGTCCCGGCTAAAATTGTATTCATCTTGGCTCCGGAATACGTCCCTACGCTACTACGGAAAAATGAATTCCTTATTTTTTCATACAAATTTAAATCATTTTCGATAGTAACTGTTCTAGCAGTACTACTCTTTGAACCGTCCTGCCCGGTTGTTTCGAGCGTCAATACGTATTCGCCATTTGGAAGTGTAGATGTGTCAATCTCTACAGTGTTACCGTCGCTAGACTTAACAACTCGATCATTTAATTTTAGAGTTGTAGCGGCTGCATCATACGGTGCTGTAGGATTCTCAAGAACAATTGATCCGCCCAACGTAGGTTTGTCATTGTCAGGTATTGCAATACCTTCGGATTGATCTTTGGGGGTCACCGTGAGAGGCTGATCAGAATTTGGCGTAGGAGTAGTTTGAGTAGGTGGAGCCGTTGTAGATGCAGATAATACAGTCGTAAATGCGCTCTCGTTGCCAGAGGAGTCAACAGCTAAGACCTTATACAGATATTCTGTGTTTGGTGAAAGCCCTGAATCAGTAAAGCTGGTAGTTGCTTGAGTAGCAATTAATGCATCGTTTCTAAAAATTTTATAGTGCGTAACTTGCTTGTTGTCTGATGATGCACCCCACGTAATGGAAATCTGAGTCTGCGAAACTACAAGGGGCCTTGGCTTTCCTGGCACGGTTGGCTTAGAAGTATCAACTGGAGTCGCCGAATCTTCTACTTTGATGGTTGTTGCGAGAGAATTATTCGACTCATTGCTTTCAGCGATTCTATTTGTGTTGTCTAGAACTACTTTTAGTTCATAGCTTCCCGCCTTGGCTTCCCAAGTAGATAGACCCGACGTAGGTCCTCCATTGGCTGTCAAAGTCCTTGTCTGACCCGAAGCTAGTGAGTTCGTACTGTAGTCAGACCATGTAACTGTCTTGTCGTTTATTCTAAATCCTAAGCCATGAATTACTCCGTTTGGAGTTGCCGACTCTCCTACATTCTTAATCTTAGCCTGAAAGATTACTTTGTTGCCGGTAACCGGATTTGCCGGCACCGCAATTAATGATCCCGGAACAATTATTAGATCAGGTTGCCCTGGAGAAGGAGGAGGCGGAGGAGGTGGTGGTGGAGGTGGTGGTGGAGGATTCGCCGGTGGTTGCGTACCGCCTCCTGTGTTACTTATCCCAAATAGCTCTTTGAATTTTGACTTAGATTTAGGCGCTTGATCTAAGTTCGCCTCTTTGTTTCCCCAGAAGTAAGTATGATACTCCAAGCGACCAGGGCCTGTTGTGGGCGTTTTATTCATCCAGTCGTACATGTTTTGAATATAGGTCGGGTCATCACCGGTATCAGAGTACCAAAGCCCCCACTCGGGTATACTCATTGATTTGCCATACTTTTTGGCCATGGACATTGTATAGTCCAGTTTTGTCTTGACATAGTCCCAATCTCTTCGGTTGTAGACATCGACTCCAATAATATCTACGACATCACTACCGGGATAAGCGGCTTCGGCATACGTTGTAGCAACCCCTGTACGAGTGGTGTACGGAAGCGAAAATGAGCCATTGCCCATATAGTCGATCAAAAATTCATTCCCTGGAGTTGCTTTCATCAACTTGGCTACATGGCGAAAAGCAGCGATAAATGCGTCTTCATTTCCATTCCTGACCGACCAGGGAGTCCAACCTATATCAAACTCAGACCCTAAGCGTAGAATAGCTCTCTTCTGCCCTGACTTGATTAACTTGTCGGCTAATTTCTTATAGTTGTCGTCGTACTTTCCATTCGCAACATCTAGCAGGCCTGCACGAATAATTGCCGGACCGCCTGGCTTTTCGGTAAGACCACCCACTTCATTTGTGTTAAGTGCTACAGCAAGTGCAGGCCTGACATCTTTTCTCTGAACAAATAGAGATTTAGGGTTTTCAAAGTTACCAAAATTTGCAGAATTAAAGCCAGACCAAGAACTAGCCTCGGTATATGCTGAGGCTGTGAGCACTTTTCTTCCTAAATAACTTTCGATAGA
This sequence comes from Saccharimonadales bacterium (SeqCode), assembly GCA_041740375.1. GTDB lineage: Bacteria > Patescibacteriota > Saccharimonadia > Saccharimonadales > JAGQMS01 > JBGSMB01. Next base: position 16,104 of record JBGSMB010000022.1, on the reverse strand, counting down.
TTCGTGCTTTGATAGTCCGTTTGTCGCTCCAAAACCAGGATAAACTCCTAGTGCTCGCACGGCAGGTATATTAGAAGTTGAAACAGGTAGTGCTGCACTAGCATTAAAGATAGCAACCACACCGATCAAGCCAAATACTACTGCAACTGCTACAACTTTTAGATTTGGTCGCTTAGTAACGAGACTGCTTTTTGTCCTTTTCTTTGACTTGTTTTTCAAATTTTTATTTTTAGTCATGAGGTACTTTAATTTATACCCTTTATGGTAGCCATTTCTGGTAAATTCTGCAACAAAAGAGAACTTATAAATATCACTCTTTTCGGATAGTCCAACCACAAATGTACAGTGTAGCTCTCATTTTTAATCTCGATGAAGGCCAAGAATGCTACAAAATACAGATAATAACCTATTGATAAGCGGTTCACTATATCAGTAAAGGTCGTATGCCAGGATTGAACTAAATTGATATAGTTAGTCCATGATAAATGCAGAAGTTCGCAACTATAACAAACACCAGATAGCGGTATTTTTACATGACGCAAACTCAAAGAAAATCGTTATTTTTTGTCATGGCTACCGCAGTACCTCGGTAGGACCAAATAGGTTCTTTTATAAAGTCGCAAAAAAACTTGAAGAGGCAGGGATCTCAAGTCTTCGATTTGATCAATATGGTAGTGGAAATTCTGAAGGTGACTTCTACAATTCAAGTTTTGCAGACTGGGTGACGACTGCTACGGCGATTGCTGGAGACTATATAGCTAAAGGATACGACGTTGCTTTGTTTGGGCAGAGTATGGGTGGTTCAACTGTGATTGTAGCTGGATCAATGATTCCTGAAATCAAAGCAGTTGTCGCATGGGTACCCGATGCTAGTATTGATGAGTTTTCTTACCCTAACGCAGACTACGTTGAAGAGTCTGGTCAAAGAGTGCAGGCACGCTACTGGGTCGAAGCGCATGAAGCAAACATATCGCAGAAAATTACCCAATTGAAATCGCCAGCATATATCGTGCAGTGCACTTCAGATGAGTACGTCGACAAGAAGAATAGAGATGCGCTAACAGCTAACGCACAGCACAATCATATAGTAGAACTCTTTGATAATTATTCACATAGTAGCTGGAGCTACGACCAAGCAGAAGAGATAATAAATAAGAGCGTAAGGTTTATAGTTAATACGTTCGAGCAGCAGTAGAATCATGTTTTTGAAAACGTTATGTTATAACTGCGCAACTTGGCGCGTGAATCCGAAGGAACTTATTAACCGGGCAATTCATTCCAATGAACCAAAATACTTTGGCGAGCAGAAACATCGAGTACACGAAGTCATACTTTTCTTTACAAGACTTGGGCTTCGACCAATTACCTTGGCTGCACTCCGATATTCGTATAAATCTACTGGATACTCGCCCATAGGTTTTGGCTACTTCACAACTGCTCTTTTGAAAGAAGAAAGAGTCCTGAAAATATACGAATTTTCGACTAGAAATTCTGAGTACGATCAGAAAATGCTTGTCGGCTCACTTCGAGAGAGGCTCGAAATAGCTCAGCGATACATAAGGCCTTACTTGGCAGATACTACCGTAGATATAATCCCCCACCCGATTTCAGGGAAAAATTGCGTCGCCCTTACACAAGCTCACGTGGACGGAAAGCCCCTCACCAAACGACCATATGCCAAGTACTTAACGCCGCCACAGAAAGAAAATTTCGCAAAACTACTCGAGCAAGCAAGGACAATGCTTGATGAAACCGAATACCTACTCGATGTAAATGGTCACAATATGATCGCACGAAACGATAGTGTAGTGGTCGTTGATACGATACTTATGGGAAAAGTCGATGTGAAAATGCGCCCTATTACGCTCAAGATCTTAAATAGTGAGGTTGATTACCTAAAAAGATAGCATCTATTTTGCGAGTGGTTGTTTGTCTATTATAACTTTTTGGGCCCACGCGCCAGGCGCTTTATCGGTACGATGTATACAACCTACCCAGCAGCACGGACGCTTCTTGCCGGCGGCAAGCTCTGCGCTGGCGCGTTTAACGTGATCTGCCCTTGTCTTCTCTTGTTTTACGGTAATCGTCCAGCAAATCCACTCGTTTCGAGCTATCGCAGAAATACCTTCCCACGCTTCTAGAGCTTTTGGGTTACTTTTTAGTGCCTTAGCTAGGTCTTCTGGTACTTCATGGAAGAGTCCACCAGTAATGTTTTTTTCACTCATACGTCTATTTTACCGCACGAAGGCTGTGGTCGACTGCAAAATACTACACTCTTTTATAGAGTGCAACAGATAGTACTTCTTCAGATAATTTTCCAATAGCGAATAAAAGTTGTAATATACACATAATTCATAAACATATGCATTTTTAAAAATAGAAGGAAGTCGTATGGAAAATTCGATAATCATTGGACCCAGTAAGGTAGAGCAACCAACCCCCGAAAAGCAAAATAAAAAAGTAAGTAAGAAATTAATCATTATAATCTCAGCGGCGATAGTATTAATTGCATTGATTACCGTTTCTGTATGGTTTGTTAACCGGGATGGTTCAACGAATGTAGGAGATTCCTTTAGCGCGAACCAAGATGAGCAGTTAGACCCGAGGTATGCTGAAGCGGATGATACCGTGTTTGATTACGGTGCATTTCCTAAAGACAATATTATCGATACCACTACATATGACATACCAACTGCATCAGAAGAGCTTTCTAAAAAATTTGAAAAAGTCGTGAACACCTCCCCGGCCTACGCAGGAATCGATAGTATATACGAGGTACTGAGCTGGGATGATTTTGACAAAGACGGAGACATTAAAGAAGAAACGATGCGCGCAATAATCGCTGCAGCCGAAACAGGAGCTCAACAATGAACAACGAAAATCAAAAAGTAGCCACTACTATTTCTAGCAAAAGTTATAGATTAATTGTGATATCGCTAATCTTTACATTAATTGGCATAATCTCTCTGGTTTACGCACTTGCCACAACAGCATCTAATGGTAATTTTAGCGAAGGTTTTGAGGGTAACATTCAAGGCTCATATGTCACCCATGGTGATGCAACTTTTACGCATGTAAATAATGAAAAAGAGGCGTACAAAGGAAATAGGTCGTTAAAGATAGTTTCGAATGTTCAGGGTCAAACACGCTGGCTTGTTCCAGTAAATAAAATACCTGTAATATCTGGTGAAAAAATAGTTACTACCGTCTTCATGAAAACAAAAGGTGCAGTAGATAACGCAAGGTTTGCCGTGTCTTATTTCGGAGAAAAAGGAAATGGTGAATGGTCTGACGCGTGGATCGAAACTAGGTTATCTGACGAAAAGCTAAACGGCGATTCAAACTGGACTAAATTTACAGTGACTAGCACTGTTCCGAAGAATGCAAAGTATGCAAGGCCGGAATTTAGACTGAACAATAGAGGTACTCTTTGGATAGACAACTTTGAATTTCGAAAAACAGAAGCAACGTCAACGCCAACCCCTACACCGGCGCCTAAGCCGACACCGACCCCAACGCCAACCCCTACACCGGCGCCTAAGCCGACACCGACCCCAACGCCAACCCCTACACCGGCGCCCGGTCAATATCCGAAAACTTCCGTACCTTACGAAGGGCCTAATCAATACAACTGGAAGGCTATTCCTGAAGACCAAGTAGTGAGCGTCGGTGATCATGGTACAAAACGAGCAAGCGGCGTGAAATACGGACCTGCGCAAAACCTTTTCACAGTGGACTGCAAGACTTCACATTTTGCAAACGACGATCCAATTGTATATCCAAAGCAACCGGGTGCATCGCACAATCACGAGTTTTTTGGAGCAAACGATGTAAATGCAAACTCTACTATAGAATCTATAATAAGTGCGAAAAATACATGTACTGTGGGCGCAGACAGGAGCGCATACTGGACTCCTTCAGCATTCCAGGACGGGAATAAAATAAAAGCCGACTCGAATAAGTTCTACTACAAAGCAGGAGGCCTAGACCCGGCAACTACTAAGTTTCAACAGATGCCTTTTGGATTAAGAATGATTGCGGGCAACGCTAACGCAAAGTCACCAAAAGATACAATTGCTCAAGCCGGCTATTGGTATAAGACACCAAAATATAAAACGATGCCAAAAGTAACGCATCCGAAACTAACCAACACCTCCAGAGGTAGCAGCACGACTATATTCCCGGTCAATACCGAAACTGAAAGGCTTCAGGTTCTCATATTCTTCCCTCAGTGTTGGGATGGTAAGAACCTCTGGCTGCCGAATACCACACACATGACCTATGCCTCAAACGGAAAATGTCCAGACACGCATCCGGTGCCATTAATGCAGGTACAGTACAATCTAGGCTACAATGAAGCCAAAGGTGGTAGTGAATTTAAGCTATCTTCTGGGGAGTGGTATACATTTCATGCCGATTTCGTAAATGGTTGGCACCCTACTACACTACAAAAACTAACTGAAGCGTGTACGTTCGCAGGTCGATACTGTGGCTTAGCACATAGCGAAAAGGAATGTAACAAAAGTGCCGGCGCTAAAGGTTGTCTAGAGGTGCGTAAGGATAAGGCTGGTGCAAGCTACTATGGAACACCCCAAGAGTCTGCGGCTCAAACATTTTTGGATCAAGAAAATAGATAGCAACATTTCTAGAAATTTGGTTATAGAAACGTTCGGGGAGTGGACGCTTCATGACGACACACTAAAGAAGTGGCTTCTGCCACATCTTCGACTCATATGCGGGATTCTCAAAAGTCCGTCGCTAAACGCGCCCAGTAACTTCTTCTTAGGATTGAAGGAAGCTAGCGGGCCTATTTGTAAAGCTGCGGGATATCGTAGCTCTGACGAACGATTTTTGTGAGCGCCTTTTGATCGACGCCAAACTTTACGCCTGGGTTCAAGATACCGAAAGGGTCAAACATCTGCTTGATCTGCTTCATAACGTCGTACATAACGTCACCGAACTGTTGTTGAACAAATGTGGCTCGAATGCGCCCTTCACCATGTTCGGCGCTTACTGAGCCACCATGACGAAGCACTAACTCATAATAAGCATCGATTATTCTCATGATACGCTGTCTATCGCCCAACTGTGAGAGATCCATGAGAGGATATGTGTGGATGACGCCTTCTAGAGCATGCCCGGTGCAAATCGTCATGATATTTTCCTTAGTGAAATACGCATCAGCTTCTGCCAGAAAAGCCGCAAATGCGCTTACCGGAACAGATGCATCGTCGATACCAGAGATTAGTTGACGACCCTCAAACTGTTTGGTGAGTAGGATCTGCGGAAGACGACGAAGCTTGCTAGCTACTTCGACCGCATCACCCTCAGTTGTAGAGAAAATATTAGCAACATCAGTTGTAAACAATTTTCCAAATTTTGCCATGAATTTCTTCTCTGCTTTGGTACTCATGCGCTCTTTCTCGATAAGAAGCAAAACCGCAGGAAGATCATAGCCTACTTCTTCTGAAAATAGGGTTCCATGCACTTTACGCGCTAACTCTAACACTCCTCGATCAAATAGTTCGCATGAAAGTAACTTCTCTTTTTGCAAATAATCAAGCACCGACTGAAGCGTAACGGGGTCTTTCGACACAATAATAAATGAGCTCACCCTCGAACTATACGACTCAGTGGAGAGTGTTATCTCTTGAATGACGCCCAGCGTTCCCTGGCTACCGACGAATAGTGGTGTTAGATCTACTGAGCCGTCTTTTTCTCTGACATCAAAAATATTGTAGCCAGCGTTCGAACGTGAACCCACCACATAGTCCTTGATTGCATGTTCTTTATCCTGCAATAAACCGTCTATTGCACGATATAGCTCTCCTTCGAAAGTCGCTTTGCCCATACGTTTGTTGGCTTCGCGTTTTGAGATCCTACCAGTTTCGATTACTTCGCCGTTGGCGAGTACTACCCGAAGAGATTCAACATAGTTATTCATAGCCCCAAAGCGCGTAGAGCGCTCGCCGCCTGCATTGTTAGCGACTGCTCCCCCGATGGTGGAATATTGGTACGAACTTGGATAAGCAGGAATATAGCGACCATGCGAGAAGGAAAGCATGTGCTGCAAAAATCCAAAATTTGCACCGGGCTCTACGGTCACTATATTTTTCTTGTCATCAAATTCAATGACACGGTTCATGTACTGTGTCATGGCGATACTAATTGTTTGACCAATCGCTCCGCCACTCATATCGGTACCACTGCCTCGAGCGACTATCGGTACGATTCTGCCGCGCTCTGCTAGTTGCCATGAAAATCGAGCAATCTTTCGGAGATCTTGTTCGTTTTTGGGGGCTACTACAACTTGTGGAGCTTCTGACAATATGCTGGCGTCATTCGAGTATATATTTCTCGCCTGCTCGGATATCGAAACATCACCGACAATATGGTCTTGTAAATAATCTGCAATTTTACTCATGGTCGTCCTTCGTACTTATTCATAAGAACTTTCCTGAAATCATACCACGAATACACTAGTCGCATGAACGATAATCGCCGAACTATTTCTTTACGATTAAGGTTGTTTGTTCAGTATTGATCATCCATTCGTGAACTCTTGTATACCTATCACTCTGTGTCACGAGCACCGACACTTCAAAATTGTACAGTGGACCGTTCGTTACAAATAACTGCCGAGGCTGATAAAGTCCTACTGCTGGCGCGTCTGCCGACCAAACATCCAGAAACGGTCGATACTTTGCACTTCGAAGGTCTACATCGCGACGTGTTCTTCCAGATTCTAGCGCTTCATCAGCTACTGGTGACTTATATTCAGAAAGGTTAAACCGTTCTGGTACGGCTTGAGACGAGTGCCAAAAAGCGTAGACGTCTGGGTCGGCGCCGAGGGATATCCCGTAAAGCAATGCGTCATATTCATGGTTGAGCAATGCCCTTTGAAACTCTTTACCTTCTTTTAGGTCTACATTTAGTTTGACGCCGCGCTCAGTCATTTGTTTTTGAAGTACATCAGCGATCCTCGCAAAATCTGGAGTGTCTTCGCTAAGAAGAGTGAACTCGAGAGGTTTTTGATCTTTTTGACGGATGAAAGAGTTCGGTACCTTGACCCACCCTGCAGTGTCGAGGAGGGCATCAGCATCAGAGTAAGAAGTAGCTGCTTGCACCCTTGTTGGATCGTAAGTACTGTGACTGCGCAAGAATGGGCTGTCGACGCTCGTGACTGGATAATCTAGTTGTGCTCGGAGATTGTCCGTATCTATGCCTCTGATTAAACCATTTCGAACATTTTTATCACTCAAAGGAGCTCTCGAGTTGTTGAAAAATATGTAGACCGCGCTCATATAGGGAATATTGAATTGGTTGAGCTGCTTTCTATCGGTGCTAGAAAGCTCGGAGATAGACTCCAGTGTAGCGGCGTTGATTCTGCCTCCGCTAAGCGCCGATTTAACCTCTGCTTGTGTATCAAAAGTGTCAATTGTGTACCTGCTAAGTTTTGGAGCGCCCAGAAAATAGTTTTCGTTTGCAGAAAGACGAATAGTTTGAGTTAAATCATCACCCTGCGAAGTGTTATTTATAACACCCGACCACACAAACGGACCGGTTCCAATCGGATTCTTGTTATTAAAGTCACTACTTCTTAGCTGACCGTAGGGTATATTCCCCAAAATGCGCGAGGGCACGATCGGCTGTGTCAAAGAATAGATAAACGAACTGAGCGGATTAGGTAGCGTAAACACTACTGTATTCTCGTCTACGGACTGAACTTTAACGCCACGCCAAGAGAGGTTGAACGGTGATCGAGTATCCGGATTCTGAAGTGCCTCTATCGTATAGACAACATCCTCAGATACTACCCGAGTACCGTCATGCCAACGAACGTTGTTTTTTAGAACTACAGTGTAGGTTGTCCCTCTTTCGTCTACCGTCCAAGATGAGGCAATATCTGGTACCAACTCACCACTGTCATCGTATTTGAGTAGGCCGTTAAAGAGTAGCCGCGAAACGGCAGTATCGACAGCCGAAGTTGCGAAAAGTGGGTTAGCATTACCAAAATCCCCGACAATACCCTCGACAAACTCCCCGCCTCCTACCGGAGTGGATCCAGTGTAATACCTTCCCAGGGCTCGCGCCTGTATCCCAACTCCTCCAATCAGGACAACAAAAAGCAAAAGCCATGAAATTATAAAACGCCAGGAAGTGTGACCATTGTCTTTAGATATCTTCTTAAAAACGTGTTTATCGAGATGTTTAGAGGCTCCGTCTGTCAGGCCTTCGACATCTTTACGACGTTTTTTGAAGAGCTTTTTGATGCGTTTTTTGGTCTTAACCATATATAGCTAAATAAGTCCCCTTAGTTCAAAACTATTGTAGTAGTCCGAGAACTAGCGACGAAGCAAAAATGATCACCATGACGATCGTGATCTGATGAAGGCTTTTGTCGGCGCCACGGCGAACTGACTGCACCTCTGAACTGGATCCAAAACCTGCACCAAGCGATGCTCCACGAGTCTGAATAAGAATTAGTATGCTCACAAGCGCTGCTGATATTACCGTCATGTAGTCAAATATTGAGTTCATTCATGCTCCCTTGGTTCTACTATTTTCGTCACTATAAAGTTTACCAGACCGATCACTAATCCTGTAATTATAGCACCCCCGAAAGAAGTTACATCTACCGGCCTATATATCCATGCAAGCAGCGCAACCATGAGGCCGTTTATGACTACGATAAACAGCCCTAGGCTGATCACAATGGCAGGCAAGGACAATACGACAACGAGGGGCTTTATAATCGCGTTTAGTATGGCAAGAACGAGTCCGGCCATAATAATTGTAAAGGCTTCTTTAGAGCCTCCAAAACTTACACTTGCAAACACAACTGAAGCCAGCCAAAGTCCAAGACTGTTGACGGTCCAGCGCAAGATCAAATTGATGGATTGTCTGCGCATTATTCAGACTCCAGTATACACTACCGTGGTATCTGTTTACCGAGTAAGATTGAAGGCGAAATAAATCGCTCCGAGACCACCAATAAGACCGCCGAGAATACTCCACAGACCCAAAAAATTACCACCATCAAGAAAACTACCTAGTATCGAACCAATTGTGCCACCGATAGCTGCTGCGACATAGAAGCCTGACTTGCTCATTTATAACTCCCCGTTTAGTTTTTGTAGAGTTTCAATAAATTCTGTACGTAGTTCTGCTGCATATGGATTGCCGGCCTGAATCGTCTGAAAGAGCTCATCACTGTGATGCGCTTCAAGCTCAACCAAATCTAGTATTCTTTGAAAAGAAGGCGTGATAAGGCTTGTGCTGTGGACATTCATTCTAAGGAGTCCTCTAGCGGTGAAAAATGTCAACGCATGCACTAACGCCATTTGTTTGTCATGCTCCTTTGCAGTCATTCTGACAGGTTTAATTCGCAAATAATGCTCGCAGAAATCGAGGAATACTTTGGCTTTCTCCCCCCTTTCACGCGTAATAACTAAAGGTAGCCCCGCTGTAGATTGTGCAGCGGATTGTGGGCCAAAGAGTGGATGCAAGCATAGCTGCTCAGGATGTTCGCGAAGTTTTTCATCGAAAATTGCTTCACTTGTTGTCTTCACTGAACATACATCTACTACCAGCGTGTCCTTTGATAGGTAAGTCTTAAGCTCGTCGAGCACCTGCCCGTAAGAATTCAAAGGAACAGCCAAAATAACCGTGCTTGCAGTCGCCATATCTTTGTACTCTGCCTGAACCGTGTTTGACGGCAAATCATCTGGTGGAATTTGCTGTGATGTTTTAACTAGTACTTCGATATTTGTTGGCACTAACCCGGCCAGAAATTTACCGAATTCACCGTATCCAATTATCCCAATTCTATTCATTTTGCTTCCTGTTTGCTCGCAAGTACTGCCTCAGAATAGTCGCTTTACTTACACCGATCAACTTTTCTAATTCTATCTGCCTTGCTTGCTCGACTCCCTTAAGGCTTCCAAATGTACGAAGAAGCTTCTTTTTTGTGGTAGGGCCGATTGTTGGCACACCGTCAAGTAAACTGCTCGTTTGTCGTTTTACTTTTAGTGTTGAATGGTACGAGACTGCAAATCTATGCGATTCGTCGCGAATTCGCTGCAAAAGCTTCACAACGTGACTGTCGTGGGGCAGATTTACCATTATAAAATCGTCTGTTTCTTTGGTGGTAGCCCGCAATCGCTTTAGCTCTGTAAGGTTTAACGCAGTGTAAGGCCAATGTTTGGAAATAATTATTTGTTCTTCTTGCTTCGCAAGCCCAATAGCCGGTCGTTCAACCCCTGCTTCTTTCAGCGCTTGTAAGGCAGCGCCTAGCTGCCCCTTCCCGCCATCGATTAAAAATAAGTTCGGTGTACCCCATGACTTTATATTTTTTTGACTAGACCGGCGCCGAATTACTTCATTCATGTGCGCAAAATCATCATTGCCGGGGATTCTCATCTTGAATTTTCGATACGCGGCTTTGTTGGGTATTCCATTTTCAAAAACTACCATGCTAGCAACCGTATCCGTACCGCTCATGTGAGATATATCAAAGCCTTCAATTCTGCGAGGCACAGCATCTAGAGTTAACAGCTGTGTAATTTCAAAAAGCCCTTGGTCTTTGCTGATATCCATAAATTCTCTGTCCGAGAATACCACTTGACGTTGCAAGCCATCTAACGCCCTTAGTCGGTTGCGTAAAATCGTCGCTTCCTCAAACTTCTTCTCGCGCGCTAAACGCTTCATGTCGCGCTCGAGCTCTTTTTTAAGTGTGCTGCGTTCACCTTTCAGGTAGCGAGCGAGTTGTTTCAACTGCTTTCTATACTCCTCTAAAGTAGTCTTTTGTTGCTCAAGACCTGGACTTAGGCCAATATGATAATCTAGGCTCGCTCGTTTCGCGCTGGCGCTCGGCCTACGCCAGTCAAATGGAAACACACGGCGCAGATAACGAAGCGCCTTTTTCACTGTAGCCGCACTGTAATATGGACCAAAGTATTCAGCACCATCATCAAGCGGTCGTCTTTCTAGACTAACAGTCGGATGGTCGCTTTTACTGTCTATGCGAACATAGGAAAGACTCTTGTCGTCCCGGAGAAGTATGTTGTACTGCGGTAGGTAGCGACGAATCAGCTCCGCTTCTAGAAACAACGCATCCAGCTCAGTCTCGACCTCTATCCAATCGACGTCTCTTATCTCTGCAACAAGTGCATCTGTTTTTGGGTCTCGCAGACGAGACTTTTGGAAATACTGTCTGACTCTCGAGTTAAGTCGCGCTGCTTTACCGATGTATATTATTTTCCCTTTTGAATTTTTATGAAAGTACACCCCTGGCCCTTTTGGCAAGGTTCGTAGCTTTTCGGTAAGTTCAGTGCTCATGCTAGGGGATATTGTAGCCTTTCTCGAGCGATTATAGCTACCACCGAGAAGTGTCAGTTGCGACATCTACAATGGGAATCAGAACATCTTCACTAAACGCGGTTCCAATTTCACCGGCTAGCCGGCTGTAAAACGTTGGATCAGAAGCAACCTCAAAAGCTGGCCTGTCGTTAATTGTTCCTAAACTAAAAACAACTGCAAGTGCAGCTATCTTGGCGATAGTTTTTCTTGCTATGTTTGGCTTGTATCTCCGTTCGTGGGCAATGTCCTGGTCGTAGGGAAAGTTCATTATGCACTTTTATAGCATAATTTTGACATTTCATCTACCATTTAGTTGAATTATCAATTCCTCTTTCTTGTCTGACATCTGACCGTTTAGCAACACTCGTACTCGACTAAGTGCATACCTGCCGACACTTCTCGACTTTGCTAGGTCTAGTCCGGGGCGTAATTCCTGACCAATTAATTGCGACACGCCTACAAACCTATCGGCATCAGGAAGATTACCGATGACATGCAAAACAGCATCAACAAGCTCGATATCCTGAGGCTCGAGCTGGCTTCGATCCAGCACCGGAAGCTCTTTTGATTTCATGACCATTAAACTCGCTTTGCGTAAATAACTAATCGATCGCTAAATGTTTCGCCACTCTGTTGCCAGTCCCCGATACAGGTAATAATATTTAGCCGCTCAGAACCGTCGCTTGCGATCAGCTTCTCCATGGCTACCGAATCTTTACTAAAAGTCTCCTTGCCTTCTACTGCATAGGTAAATATCTCACCGTCGCCGTTTTCAACTTTAATGACGTCGCCTGCATTTAGTTTATGTAGATCCTTAAAGACCGCGTAGTCTGGTCCATTGTAATGACCATCGAGAACAACAGTACCGGGCTTTCCAGGGCGTGAACTTTGATTGAACCAGCCCACTTGCCATAGATAGTTAGGTACTGCGAGCGCTCCGGTGCTAGTTGTGCCAAGTGAGCGAATTGGAGCATTTACGTAGATAGAAGGGATTATGAGCTTCTTGGGTACCGTACCGACAACTGGCACCGGCGGTCTAGTGTCGACATCTTTTGCTGATATACCAGAGTCAACCTCTACTGTTGTCCCATCAGGAGCAACAACTTTCACCGGTACTCCAGATTTAACGCCACCGCTTGCTTCACCGAGCGGCCGACTAATGCCAAGATAATAGCCTAGTGTTAGCAGTCCGACTGCCAACATGGCGCCAGCGGCGAATATACGAAATTCTTGCCAAGACCGAAACCCTAAAGGAGCTATACTTCTGCGAACCTTTGCTACTTCAGCATAAGATTCTGAGGGTATCGACGAGACATCTGCCTGCATTTGTGGCTGAACAGGTACATAAGCTCTAGGCGTAGCAGGAGCCTGCAGTTGTTGCGTTGAGGCCTGCCTTTGGCCAACATGCATCGCCTGCGTCCTAGTGCCGTGATACGCGTCCCGAGGGATCGGTCGCTGCACTACTCGCCGCTTAGGCATCGGACTAGTGCCATCAAGCGAAGTATAGGTTCTATAGATGTTCATTTTGTTTTTTTATTTTGGTACCTTGGGGCTTATCTAGCCCCAGAAACTTAAATCTTTGACTTCTTTGAACGAGCAAGCACAAAATATCCTGCGAGCGAAATAGCACTTAGCAGAAGTATCGCTGTAAACGTTGGAGCTTGTGCAATTCCAGTATTTGGTGCACCTGGTACTGCTACAACAGTAAGCACAACATCATTGCCGTCACCGGCGTTGTAATTGATCCTGTAGGTAACACCGTCCTGCGTGAAGGTTGACGCCTCTGCCATACCAGTAAACGTCCCTGTTGTCTGATCTGCGGTTCCGTCGTTGTTGATGATTGTGAAGGTATTCCCATCAGCTGGATAAAATCCATTCCAACGAACTACGTTTAGTGTCGTTGCCGAACCTAGATCTACGGTACCAGTGACGACCTGTTGATCGTACTCTGAGCAAGCGGTCGTCCCGCCAACTTCAATTTCGACAGTTCCTCCGGTATATACCAAGTTGCCTGAAGCCAAACAGCCAGGTGAAAGACCGGGCGCTACCGTTCCGCTAGATAAGTAAATAACTCCGACCGTACCTAGTCCTTTGAGGATGCCACCTTCTACATACGCGTCATTGGTGGTGGCGCCCGCTTCGATAATTACAATTTGGTTAACGCCTGCGCTAGGGCTGTCTGCAGATCGGTCACCAGAAAATGTAGTAGTAACAACTGAAGGTTGGGCGGTTCCATTTGGGGTACCACTTGTGTTAGAAGACGCTTCAATTACAATTACCGTATCAGTTCCTGGTCTTGGATTAAGCGTAAACCCTGTGCCGGAAAGGTCGCCTGTGATTTTAAGATCTCTTACATATCCATTAACTTCAACGTTACTACCAAGAACTACCGGACCGGAAAGAATTGTAAATGGATCAGCCTGTGAATCATCGCTACCCCCACCTGAGCCACAACTTCCAAATAAGTTAAGTTTGGAGTTGAGACCGAAGCCACCACCATTTAATGTAATTGGTTCAGCAACGGTAACGTCACTTGTTCCACCTCCACAGAAAGTAAGTGAGCTACCTGCATTAATCGTTGTTCCAGCGCTTGAAGATCCTAGGCCGCTACTCGTTGATGCAGATAGTGCACCGTTAGATGACACGACCGTACCAGTAAACGTGTTGACTCCATCTAGTAAAAGCCAATCGGCAGTATTAATAATATTTCCAGCACCGGAGATAACCCCTGAAAGAAAAATATATCCGCTTCCTGACGTAGTTAATGTATTACTCCCGAGGTTGATTGGACCCCTAAAGTCCATGTAAGAAGTTGCCCCAGTTGCTACAAAGGATTGTGCTCCGGCTAATACTATGGGCAAATCAATAGCTTGGTCATTACTCTCAGCCCCTGTCATGGTGTTTGTCACGCCACCACTTAGATCTATTGCATTACCGGTGATTGTATAGCTACTGCTTACCGTAACTGCGCCACTGAAGGTAATCGAAGAAAAGCTTGTGTTAGCTGCAAGATCATTATTTGCTGTACGGTTAGTTATGTCTGCAGGAAATACGAGAGCGTCGCCCGCTTCTGGTACCGTACCGTTATCACAGCCAGACCAGTTGCCGGCTGTCGACCAATTAGTATCGCCACCAGCACCGGTCCAGGTACATGTGTCTGCTGCTGCTCGAGCCACTCCCGTGAACAGCACTATATTCGACATACTCGCAAGCACGAGTGCCGCTGAGCTTAAGATTAGGCGAACTCTCTTCATATTTTTTACCTCGTTTTTATTTATAAATTACTACATTTCAGCATAGTTCTTACGCCTATGACTTGTCAACCCGATTAGTCGGAATTGTTGATGTAATTACATCGTCGTCTGTACTTTAGGAAATGAGGAACACGTGTAGTTAAGTGGCCTTGCGGCCGGGGGTTCTCACCCCCGGCCGCCATGGCTGTGACTTCTGGGCATTGAATACACCCGAGCTTCGTCGGGCATCTTCACCAGCTTCTTGGGCGGCGTCTGCTTGGCTCGAACCGTGACAAATGCGAGATATATGCCGGCGCCGCAAAACACAGCCCCAACTAGCCACACGACCAAGCCGAAGAATCCGGGTACCCAGTCAACTCTTGCTGTCTCGAGTGACTCCTGTGTCTGCTTGTTCCAGATTCCGTGACTCAAGAAAATCATGAGTACACCGATCATCAACATGGAGAACGCGACAAGTGCGCGTCGCAACTTGTATTCAGGTTCCGTTTTGACTTTCATATTGCGTGACCCTCCTTGGGCGATAGTGAACGAGCTATGATGCTCGTTCGGCTGACAGAGGACCCCGCATGCTAACACGTGTTCCCCTAAACTAAAGACGACAAAATGTCTTCATGTAGGGGCATGTAAAGGTTCAAATTGATTCAAATAGTCTTCAATAAGACCATTACTAATTATAGCATATTGATTAAACTATGTCAATATTCTAGAGCATGTCTTTGAGGAATTGACCAGTGTAAGAGCCGGCAACTTTCGATACTGATTCCGGGGTGCCCTTAGCAACAACAAGTCCACCTCCGGTACCTCCGTCTGGGCCCATGTCTATTACCCAGTCGGCAGATTTTATGACATCGAGGTTGTGCTCGATAATAACCATGCTGTTTCCAGTATCAACAAGCGCATGCAAGACCTCGAGAAGTTTCTTAACATCATGAATATGAAGTCCAGTAGTTGGCTCGTCTAGGATGTAGAGAGTTCGGCCAGTAGCTCGACGGCTAAGCTCTGTCGCTAGCTTGACCCGTTGTGCTTCGCCCCCAGAAAGTGTTGTCGCCGGCTGTCCTAGTGATACGTAGCCAAGCCCAACGTCTACAAGGGTTTGAAGTTTACGAGCAATTTGAGGTTGTGCCGAAAAGAATTCAAGTGCTTGCTCGCAGGTCATGCTCAAAATATCGCTAATATTCTTGCCCTTGAACATAATTTCTAGCGCTTCACGGTTATAGCGTTTGCCGTGACACACCTCGCAGGTCACATACACATCTGGCAAGAAGTGCATTTCGATCTTGATAATGCCATCTCCCTGACAGTTCTCGCAACGCCCACCCTTGACGTTGAAGCTAAAGCGTCCTGTTTTGTAGCCACGGATCTTAGCCTCGGGCGTACTGGCAAACAGATCGCGTATCGGTGTAAATAGCCCTGTGTAGGTAGCCGGGTTGCTCCTAGGGGTGCGGCCAATCGGTGACTGATCAATCACGATGGCTTTGTCGAGGTGTTC
>JBGSMB010000021.1:0-14102 GCA_041740375.1 Saccharimonadales bacterium (SeqCode) | reverse complement strand
AGTCTTTAAGTTTAATGATTCACTCTTAAAGGAAGTTAGCGCTAATGCTACATCATGCTTTACTTCATCTGTTGGAGCTATGTTATGCCATGAAAGTAGCGTATCGTAAGTGTTCTTGTCGTCTCTCGTCCGGGCGACTGTTGCCAGGATAAGCCATCTCGTCGTGGATGGGATTAGGTCGATATTAGTCGCAGCGTCAAACACTCGTTCACACCTATTTACTGTCTTTTTGTCTCGCCCGTAACTACTTAAGGCGAGAACAAGAGGTCTCAGTATTTTATCTGCATGTAATTCATTTGGCTTTTCTGACCACCCTAGTCGTTTTGTCTCGTGAATCGATAATTTTAGATAGACTTGTTGAAATAGTTCTTGATTTTTATCTGTTTCAAATATAGTTCGTATATGGCCTAATTCTTGAGCTACTATTTCCCACATTGGTTGAGTAAAGTACGGCAAAAGCGTTAGCATAAACACTACGGCATTTTGTAGTGAATTATCGTCGGATTTCACACATTCAAACGCATCTAGTAGTAATGCGGCCCGAGTAACGTCAGATAGCCGTGATAGATCTTTATAAATAGGATGACCCTTATCGTATACAACACGAAATAGTCCTCTAGATTTTGGATCAATGTTGATACTTACTACAGACATTGTGGTCGTTTTGGTATCAAATAGTACTGGTGCGCCGTAGATAGGTGTGGGCCAAATAGTTGAATCGACACTATTGCGATATGAAAAACGTCGTTGCTGCAGTACCGTATCGCCACTACGAGATATTTTTACCGATACTACGGGGTATCCCTTTTTGGACACCCAAGTATTTATAAACTTTTTTACGTCTTTAGTATCGGTAGATAAACAAGACCACAGATCGTCGCTCTCGGTGTTCTTATATGCGTAGGTTTTTAAGTAGTCTCGGATCCCTCGCTTAAATGCCGCATCGCCAAGCCAATACTGAAGCATTACAAGTAGGCACGCAGATTTTTCGTAAGATATTGCATCAAAACCAGCCGTAATTTCTGAAGGATCACGGATATCCATAATTATTGGGTGCGTATGGAGAAGTGCATCCGCACTTAAGGCTCTTGACCGTGTACCACTCGTAAACTGCTCCCATAGCTTCCACTCTGGGAACAATCTATCTGTCATATACGTTTCCATAAAACAGGCAAACCCCTCATTTAGCCATAGATCATTCCACCACTTCATAGTGACCAGATTACCGAACCACTGGTGTGCTAATTCGTGAGCAATAACGATAGCAATTGCTTGTTTTGTCTCCAATGTAGAGGAAGCACTGTCATATAAAAGTAATGATTCACGAAAAGTTATGAGACCCCAGTTTTCCATTGCACCTGCAGCAAATTCAGGAACCGCAACGAGATCACACTTTGTTAGTGGGTAATCTATGTCAAAATATTCTTCAAACATCTCTATGAGTTTTTTAGCAGTAGAACATGAAAACTTAGTTTGCGATTCTTTTCCACTAATCGAATAACAGTTAATTAGTGTCCCAGATTTCGTAACGGTACTTTTCGACTTAAGTTCTCCTACAATTACAGCGAATAAATAGGTACTCATCAAGGGGGTTTGCATGAATGTTGACGTGACGCTTGAATTATTTACCGTGCTGCTTTCGAGCTGAGTATTCGATAATGCGACAACCGATTTATCATGAGTAATGCTTGTACGAAAAGTTGCCTTAGCATCGGGCTCATCGATGCAGGGAAAAATTTCTCTTGCAAAGTGGCTTTCGCATTGGCTCACTAGAATATGTTTCTTTGTGCCGCCGACTTTGTAACTAGTTTTGTAAAGACCATTCAGCGAATTTGAGTAAGTAAAAGTGTATTCAATCTCAATAACTACGGCTGCAGTGAACTTATTTTTCGCCGATATAATTAGTTCGTCTTCATTGGCACCAGACTTAAATGAGCACTGCAGGTTATTTACTCTAACGTTATGTATCGATAAACCACGTGCGTGAAGCCTAATCGTATTTGAGGGCGCTCTTAGGACTCCCTCTAAATGAAGGTTGCCTTTTACTACGGACCGATGCGTAACATCTAGGTTAACCTGGTATGACTTTGGGTTAAAGCTTTTTGATAAACGAGATACGTTTTGCATAAATAGTTCAAATAAGTGTAACAGATCATATCTTGCGATAATTTTATTTACATCGCATAATTATGAATGATTTGAATCAAGGACTCCGAATTACTGCATCAGATACGGGTTTTTCAAAAACAAATCAATTCAACTATGCTATAATGAACATGTTCTGTCCGGCCTACTTGGTCGGAATTTTTTGTTTAAAGGTGAAATATATTTTGAGACAAGACTTCAAGGAATATAAATAAAGGAGAAAAATATGGATTTAGATGTAAAGCAATTAACACTTGCTATAAAGACAATCGCTGAAGAGAAAAATTTACCAGAAGATACAGTACAAGAGATTATTGAGCAGGCGCTCGCTGCCGCTTGGCGTCGTGATCATGGTGATCGCGAACAAGAGGTCCGTACAAGTGTTAACTTAAACACAGGTGACCTTAGGGTATTTATCAGCAAAGAAGTTGTAGAAACCGTTGAAAACCCCGCTACCGAACTTAGTTTAAAAGAAGCAAGCGTACAAAAGAAAAATGCAGCAGTAGGTGATGTAATTGAGACAGAGGAATCTGTATCTACGTTTGGTAGAGTTGCGGCTCAAACCGCGAAACAAGTCGTCTTGCAACGATTACGTGAGGCGGAACGAGAAATCGTAAGTGCCGAATTTGAAGATAAGGTTGGGTCATTGATAAATGGTGTCGTTACCCGGGTTGAGCCGCGCGTCGTACGTTTTGACCTTGGTAAAGCCCAAGGGATAATGCCGATGAGTGAGCAAATTCAAGGTGAAAGGTACTACCCTAGCCAGAGATTAAAGGTATTTTTAAAGGAGATCGAAAGAGGTTTCCGTGGACCACAGCTTATTGTGAGTAGGGGTGCGCCTGAGTTTATTGAACAACTGTTTCATAGTGAAGTTCCAGAAATGGAAAGTGGTGCAGTCGAAATCAAGGCTATCGCAAGAGAGCCAGGCGTTCGTACAAAACTTGCTGTTTTCTCAAACATTCAGGGGGTTGACCCAGTCGGTACGTTTGTTGGCGGTCATGGTACTCGCGTTCAGGCGGTTACTGGTGAAGTTGGAGAACAGGAGAAGATTGACATTATTGTATGGGCTGAAGAGACTGCTGATTTTATATCTAATGCCCTTTCACCTACGAAGCCAACAAGAGTGCAGGTTGATGAAAAAATAAAAAAAGCAATTGTTACTGTTCCACAGGAACAACTCAGTATAGCTATCGGCAAGAGTGGACAGAATGTTCGTCTTGCGAGCAAGCTAAGTGGATACGAAATAGATATCGTAGCAGACACAGGTACACCTGAAACCGTTGAAGTACCAAAGAGTAAGCCTAAGCGAAAAGAAGAGCTTGAAGGCGGTCTTTTGAGCGCGATTGCTGAACACGGCGACACAAAGGAATAGACTCAACGAAACATTTAAACTAGCACTCTTGACTCACGAGTGCTAGTTTGGCATAATTAAACAATGACGAATTTAAGACAAATTGTGGGGGAAGAGTAATGCCAAACTCAGCAGATTTTCAAGAATTTTTAAATCATCTTACTGACAATGCTCTTGCTACGTTACGTAACGCTGATGAGATAGCAAGAGGGCTGGGTTCTGCTTACGTAGGAACCGAGCACCTTTTACTGGGTTTGCTGGCTCAAGAAGATAGCGTCGGTTCTAAAATGCTCAAAGATCGTGGCGTTAACTTAGACAGAGCGAAGCTAGCGTTAAACTTAACTCCAAAGCCCCTTACGATTAATCTTGGCGCAAAGGGCCTTAGTGAAACAGCTAAATTAACACTTAAGATGAGTTGGGATATTGCACAAGAATTTTCTCAGGAGATGTGTGGTACCGAACATATTCTCTACAGTCTTTTAAATCAAAAAAATTCTCGCGCAGCAGAATTATTGGCATCAATGAATGTTGACGGTATGATGCTGGCTAGTGAACTTGAAAACTTCCTTCAGAATCAATCAGATGCTGAAAATTCATCACTAGGTACTTCGGAGCGAGCGAGGCGTAAAAACGGTCGCTCAGCACTTGATGCATTTGGCACTGACCTAACCGACCTAGCCCGTGATAAAAAATTGGATCCCGTAATCGGCCGAGATAAGCAAATTACTCGTATGATCACGATTTTAAATCGTCGAACTAAGAATAACCCTGTATTGATTGGTGAACCAGGAGTTGGTAAGACTGCAGTTGTTGAAGGTTTAGCTCAAAGAATTGTCGCTGAACAGGTCCCCGATGGATTATTAGATAAACGAGTCGTGACACTAGATCTTGCAGGTATGATTGCGGGTACAAAATACAGGGGTGAATTTGAAGATCGTCTTAAAAAGATCATCAAAGAACTTACAGATGACAAAAAGACAATTTTATTTATAGATGAAATGCACCTGCTAGTAGGTGCGGGCGCCGCAGAAGGTGCGGTGGACGCCGCAAATATGTTAAAACCTGCGCTTGCAAGAGGCAAACTACAGGTAATCGGCGCTACAACAACAAATGAATACACCAAGCACATTGAAAAAGACGCTGCGTTGGAGCGCCGTTTTCAGCCAATTACTGTGCCTGAAACAAGCCCTACCGAAACAGTTGCTATTTTAAAAGGGCTTAGAAAGCACTACGAAGAGCACCATAGTGTAAAAATATCTGATGAAGTAATTTCAGATGCAGTATACCTATCCAAGCGGTACATATCTGATCGTTATATGCCTGATAAGGCAATTGACGTACTAGACGAAGCAGCAGCTCTACTACGCACAGAGAAAAGCAAGCATTCACCTGAAGAACGTTCGATAGTAAAAGAGATAAAATTAATGTCAGTTCGGATGGAAGATGCAGTTGACTCCCAAGACTATGAAAAAGCAGCTAGATATAAACAAAAAATAAGTCAGTTGCAAGAAAAGCTTACGACCATGCAAGACAAGCGGCCCAAGAAGGAGCTTGCACTTTCAAGCGAAGACTTGTCTAGAGTTATAGCACTAACAACCGGCATACCTGTAACGAAAATAATGAAGAGTGAGGCTAAGCAGTTACTGAAGCTTGAGTCACACCTCTCAAAAATGGTAATCGGACAAAAAGAAGCAGTTGAAGCCGTGTCTAAGGTTGTTAGGCGCAATAGGGTTGGACTTTCGAATGAAAAGCGACCAATCGGTTCATTTATTTTTCTTGGACCTACAGGAGTCGGTAAGACAGAGTTGGCGAGAGTGCTCGCAAGGGAGTTTTTTGGTAGTGAGAAGCAGTTAATTAAAATCGACATGAGTGAATTTGGTGAACGTCATAGTGCCGCCAGACTTGTGGGAGCTCCAGCGGGCTACATTGGATACGATGATAGTGGTGAACTTACTGAAAAAGTACGAAGGCAACCGTATAGTTTGATACTTTTCGATGAAATGGAGAAGGCTCATCCTGACGTGTTCCACATGCTTCTACAAATACTTGAAGACGGCACATTAACTGATGCCAAAGGGCGTAAAGTTGATTTCAGCAATACAATAATCATCATGACAAGTAACCTCGGTGCAGATAAGCTTCAGAAAGAAGTTAGTCTTGGTTTCCGGACTGATGATAGCGAATCAGAAGGAGAACTTAATACTCTCCATGAAAAAAATTCTGAAAAGGTAAAGGACGATCTTAAGAAATTTATGCGACCGGAACTCCTTAATCGATTAGATAAGGTGATTGTCTTCCGTGCACTATCAAAAAAAGACGTGCGCTCTATAATAGATACCCAGTTGGCAGATCTAGAAACACGAATGGCAAAACAAAAACTCGGGCTTACTGTTACGCAAAAAGCAAAATCATGGTTGCTTAAAAACGGGTATGACGTAAAAAATGGAGTAAGGCCAATGCGACGTCTAATACAAGATCAAATTGAAGATAGTGTTGCTGAGGGTATATTAAATGGTGAGTATCAGCCTGGTAGCGTCATCGTCGTCGACGAAAGAAAAGAACTCCTCACCTATAAGATTGAAAAAGAGTAAATCACCGCAGACTCTTCTATAAGTAGTACCACGCGTATACACTATATATCTAATGGTAAGCAAAAAAACTAGTTATGTTCTTGTAACAATGTTATGGGCTTCTTTAGCTGTGTTTATAGTAGCCGCTATATATCGACAACAGATACAAGATTGGTGGTTTTTACGAAGTTACGAACCGTCAGCAGTAGTACAGTCCTTGTCGAGCGCAACGACTATGACGGATAAGGCTCAAAAATTGTTTTATGTTCACGATCCACAACTCCTTGATAGCACTACATTTAATGCAAAATGCAGTGCTAGCGAGAAATCTATTGTCCTTGGATGCTTCGATGGAGTGGGGATATATGTGTATGACATCAACGACTCGCGTCTTGTTGGAGTAGAGGAGGTAACTTCAGCCCACGAAATGCTGCACGCGGCCTATGACAGGTTAGGTAGTGAGAAGAAAGCGATTTTAGATCAACAACTTATATCCGTTGCTAAAACAATTACAAACCCCAGACTTTTAAAATTATTTGATTCGTATAAACAAAAAGATGCAGCACAGTATGCGAACGAGCTCCATTCTATTATAGGGACAGAAGTCAAAGATTTGCCATTTGAGCTCGAAGAGCACTATAGACAATATTTCAGTAATAGATCCGTTGTAGTAGGGTATGCGGCAGCTTACGAAAAAGTATTCACTGACCTAAAAGACAAGGTTGAAAAGATAGACGCAGAGTTGGCCCTTAGGAAATCAGAGATTAACGAGAGGGAAGCATCAATCTCTAGGCAAAACAAAAGTCTCGAAGACCAAAAGAAAAAACTCGATGACTTCACGGCAGCAGGTGACTACACTTCTTATAACGCTGCAGTGCCAACATACAATGCTGCAGTGTCGTCTTATAATTCAGATATCGCTTACGTGAAGCAAATAATCATAGAGTACAATCAGTTGGTAAATGAACGAAATGCAATTGCAGTTACTCAAAACGATCTTATTAATAGTTTAAGTTCTCAAATAGAGGAAATTCAGTAGTGGCCAAAAAACGAGTATCCTATGTGTGTAGTAGCTGCGGATCTTCGTATCCATCATGGACAGGGAAGTGTGTATCTTGTGGTGAATGGAATACGATTGGAGAAGTGCTAGATGTCCAAAGTAGCCTTACATCGTCTTCATCAGGAAAAGTCCTCAAAACAGAAACTATCGGTGAAGTTAGGGCAAATAAACAATCTCCGAGAATCAAAACAGGTATTCAAGATGTTGATGTTGTTCTGGGCGGAGGTATAGTTTCGGGGAGCGTCACCTTACTCGCCGGTCAACCTGGTATCGGAAAGAGCACTTTGTTGTTACAGCTTGCGGACGAGATATCCAAAAATTCAAAAGTTCTTTATGTGAGCGGAGAAGAATCTGCGGAACAAATTAGTTTGCGGTCGATTCGTCTTGGGCATAGCTCAAATAGTACTTTGACGCTTGCCGCTACTTCTGTGACAAATGATATAGCTAGTACAATTGCGAGCGAATCCTATGATTTAGTAATTATTGATTCAATCCAGACAATGGCGTGTGAAGAGATTAATTCAGCAGCTGGCTCTGTGAGCCAAATTACGAATTCAACACAGCTTCTGACTAGGGCTGCTAAGGAAAAAAACACCGCGCTACTTATCATTGGTCATGTCACTAAAGAAGGTTCTATAGCAGGACCAAAGGTGCTAGAACATATTGTGGATTTTGTTTTACAGCTTGAAGGCGATCGCTATGGCGGATTTAAGGTGCTTCGTGCGATAAAAAATCGATTTGGTTCAACAAATGAGGCGGGCATTTTTGAAATGAAAGAGAAGGGTTTAATAAGCGTAGATAATCCTTCTGCGGCGTTATTAGCCGAAAGACAAGTAAGTGATGGTTCAATCGTCCTCGCAACGCTTGAAGGTACACGTCCGGTGCTTGTAGAGGTGCAGGCGCTTGTCAATAAGACTTCATACGGATATCCAAAGCGAGCTTCATCCGGCTTCGATCTTAATCGACTAAATCTTTTGGTAGCCGTACTTGAACGACGAACAAAACTACAACTTTCTGATAAAGATATTTATATAAATATAGTAGGTGGTATAAAACTCAGTGAACCTGCAGCAGATCTTGCAATATGCCTGGCCATCGGCTCAGCATCGAAAGGACTCCAATTAAAAGAAGACGCAGTCGTTTTTGGAGAAGTTGGTCTAAGTGGTGAAGTCCGTCACGTAACATCGATAGACAAACGTACAGCAGAAGCAAAAAAATTAGGGTTCAAAACCGTTATTGGACCAAAATCTACAACGATAAAGTCGGCTTCGTATAGACAAATATCTGATGTACGCGAAGCGCTTAATACTTTTTTAAAGTAGAGAATTTTTAGTTTTTTGTCACTTCATTAGAGCTTGATATCTCAACACCACTTGTACTCTTGGCTTTTACGGTAAATCTAGTTCCTGCGGGGACTGGTCCACTCACTAAGTAGTCATTCCCGGAATCGCATGGTATGAAAACAGTGTCATTTCTTAGTATTTCGAAACAGCCAGCATTGTTTACCGTTGGGCTCCAGGATAAATTGTAATTTGCACCTTGGTTTGTACCAAGTAGAGTAAGCGTTGGCGGTTGACCGAAAATTATAGTCTTGGTGTCAGTACCATCATATAATGCAGAATCTACGACTTCTGCAACAAGTGAACCGCTACCTCCAAATGTTGGCACATATGAGAATGTTTGAGCACCGCCACCTGGTGATATGTCGTAAGAGGTGATTATTTGACCATTTACTTTCATATTTAATGTTTTGATACTATGCGTTCCACTTGTAAAGCTAATTGTGTATTCACAAAAACTGTCACATGCGCTTGGACCAGAAATTGAAACAGTTGGTTTAGTGTCTCCGCAATTATGAACATTGTCTTTCTCAACGGGTATCGCTCCGCCAGCTACTCCACCATATCTAGCCTGTATTGGCGTGAGCCATCTTGTGTAATTTGGGTCACTTGAAGGAATCTCTGGTTGTATATTTCCACTTGTTATCTCTTTCTTAGCACGTTCGGGGGTACATTCTGTAGCTAATCTATTGCTGACTGTATCAATTATCGCTTTTTGTCCAGCTCCAGATTTTTTAGGGGAGTACCAGGAAGGATAGATGTCTGATTGACCATAACCACATACATTGCCAAGTTGGGCGCCTGTACACTTAGATTTAATGAGAGCGTAGTATGCAGAATCATGAGCGACTGTCTTTATGCCTTCTGGTTTTGTCCATGCAACTGGCTTTGCTGGTAATTTTTCGTGAGCACGTCTCATGAACTCGCCCCAAATAGGAGCAGTTAAGTTTTCAAAGCCTCTAGTCGTTGCAGATTTATTTTCATGGTGTCCAATCCAAACTCCTGTCGCATACTTTGTACTACTACCCATAAGCCAACCGTTATCGAAGTTATTGGTTGTTCCAGTTTTCATAGTGGCAGGTATATCCATACCTTCAAAGCCGTTTGTGATACGATTTGTAAAACCACGATCAAGTCGGAAATAACTAGCGTTTTTATCTGACAACATGTCGTTAATAATGTAGGCAATTTGTGGGTCTACACCTTGTTCGCCTTCGGCTTCTTTCCACTCTTCGATAACTTTCCCCTTGGCATTCTCTATCTTCAAAACGTACGTTTGTGGAATATTTTTTCCTAGTCGTGAAAGTGTTGCGTATCCATGGACATGTTGATCAAGTCTGACTTGACCGCCATCACCGAGTGCAGTTGAAAGGATATCGGCACAGTCGGGTGCTCCTGCACATCCCGTAATGCCATCAGTAACTCCTAGCTTCTTGACGAGTTCGTGTGTGTAATTGATTCCGGCCGTGTACATTGCTTTAATCGCCGGGATGTTTCTAGAGCCTCCAAGTGCGTATCGCATTGAGATTCCGCCCGGTTCTCGTCCATCATAGTTTTCAGGTCGATAGTTGCCGCCGAAATCTGTTTTTAGATCGTAGAGGATACTTCCTGCACCCCAGTTTTCACTCGCTGACATAAGTGCCGCGTAGTCATATGGCTTAAAGCTAGAGCCAGGACTTCGGGGGGATGTGGCGATATTTTTCTCTCCATATCCAGGGTAGGTAAAGTCGCGACTTCCGACCATTGCAACTACCTGTCCTGTCTCAACATCTTCTGAAACTATTGCCGCATTGTTAAAGCCACCTCGATCTACAGCAGCAATTCCTTGAGCTATCGCAGCTTCTGCGTCAGCCTGTAGGCCCATGTCTAGCGTTGTAGTAACGGTGAAGCCTAATTTTGTTAAGTCTTTCCCGTACTGTTCCTTGAGTTGGTCGTAGACTTCAAGTACAAAATGAGGTGCCTTTATGTCTTTATATTGACTTTTGTTTTTAACAACTTTAGCAAGCGTATCTATCTTCTTTGCTTCATCTGCCTCTTTCTGAGATATATAGCCCATGCTCACCATCTGGTCGAGAACGTAGTTCCGGCGATCTATTAAGGCTTCTTGATCTTGAACCCAATAGTAGTCAGGAGAACGAATACCGGCAGCCATTATCGCTGCTTCGTCAACGGTTAGATCTTTGGCCGATTTATCAAATAGGCCTCTCGCTGCTGCTTCGGCGCCATTATATTGATAAGCGAATCCGATTTCGTTCAAATAAGCCTGAAGAATTTCATCTTTGTTGTAGGACGCGTCTAGCTCTACGGCAAGAATGAGTTCTTTGACTTTTCGTGTCAGGGTACGTTCTGAAGTTAGCAGGGCTAGTTTTACGTATTGCTGAGTAATCGTAGAACCTCCACGACCTTCACCGCTGCTTGCATTACTAAGTGCTGCGGTAGCTAAGGCAGCTGCATCAAAGCCATGGTGTGAGTAATAGTTTTGATCTTCTGTTGCAATGACGGCTTGTTGCAGGTATGGCGACATTTCTGAAAGTGCTACAGGCCGGCAGTCGACATCTCCGGCACCAGACCATAATAGTACCGTTTTTGTTCGGTCATAAAACTTAATCGTTTGACCTAGAGAGCATGATTCTAGATTGGTAATATTTTTAGGTAAATCTTTTCTAAAGTAGGCAAATACCCCAACGGAAATGACCGTCAGAACTAGGAGCATCACTCCAGCAATGGTAAGAGCCTTTACGGCGCCTTCGCGACTAAACCAATACTTCGCTAAACGTTTAGGATGCAAGCGATAAAAAAACCTTTTAACTGGATTCTTAGGAAGTGTCGCAAGATATTCGGCACGCTTTTTTGCTTTAAGGTCTTTCTTAGTTTTCATTCGAGCAGATAGGTTTTGATTTACCCGAATACTACTTTTTATTGGTGCCTTCTTTTTAGCACCGCTAGTGATTTTTTTATACGAACCATTAAGTTTGTTTTTTGTCGTTGCGAAAGTTTTCTTTACTCGCTTCTTGATACTCATATATGTAGTAACTTTATCCTTTGCTCTGATGTAATATGTCTCTTGTAATCTTGTTGATAGGTTTTAGAGGTTAAGACAAACTAATTCAATAAAATCCTCTTCCCAATTTAGTCTTTAGTTCTGATAACTAAAGACTAAAAGTACTATAAGATTATACTATAAATGACCAATAAAATCGCTACTGATTATCTCAATCTCCCACCTCTCAGATCGATCAAAGGAGTAGGTGCCGAAATTGAAAAAAAGCTCGCAAATTTAGGTGTGACAACTATAGAAGAGCTATTGATGTATTTTCCTAAAAAATACGACGATTTTTCTGATATTAGACCAATAGGCGAGATAAGTCCGGGCTTGGTTAGTGTTAAGGGAACTATAGAAATTAAAGGTTCTCGCTATTCGCGAAAAGGCTTACATTTGACAGAAGCAGTCGTTAATGATGAATCAGGTCTGTTACCGGTCGTTTGGTTTAACCAACCATATCGCGCAGCTTCAATCAAACAGAACGAGCAATATTATGTCTCAGGAAACTATGACCTACAAAACCAGCGCTTGTCAGTAGTAAATCCAACGATAGAAGCTGCGAGCGATGTCACGGTTAATGAATCTCGAATCCTTGCGATATACAAGGAGCAAAAAGGTCTAACCTCTAGGCAAATAAGAAAAATAATAAGCTCTGCACTGGGCCTAAACTTTGTTATTCCAGAACGTCTTCCAGAATGGTTGGTTTCAGAAATGTCATTAATGTCGCTCGACAAAACAATACGGACTCTTCATTTCCCAGAAAATAACGAACTGCTCTCTAGGGCAAAGAAACGCTTGAGCATTGAAGAGATTTTTCACCTCCAACTTGCAACCGAACTAAACCGACAGGAACTTCAGAAAGAAAAAGCTCCATCTATTGTATTCGATGAAGCGATCGCTAAAGAATTTGTAAAAAACCTTCCGTACAAGTTAACCGAAGATCAACGAAAAACTGCGTGGCAAATACTTACCGATATTCAAAAAACTGAGCCAATGAACCGTCTTGTCGAGGGTGATGTAGGGTCTGGAAAAACTGTTGTCGCCGCGCTCGCATCTATCATGGTACTGAATAGCGGATACCAAGTTCTTTTTATGGCTCCAACAGAAATACTTGCAAGGCAACATGCAGAAACATTTTTTGAATTACTTGAGCAGACACCTTGGCGAAGTACGATCGGTCTGCTAGTTGGTGGTATGAAGCAGTCTGAAAAAAAAGCCATGCACGGTCGTATCGCAAACGGAGAATGTCGTTTTATTGTCGGGACGCATGCACTACTACAAGATCCGGTTGTAACGCAAAAAACAGGAATTGTTATTATCGATGAGCAGCATAGATTCGGCGTTGACCAACGACAAGCACTACGGAAGAAAGCCGGGATCTCCCCCCACGTCCTATGTCTTACCGCTACTCCAATACCAAGAAGTCTTTCACTAACTCTTTATGGGGAGCTAGATCTGTCGATCATTCAAACAATGCCTTCCGGTCGCCTAGAGACGCATACAGAGATTGTTCTGTTTCCGGCACGTTCAAGCGTATATAAGCTAGTCGATGAGCAAATTGAGTTGGGTCGCCAAGTATTCGCGGTATGCCCACTTATTAATGAGTCCGAAAGTTTACAAGCCAAAGCCGCAGAATCACTCTACGAAGAATTATCAACAAAGCTCTTACGGCATAGGCGAATTGCGATTGTTCACGGAGGTATGAAGCCCTCTCAAAAGGACGAAGTTATGACTAGATTTGCGGCGGGCGATATTGACGTGCTCGTGGCAACTACTGTCATTGAAGTTGGCGTCAATGTTCCAAATGCGAGTGTAATGGTTGTAGAGGGAGCGGAAAGGTTTGGGCTCGCGCAACTTCATCAACTACGAGGACGGATCGGGCGGGGTAATCATCAGGGTTATTGCTTTTTGATTCCGAGCCAAGATATCGGCATGACAAAAAGAATGAGAGCGATAAGTAGTACAAATAATGGATTTAAATTGGCGGAAATGGACTTGCAGTTACGCGGACCTGGGGCAATTTATGGCACTAGGCAGAGCGGAAGCCTTGATCTGCAATTTGCAGACGTAAATGATCGTGCGCTAGTAGCTAATGCAAAACTTGCGGCACGTGAATTTATAGAACGCCGTGAATCATTGGTACACTATAGGTATATTGCAGAAAGAGTCAGACATTTTCAGCATGTTTCAAGGCTAAATTAACCATATGTATTCAAGATTAATAAGTGCTCACAAAAAAATTAACCTAGGCGCGAGCAAGCATCTCGGGATGTTGGTTGATGATCAAATATTCCCAAGTTTCCAGCAAATAATGAAATTTGAAGGTAAAAATGGTCCAGATGGGGTAAAGCAAAAAAGCCCAGGGAAGGACGAGCCCTGGCACTATTATGACCCTTTTGATGAGGACGATTCACAATTGCTAGGAATTGTTGAAGAGCATCTTATAAGTCTTACCAAAGAATTGAGACGAGGTCACACAACGGTTGTATGGTGTATGTATGCACGTCACGTATATTTGTATGATGTTCTTGAGCCAATTGGCACATGTCAGGACTGAGCAGCCCAAGACTGCCGGATGGTCAGTTGTGATGGC
>JBGSMB010000020.1:0-26111 GCA_041740375.1 Saccharimonadales bacterium (SeqCode) | reverse complement strand
AATCATCAAATTACGACTTCCGATTCACGAGATACCTAACGAGTCCGATCAGAAAATCTACTTGTTCAGCGTTCCATTTTTTTGAACTCTGGACTAGCACTGAAATAGCTTCTTCTACGGCATTTTCTGCAGTCGTTTGTGCATACCCCAAAGCGCCGGAACGTGCAATTATCTCTTTGCATTTTTTAAATTCAGCCATTGTTAACTCATGATTACCCAGGCATCGCTCCAAATAGTAGACATCTGCTTTTGGGGCCATTTCAAGTGCCTTAACAGATAAAATGGTGCGCTTGCCTTCTTTAATATCATCAAGTGGGCTCTTGCCGCTCTCGAACTCACTCCCAAATACGCCCAATATATCGTCTGTAATCTGAAAAGCTCGACCCGCGGGCATGGAGTACTGATATAGCGTATCCAACTCTTTCTCTGTGGCACCGGCTAGTATTGCCCCCAACTGAAGTGGGTTCACGAAAGTATAGAAAGCGGTCTTCCACAACAAAACATTATGAACGTCTTCTTCATCAATCGTAGGTACCACTTCGTTAAATATGTCGAGGTTCTGACCGTGCCCAGTAGTTATGTAACACCTGTTAATATTGCGGATAGCCCTGACTACTCTTTCGGGGTCAGTGTCGAGCGCAGCGATCACATCAAGCGCCGCATGACACCCAATTACAAATGCGCTCATCGCAATACTTTCGCCAAAATGTAATGAGTCGTCTCGTAAATGATGCTTCTCGTGGTAGTCCTTTAACATCATGTGTGCAGTAGGGCCTCCGCGACGAGTCTCGGACCTATCTTGAATATCATCCATCATAAGGATGTAGCTCTGTAGCATTTCTATCGCGAGCGCGGCCTCGAGTATCATTTTCTCGTCTTTGCCACCAAATAATTGATAGCCAACAATAGTCAGGCTACCCCTGATTCTTTTACCACCGCGCTTTAAATAACTCGTGAAGGTCTTAATTGCTTCAAGCGGATACTCTCCAAACTGTTCAGCGGTTGAAGACTCAAACGAGACAACAAACTCATCAATGCGGGCATCGATTATTGCTTTATGTTGTTCAAGTTTCTCGACAAACGATTCTGTAGCTTTTTCTTGCTCTGTTTTAACCATAATCTAGTACCCTTCAGTATACGCCGAAGTACGAGTAATTTTAACGGATATAGTCGAGAAGTTTTTTAGCATCCTTGTGTTTTCGTAATTTTGCGAGCGCCTTGGCTTCTATTTGACGAATTCTCTCGCGTGTAACGCTGAACTCTTGCCCTACCTCTTCAAGCGTATGGCTTTTACCGTCATCGATACCAAAACGAAGTCGAAGTATTTTTTGTTCTCGCTCGGTAAGCATGCCGAGCATGTCTTTAACTTGTGAGCGCAAAAGTTGTTCACTCGCCGCTTCTAGAGGACTTTTCGCGTCTTCGTCTTCGACAAAGTCCGCTAGAGTAGTATCGTCGTCCTCATCGCGGATAGTTTGATCAAGTGAGTGAATATCCTGCTTGATCTTCATGATGTGCTCTACTTTTTCTACCTCAATCTCCATCTCCTTGGCAATTTCCTCATTGGTAGGTTCGCGGTTCAGCTCTTGAGTGAGTCTGCGTTGTGTACGAAGTAATTTATTTATCGTCTCCACCATATGCACGGGTATTCTAATCGTCCTTGCCTGGTCGGCAATTGCCCTCGTGATCGCCTGGCGAATCCACCATGTTGCATACGTACTGAATTTAAACCCCTTATCGGGATCGAACTTTTCAACGGCTCGAAGTAAGCCGGTATTCCCTTCTTGGATAAGATCAAGTAGGTCCAAGCCGCGACCAACATAGCGCTTTGCGATCGATACAACAAGTCGCATGTTTGCCTCGGCCATTTTATCCTTAGCTCGCTTATCACCTGCCACAACTTTATGAGCAAGTTCAAGCTCTTGTTCAGCCGTGAGCAGTGGTATTTTTCCTATTTCACGAAGATACAGTCGTACTGAGTCATCGGCGATATCGTCAAGATATACTTTTTCTTCAATAACAATCTCTTCGCCGTCTTCTGGAGCCCATTCGTGACTGAAGTCGTCGGCTACCTTTTCGTCGCCGGCAGTAATTTCTACGTTGATGTCAGATAGTTCTGTGTACAACGTATCGAGTAGATCTAAATTAGCTGGCTTATCTGGAATTGCATCAAAAATATCTTTCTGTGAGATTTTACCGTCTTTTTTCGCTTTTTCTAGCAGTTCTTTCTTTTTGTCGTTCAAATCAATGGCTACTTCTTCTTTTTTTGGCATTCTATTCCTTATCTTCTTTGTATGAATCGTTAAATTTGGCAAGCAAGTCTTGAACTGATGTGTCGTCTCCGCGACTTTCAGCCTCTCTTATAGCACTGCTTAGTTTTTGTCTTTGTAGTTTTTTGTAATCTTTTGTCAGGCGACGGACTAGGTCTTGCGCTTCGCGAAGCCTTTCATTTGCGTCAAACGTCGCGTATAGCTCTTCGGCTAATAATGTTATTATTTTCACATAGTCTTCTATATTTTGCAAACCCTCCGGAATGGTTCCATCGAATGTGTCGTGTGGATGAAGTGCTATATATTCAAACACTTCTCGACGCTCGGGCTTGGCAAAAATTGGCTCATCGTCAACCGTCTCAAGAACACGTCGGGTAATTGTATGCACAAGTAGTAATCCCAGTAGCTGGTCCTGATAAGCGTCCTGGTCTGTGGTTGGTTCGCTAGCTGCCTTTGGAGTTTTTAGTCGCTTGTCATCATTCGGTCTTTGTTCAAATTTACTACTCATGGCTTCAAGACTAGCGTCCACGTCCTTTGCGAGTGTTTTAAGATAGTGCTCACGCTCTACCGGATCCTTAACTAGACCGATTACTCGTAACATAGCATCCGTATATGCACGCTTACCTTCAGCGGTCTTCACGTCGTGAGCCTTTTGATGATATAAACGAAGCCAATCGATTGAATACACCGGTTTAGCGACCGATGCTTCCCATAGTTTTGGGTTTTTTCGAACTAGCTCATCCGGATCCTTCCCTTCTGGTACATCTACAACACTAAGTTTTATGCCGACTCCGGCCGCCAAGCCTACAGCACGCTCTGTAGCCTTTAGGCCTGCAGAGTCTTGGTCAAAGGCTATTCTTATGTCATCCGTAAAACGGCTAAGGGTCTTTAGGTGCGACTCTGTAAGTGCTGTACCTGCGGTAGCAACAACAAATTTCACCCCCGCTTGGTGTGAGGCAATGACATCTAAATTTCCCTCAACCATCACAACTGCTCCGGCTGAGCGTATTGCTTGTTTTGCCTGAGAAAGACCGTACACATGTCGACTTTTATCATAGAGTAATGTCTGAGGCGTATTTAGATACTTTGGAGCGTTAGGATCATCTTGCAAGATTCTTGCAGTAAAACCAATTGCAACCCCCTGAGGGTCCATGAGTGGCACCATTATTCTTCCACGGAACATATCTGACACTCCGCGACCTCGATACGTTGAAAGACCAGCGCGCTTTAATTCATCATCCGAAAAGCCTTTTTTTTGAAGTTGACGAGTTAATCCGTCAAAATGAGTTGGCGCATACCCAATCTTGAACTCTTGAAGCGTTGACCGGTTAAACTCACGCTTTCCGAGAAGATATTCTATCGCTTCCGGGGACTTTTTAAGTGCCTGCATGTAATATCGAACGGCTAAGTCTGTGGCTTCATAAATTCGAGTTTTTAGCTTTGTGCTCTCGCCAGAGCTACTACGGGCATACTGCTCAAGATCAATACCTGCCTTGCGTGCTAAAATTTCCAGCGAGCCTCGAAAGTCAACGCCCTCCATCTCCATGACAAAGCTAAACATATTGCCGCCCTTATTGGAGCTAAAATCATGCCAAATCTGCTTTTCAGGACTGACGATAAAGCTAGGGGTTTTCTCGTTACCAAATGGGCTCAAACCTTTCAGGTTACGACCAGCTCTCTTTAGCTCAACGTAGTCAGCCGCAACGTCCTCTACAGAAAGTCGCTGCTTAATGTCCTCTACCGCATCACCACTCCCAAAATTGTTCATATAGATAAGTATCTAGGAGTTAGAAATATCTAGCAAGCATAAGGAATAAAGAGTTCATGTGCCTAGTGTTGACAGAATAGTTTCTATGATTTATAGTATGTTCACCTTGAAATAAAATTTCATGGAGTATTCTTTACAGTGAAGGTGTTATACGTTTTTAGCTATTTGTAGCGGTACGCTCTGTTGATGTGAATCGAACGAGGTTACCGCTACAAAAAGCAAACAATCTGGTTGTTGTCCCTGGCTCGATAGTCTAGAACGATAATCAGATCTGCTGAGGATTGATACCCTCTCGAGTGATATCAACGTCGAACGGGCGTCGACTGAGATCGCATCTGGACTTTCGGGGATAGATGCACACTGAAGAAAATGCAGAGCGACCATCAACCGCTTCCTCACCCCACCCCAACTGGGGTGAGGAAAAATCGTCGTACGAGCTTCATGCTTGTCGTAAGTCTCCACAGGGCCCGTCCACCCGCTACCCTGTGGTGAAAAAGCCCCCCGGACTCCTCCATCCGCCAGGAGGAGTCCGGGGGCAACCCAAAAAAACGTCATCTTCGCCAATGTAAATACGCAGTCGAGCTTTAGTTCCTGCAAAATCGCTATGTGTGATGCATGCATCCGGCAGATCGCGGGTAATCCCGCTGCTGTGAGCGCAACTTGTTGCAGCTCCACATAAAAATCTTCGCCCCGTTTGTACATAGTTACAAGCGGGGCGTTTCCATTTAAAGCAGTCTCTGCCGCTTATGGTAAAAATATGCTAGAGTTTAACATGATATGAACCCTCAAACTCCTGATCTACCACCGCAAAACTTTGATTTTATTACCGCTGCTCCAGTCCAAAAAGGACGTATGAGCAATCTTGACCCAAAGCGACGAATACTTGTAGTAGTAGCCTTGTTCGCATTTATATTGCTCGCGATAATTATATTTTTTAGTCTCATAGGAAGCGGCAAAAATGACAATAAAGACCAGATACAAGACCTTGCGGCTTTCCAGACAGAACTTATCAGACTTTCAAATGCTGGAGTCACCAATGGCTCGAGTGACGTACGGCGTACTGCCCAAACTAGCAATGTCACAATCCAAAGCGACTTAAATGAAACGTTGGCGCTTGCTGCTGAACAAGGTGTAAAAATTGAACCAAAAAAGTTAACGGTCTACGCATCTGCTGAAACAGATTCCGCGCTTTTAGCGGCAAAGCAGGCGAACAATTATGATGCAGTATACAAAACTGGCTTCGACTCGCAACTGGTGATTTACCAAACAAAGTTGAGAGAAGTTTTTGATGCAGTAAAAAGCAAAGAAATTAAGGCTGCGGTGAACACATTTAATACACATGCCGAGCAGCTAAAATTTAGTTATACGCCCGAGCCAAAAACTCCTTAGCCGATAATCCCTTTTAACAGATTATAGCTATGGATGATAAATCCCTCTATCTCTTCAGGTGGTAACTGTCCTGTCAGAATAACCGTATTCCAGTGTTTCTTGTTTAGATGATAGCCTGCCATCACAGTTTCATATTTTTCTCGCAGCAAAACAGCTAGCTGTGGATCGCATTTCACGCTGAGACTAACTGGAGTCTTGTTCTCGGTAAGTAGCGCAAACATCTTCTCATCGTTATCTACTTTTACTTTATATACAGCAATGCCTTCACCGAACGGATAGTCCAACCTCGTATCCGGTAGCGATAGGATAAATTTCTCTACTTCTTTAAATTCTGTCATCTCGTTCGACATAATATCTTAGCTCAGCGATTGAGTCACGAATATCATCTAAAGCGCGGTGCGTCGGGTGCTTTTTAAAACCAGTGCGATGATTGCCTGCGTGCCATAGCTTAAAGCTACTCACATCGAGCATTCGGTAATGTAGTGTACGGGCAAGCAAAGGCCATTTTTCATCTATATATGCTCGGTCGGTAGCTATTGAGTTGCCGGCCAGGTATACCTCCCCTTTTGCTTCTAGTGAGTCTGGAAATAATGGAAAGCTTTCCGGATCATGATTGAGGCATTTTGTACTTTTGAGAAGGCGCAGGATATCATCCACTACCTTTGATTCGGGTTTTCCTAAC
This sequence comes from Saccharimonadales bacterium (SeqCode), assembly GCA_041740375.1. Lineage (GTDB taxonomy): Bacteria > Patescibacteriota > Saccharimonadia > Saccharimonadales > JAGQMS01 > JBGSMB01. The sequence continues at coordinate 20,005 of JBGSMB010000020.1, read as the reverse complement.
CTGCAAGCACTAATGATTGTTTCGATATAATCTGGTTGTGCAACGTGCCACGGGCTTTCCATCATGCGACTACGAATAAGCTCTTCATCATGCAGTATAGATGTACTATACGAATCTATTTCATTTAGACTAAAATCGGTCACAATAACCGCTACTTCACAAATCACATCAATTTTCGGACGCAGTCCGGTCATTTCTAGATCAATCCAGACGAGTCTGCTTGGGAGTGTCATCGCTTGCTTTTTTTCTTGGCAATTTTTTTGCCACGCAACCACCTGTCAATGTGGTTATAGTCATCTTCTGTGGCAGACACTATAACTCTTGAATATTTTTCATGGTTTCGAAGATTAATCACTATGACGTTTAGGGCCACCGTATTTGATATCCCTACCGGTCTTTTGATATATAAAAAGTCCCACCCTTCTTCTGTCCAGTAGGAACCTGCCAGTAGTCTATTGGGTATCGCGGAGCCAGGCATACGTACCTCCCATCTCCTCCAGTCCTCAAACGTATCATTCCACGTAACGTCAGCAATTTGATTTTTTTGAAGCGTAACCTTGGCTTTTAATGCGGCAATTTGCTCAGACCTCTGTAGCTGAAGGGTAAGGTAATCTGGGCTCGTAACAAACCTCATGGCTGACTCTCCTTTTTTGGGTGACTAAACGAGAGCGCAAGAGAGTTAATGCAATAGCGACTACCTGTCGGCTGATCTAGCGCATCCTGGAACAAATGCCCCAAATGAGCATCACAATTCGCGCAACGAACCTCTATTCGCTCCATCCCATGACTCGCATCATGTACCAGTTGAACAGAATCTTCATTCATAACATCATAAAAACTCGGCCAACCCGAGCCAGAGTCAAATTTTGTGCGACTAGAAAAAAGTGGGTTATTGCAGGCGGCGCAAGAGTACTTACCATCATTTGAAGCATGCACAAACTCACCGCTAAAAGCCGGTTCAGTTGACGCATTTACCAATACGTCGTACTGGTCTTTGCTTAATTCGTTAACAAATTTTGATTGGTCGGGCATGCTTACAGTATAGCGTTTTTTTGGCACGCGCGCCGTTTGTTGCAACAAATCATAGATCTCAACTAAGATGTTCTATTGGCCAGGAAGTCTTCCGCTCGATAATTTATAATGCGGCGGCGTGCAGGGTCCATACTGTCGAGACGACTGACAAGCAGCCCGCCTAATCGTGGGTTTTTCTTTAGTAGTAAGCGATGTTTTTCTACAAAACGCCAGTATAGCCCATCCCACACGTTACACCACTCATCACGATTATAGTCACTCATTGTCAAAATATAATTACTAGCGCTCATGTATGGTTTTGTAGTAATTGAGCCGCCGTCAGCGAATTGACTCATACCAAATACGTTCGGCACCATTACCCAATCATACGCGTCTATGAACAGCTCCATGAACCATTTATACACATTGTTCGGATTAATCTCTGATAACAACATCGCATTACCGACTATCATTAGTCTTTCGATATGGTGAGCATAGGCATGTTCTTGGACTTTATTAATAACATCATCTAGTGGCGCGAGACCCGTCGTACCATCGTACCAATGCTGGGTTAGTGTTCGCTCGTGCTTTAGCACATTACTCTTTCGCATGCTTGTACCGCGCAACACATACATAGCTCTCATATATTCACGCCATCCAAGAATCTGTCTCACAAAACCTTCAAGGCTAGAAATGGGTATATTGTTCTTGTCTGCATACAAGATTGCCTCGTCAATTACTTGCTTTGGATTAAGAAGACCGCAGTTGAGACTTGATGATAATACGCTATGGAATAGCCAGATTCCCCGCCCGCTAATCGCGTCTTCGTATGGTCCAAAATTAGAAAAACGGTGTTTTAAAAAATCATCAAGCCAAAGCTTGGCTTCCGCGTGACTTGTTGGCCACACAAATGAATCAAGTGATCCCGGGTTGGAGCTAAAATGTTCTCCAACAAACTTTAGAGCCTCGCTCACATGCTTTGAGTCACCAAAAGCAGGTATGCCAGGTAGAACAACATCATTCGGAAGTTTTTTGCGATTCTCCGCATCATAACTCCATTTACCGCCTTTTGGACGAAAGTTGTTATCTATAAGAATATTGAATCGCTCTCTTTGCCACTGGTAAAAATCCGCCATTTTATATTGCTTTTTTTCACCAAAAAATTCTTGAATATCATTGTTTTGAATATAGAAGTTAGGCGTTGGTAGGAAATGTAGCGTTGCGTCTCGCTCTTGTTCTTTTGCTACAGTTTTTAATCGCTTTTCTAGGGTGTAGTCTGTGGGATCGAATACGTAAATAGTATCGAAGCCTTGTTCGTATGCATGCACGAGCGGTTGGCCTGTCCAGCTTGTATTCTCAATGTCAAAATACTCTACTGCAAAGTCGTTCGCCCAGAGTACTTCTTCGACATAGCGACGCATACCTGCCCTATGCAGGACAAGCTTTTGCTTATGAAATCGCATCGGATATTGTTCGTCGGTTCCGAAATATAGTGGCTCTTCTATGACATAGACCTGATCAACTTTTGGTAAATGCTCAGCCTGGAATAATTGGTGCGGATAGATAAATAATACTGACTTCATTGATCTGTAGTATAAGAGAGTTATCTCGCTTATGCTAGTAAAACATCGGCATTGTTCTACATTTTTTCTGGCGCTTGAATACCGAGAACGCTCAAGCCATTTTTTAAAACTTGAGTGTATGCATGGACAAGTGTGAGCCGCTGCGCTTCTCTTGAATCACCTAATACACGATTTGATTCGTAAAAACTGTTAAATTCTTGAGCGAGTTCATACAGATACGAACACAAATGATGTGGCATCAACTCCGCCGCCGCCAGCCGCATAACTTCCGGGTACATGCTTAGCTTTCGAACTAGAAGTCGCTCAGAACTATCAAGCTCATAGTCTACGCTCGAAAGGGATGCAGCTTTTGACACAATTGAGCATGCTCGAGCATGTGCATACTGTAGATATGGACCAGAATTACCTAAAATATTCACCGACTCATCTGGGTCATAGACAATATCACCACCAATACGACTTTTGAGGAAAGAATATTTTACGGCAGCAAGTACGGCGCTTTGATCTACTTGAGAAGTCTGACTATTATATGCTTCCTTTGCGGCAGATAGTATATCCTCCGCCAGTAAAACGTTCCCTTTGCGGCTACTCATTTTTTTACCACCAGGCAATTTAATCAGCCCGTGGGTAATGTGCTTTGTGCGCTCAGTAATTTCTGGATAAAAGTGTTTTGATGCGGCCTGCACGACCTTCATGTACTCAATTATGTCATTTCCCGTTATCATCAAACTTAGGTCAAACTTGTAGTCCTCCCACTTAACAACAGCTAGACCGAGGTCTTTTGTTTCGTATGTCGGAAGTCCTTCGCTAGTAATAAAGACTCTTGTATGCAAGCCATCTTTTTCACCATCGTAGACAACTGCTCCTTCGGACTTTTTGAAGACCCCCTTCATAAGTCCCTCTTCGACAATTTTTTTACCGATATTTACTGTCATGCTCTCAGGGTAGTAGGTATCAAAGCCGTGTACTTCAAGGGCCTGATAAACCTGATCAAAACCGTCATAGCTCCACTGCCGACATGTCCAGTAAATCTGTGCAAAATCTGATGACTTGTCAGATGTATCGTGAAGCTCGTAAACTTTTTTATTGATCGCTACTATCTCTGCTTTTTTTACCTCGTCTTCTTCGTACGCGATATTGCCTTGAACATAACAATTACTCATCCATGTGGCCCGATCAGCTTTGGCGACGTCTTTAAGCTTTTCAGGATACTCACCCTCCAATGAATTAATGATCCCCCACATTGCTCTCGCAACGTGCAAACCAACGTCGCCTCCAAAATTTACTCGTTTTACTTTTGCCCCAGTAATCTCTAACAATCTTGCAATTGTGTCGCCTACAAGTGTCGTATAGAGATGCCCGGCGTGCAGAACCTTAAAGGGATTTGGATCAGAGTATTCTACAACTATCAACTTGCCCGAATGCAAAATATCTGTACCATAATTTTCTTTCATCTCAATAATGTCGGAGACGGTCTGTTGGAGCAAGCTATCTCCAACTCGAATATTTATAAAGCCAGGGCCCGCGACGCTCGCTACAAAGTCTTTCGAAGAATTATTGAACTCAGTTGCAATAGTTTCTGCGATTGTTTTTGCAACTTCTTGAAGCTCACCGCTCAAACGCAAAGCAACATTAGTACTGAAATCACCAAAGTTGTCATCGGTTCTTTCAATTGTAACCAAAGGGCTTATTTGGTAGGTGCGCTCCACACAAGAAGCAATTAATTCTTGAAGTTGATTTTTCATCAAGTTTTAGTATACAAGAGTTTACAGATAGAGGATCTCGGATTCAGAGCCGATCAAGCCGTGAGCTTCCTATATATATAGCGACTTAGCCATGCAAAGCACGCGTAGCTGGTAGCCAACAAACAGAAAAATAATAATGTCGTTGATAGAGTGCGAGGGTTATCAAGTGGCGAGGCTACGCGACTCGATACATCAATAAGCAGTCCCAACGGGTTTGTAACTATGTCCCATGAGTTCCAGCGCAAGTATCTTCCGAGATATATAGCGAACGACACGAGCAAAATTACGCACCCAATACATAACGCCACAACTTTTCCTTTTGCGCGCCGGAATAACCAAACGTGCATCACTCCAAGAGAACATAACCCCAGGGCGAACCCTATGCACGCAAAGCCGAATAGTAGTACGGCATCAAACAAAATACTGATTTCGACCGTAGGCTTGATATGAATAAGGTCAGTAACTAGATAGAACGTGTTTGGAAGGAAGCTGAGCCAAACCACAAAAGCGAGCGCATGGAATCCCTTTGCCTTTTTATTAAGCCTAAGGGCAAACCACAGCGACACAAGAGCTGGTATCCACGCCAAAAGTAAATTCCAGACTAAAAAGGAGTATCGTATGGAGCCTGTTACGCTGAATCGAATCAACAACATGCTACTAAAGAATGCGGAGAGAATTAAAAGCACCACGAGTACTTCCTTGTATATGTCTGGAAGGAGATGATTTATATTCTTGGCTGCGCTACCCGAATTATTCATACTTATTGATATTGAACAAAAAAAGTCGGCTGTTCAAGCGATCGCGAAAGATATTCACGATAGCCTTCTATAGTGTTATGTAGATCGTCGGGCGACATATCATGAGCGTTATGCGCTAAGTAGGGTTCAATAACTTGAAACCCGCAGGATGCTAGCGTTCCGTGGAGTATCGGATGCAGCATCTGCTTTAAGGTTGCCTTATGAAGCCCGAGTGGCTGAAAGTCAGACTCTGGAGAGCCCGCAGTAGCTACAACAAGCGCGTTCTTGCCTCGAAAATATCCATTTTGGTATGTATTGTTCGTGTCCCAAGCTACACCCATTGCGAGTACTCTATCGAACCAACCCTTCAGTATTGCCGGCGCGCTAAACCACCAAACTGGAAAGTGAAAAATAACCAATTCAGAATCCTGTACTTTCTGCATCTCACTCGTTATGTCAGGGCTAAACGACCAGCCGTGAAGTGAAGCGTTTTTTTGTTCGTTAGCGTAGTTAAAGTGTTGACCGGTAAGTGTCGTGAAATCATATTTTTCAGCATTAGCATGAAACCCTTGAGCATATAAGTCGCTCACGAGGCTTTCGTGTCCGGTGGCCTGAAGCACCTCCAAAGACACATTCTTCAAACTTGAGGTGAGAGAAGAAGGTTCATTGTGCGCGTAAACAATAAGCACTTTCATATAGTTACCATTATACCGACATATCTTAAAGTAACGTCTATACTATTAGCGAAATGCGTAAAATTCATATAATCACCGCAGGAAAACTTGATCCCTGGCTAGAAATTCAATTTCGCGAGTACGAAAAAAGGCTCTCGAGAACCATTCAAATTGTATGGCACGTAGGGAAAACCGGAGCTAGTGCGAGCGAAAACGAATTTTTCAAATCTCAGCTTGAGGGCAAATCTTATATTGCTCTCGACGAGTCTGGCGTTCCTATATCTTCAAATGAAATTGCCAAGCACCTAGTATACAATGCAGTTTCTGCGGGATCAGATCTGTATTTTTTAATTGGTGGCGCTTATGGAATTCAACCAAGCGTGCTTGAAGGCGCTGATCATGTTTGGTCCTTCGGCAGGATAACCCTGCCCCACTTACTTGCAAGGCTACTACTTCTGGAACAAATCTACCGCGCGGACTCTATCAACCAAGGCTCAAGATATCACCACTAATTGGTGACTAGCCCTGGCGACATTGAAGCCTCTTTTATAACTTTCTCTACTGCCTGAAGATTTAAGTCTTCGAGTTTTTTAAATCGTATGCAACTTTTACCAACATTAACCTTCCCGAGAGCGTCTTTATACTTCTCTGCAAGATATTCGTTACCGTCAACCGCGCAGATATAAAGACTGATATAATTTTTTTGACTAGCGAGAGCAACGATCGGCCAATCAATAATTTCTTTTTTGTAGTTTTTATACTTAAAGGTTCCGTAGCCTAACATGTTATACGCAAAAAATGGCTTCAGCTCTGGCGCAGTCTTTTGAATAAAATCGTGCAGAAAATGCATCGTCTCTCGACGCTCTTCAATTACTTGCGCAAGATATTCTTCTACCGTATGAGCCTTGGTTTCTTTGAACATATTCATATAAAGCAATTCTATATTAACTTTTTATAATGCTGTTGGCGGAGAGAGAGGGATTCGAACCCTCGATGGAATTGCTCCCAAACCGCCTTTCCAAGGCGGCGCCATAGGCCACTAGGCGACCTCTCCTTATTAATACGTAGACCATTATACGTCATAACCACCTTGTGGTGAGCAAAATAACAGATTAGAATTTATAGTAATGTCAGTAATTAAACTAGAGAAAGTATCAAAAGTTTTCGGCTTCGGCGAAGCTGCAACTATTGCAATCGATAATATCGACCTGACTGTTGAGAAAGGTGAGTTCGTTGCAGTCATGGGACCAAGCGGTTCAGGCAAGAGTACTATGCTGAATATTATCGGCATGCTTGATCGCCCGTCGCACGGTCTATACGTGCTGAACGATAAAAACGTAAGTAGATTAGGAAGTATGAAGAGGGCGAAGTCAAGAAGAGATCATATCGGCTTTATATTTCAGTCGTTCAACCTGCTTCCCAAAATGAATGTCATGGAAAACGTCGCACTTCCACTGGCATATCGGGGCGTAAGTTCGACAAGGCGGAATAAGCGGGCTACCGACATGCTGGAAAAAGTTGGGCTTAGCTTGAAAGAATTTTACTACCCAAGGCAATTGAGTGGTGGCCAAGCACAGCGTGTTGCGATAGCACGTGCGCTTATAAATAGACCAAGCATTGTGATTGCCGACGAGCCAACCGGTAACCTCGACTCAGCATCTAGTCGTCAAATTATGGAACTACTTGGTGATATCCACAGGGGTGGAAACACTATCATGATGGTTACCCACAACGTTGAGCTTACCGTCTATGCCGATAGGATAATTTATCTCAAAGACGGTCGCATAGAATACGATGAAAAACTTGCAAAGGGCGAAAAGGTAGACTTGAGTCAAATCGAGGCAGCCGAAGAGTACAGAGAAGAGGTCGAAGCGAATATTGTAAAAACTGCGAAAAAAACCACTAAAACAAAGACCAAACGCAAAAAAATTAAGAAGCCGGCCAAAAAGCGAGCAAAAAAATGATAGCGGTGAATGTAAAAATGGCATTCTCTAGTATGAGAAGTGCAAAAATACGCAGCTTTCTTACTATGCTTGGTGTCATTATTGGAGTTGCAAGCGTCGTCTTGACTGTTTCTTTAGGTGAAGGAATAAAAAATGAAGTTGTGGGGAAGATAGAAGAGACCAACAGTAGCCGCATAGTAGTCGTACCGGGAAAACCTATTGAGCGTGACCAAAATGGTAGAGTCACTGGTATAAACATTGCGAGCCTACTAGGTTCAAGTAGTTTAAACGAAAAGGATTTTACGCTCGTAGCAGCACTTCCTGGCGTCCAAACTACCGTGCCCTTTGCAATTATAAGCTCATCCCCCACTGCTCCGGGTCAACTGCCACTTCCATCCGTTTTTGTGGCCGCCACTACTAGTGACGCGCCAAAGGTTATAAATCAAAAAGTTGTGGAGGGGAGTTTTTTTGAAGAAGAAGATGCTATGCGAAATCTTGCCATCATCGGCTCAGACGTAGCCGAAGCTTTCTTTCAAGACTCTGCGCCAATAGGAAGAAAAATCTCAATCCGTGGAACCGACTTTATTGTGCGAGGTGTGCTTGAGCGCTCAACCACACCGAATTTAAATTTCGGACTAAGCTATAATTCGGCAATTCTGATTCCTATTGAAGCGGGAAAACGCATCAATAACAGCACTATAGACTTCCAGGAAATTCAGGTACTTGCAACTGATGGCTCGAAAACACCTGAAGTAGCAATAGCTATTGAAGAAAATCTAGCGGGAAACCACGCTGGGCAAATTGATTTTTCAGTATTCGAGAAAGATGAGTTCTTGTCGATAACCGACCAGTTATTTAGAGTTATTACGGCGTTCGTTGCTGCCGTGGCCGGAATATCCCTTTTTGTGGGCGGAGTTGGCATCATGAATATAATGCTTGTAAGCGTAACCGAGCGAACAAAAGAGATTGGAATTCGAAAAGCACTAGGAGCAAGTAATTCTCAGATTCTTTCACAATTTTTAGTCGAAGCTGTAGCACTTTCCTTTATGGGAGGAGTAATTGGAGTAGGCCTAGCAATAGTAGCAGGTGTCGCAATCACAGTTAGCACCGACCTGCAACCATCATTCGAGCCAAAGATAATCATCGTAGCATTTGCAGTCTCAACTCTTATTGGGATTGTCTTCGGAATAACGCCTGCGCTAAAAGCGTCCAGGAAAGATCCAATTGAATCTTTACGCCATAACTAAACGCTAGTCTACGAGCTGCTTTTTAAACTTTTCGATAAGTTCAACCGGCGTAGGATCCAGTCCGTTGAGTAGCGCCATGTAAATACTCGTAAAGTCACCAAGCGCTAGTGACCATAACATTTGTTGTAATAGAGTCTCGCCTTTTGACGCTACGACGATCGGCTCAGGCCATCGCCCTGATAGCATTTTTGTACTAATACGAAATCTCTTTTGTATTCGCTCGTGCTCAAAACTAGACTCTAGAAGAATTATCCTATAGGGTTTTTGAACAGGATGACTGCTCCAGCCTAAAAATTCATTGTGATTAAACTCGGGAAATTGATTGCACCATGCCACGTTTTTTGCGTTTTCATTGATGCTGATTTTCCATTTATAGGCCAATGGAAACATCTTCGGTCCTCCATAAATAACTGGAGATGTTCCGATTAAATCAAACGCCAACTTCTTTGCCTGGTTATGCTGTTTTGAAACTGTAGGTAGCCATGCAGAAATTTCTTGCTCTAAAAAACTAGCAGCCTGTTCAATTGACTTCTCGGCTTCTGAAGCATGAACCAAGCCTGCTTTCTCGAGTACTGTTACGAGAGCTTTATAGGAATATAGAGTTGCGTAGCGAGGCTGTGTCACCTTTGGCAACTCGATATAGGCGTGACCTTTCTCGTGCGCGATATCCTTCAGTTTTCCTCCAGAAGAAATAACCACAATATGGGCATTTTTATCCTCTGCAGCAGTTAGCGCTGCAAGTGTTTCTTCTGTATTTCCTGAATAACTTGAGGCAATAAATAGAGTCTTACTGGATACGTAGGCGGGTATCTCGTAGTTTGAACTAATCTCAAACGGCAATGTATAGCTTGGCCAGCTTAAGCTGAGCCGAGCGGCCAGCGCAGATCCACCCATTCCTGAAAAAACAATATTTTCAATATCAAAAGAGAGATCTTCAAGGGGAAAAATGTGTCGTAGCTGATCGGCCTGCTTTTCGGCAATTCCAAGCGCATCACTTTTGTCTCTCATGTGTATATATTTCAAATCATCAAGCATAACCTTTATATATTTCCTCTCATTTGGTACATTGTAAAGTGAAAATCGATAAATGATAAATGCTCTTTACGAGCGTACGGGGGTGGATATGTTTGGATTTGATAATAAAGTACCGGATCAGAATACTGCGGCTCCAGTAGATCCAACGGGAGCGCCCGCACTGCCTAGCGATCAGCCAAGCACCGATACTGGTTATCCTGGCCTACCTATGACACCAGATCCTGTTGCTAGCGTAGAAGACCAAGGAGCAGACGAAGGCACCATGAATGATGATGTTATGGCTCAGCCGGTGCAAGCAAGCGCGCCGTCAGGTATTCAAACAGATGACACCCCTTCTCCCTCCAGCTCTCCGGTAGTCACAGCTCCTTCAGCGGCCCCCAATGATCTATCTCATGATGAATTGCTCACTATTAAACAGAACGCGCTTGAACAGCTTTCTCCATTGGTAGGTCACCTAGAACAAACACCAGAAGAAAAATTCAAAACAACTATGATGATGATTCAAGGCTCCGATGATCAATCCCTAGTCCCCGCGGCCTATGAGGCGGCTAATGCTATAACTGACGAAAAGGTAAAAGCTCAGGCCCTCCTTGATATTGTGAACGAAATTAACTACTTTACTCAACATCATCAGAATTAGCTCTGCTAATTCTGCATTATTCAATTTTCAGTTCACAATTTTCAGCTGAACTGATCTTTGTAGTGTTTTTATTCTTCGGAAGGGCCAGTATTTGGAATAGCGCTTATGGGCGCAGGGGTTGCCGCGCCAGTAACTGGAACGCTGGTTTGAGTCTGGGCTGGAGCTGAGCCTGACTGAACAGAACCACCATTTGCGATTCGGTTAACTTCTGCCTCGTCCACAAACCCTGGAAAGACTTGCTGGCCATCATCAGATGAACCCCCAAAATCGGCTCCTGCAGGTGGCGTTTCATCTTGAACCGGCTGAACGACTACGACAGTGCTGCTTTCATCTGTTCCCCGGATCGAATTATATCCCCATCTTATCAACATAAAAATAATGAAGAAGAAGATAGCGAGTATTACAATCGTAAGCACCGACAATACAGCCGCCATTGGACGACTCACCGCGTCGGTAGCACGCAAATAATCACGTGCTTCGTTCATCGAACTATCTTTTCTAAACCATCGCGCCATTGAAATTCTCCCTGTCAATAGCACAGTTATACCACATCTAAGCTGTATACGCAACGCAACTACAGGTTTTGTATATTCGTTGTTGCAAACTTAAACTAAGGGACCGCCGTCCATTTTGTAGTATTTTTAAGCGGACCTAGTAATCGAGACCCATACCGCCAGCTGCTGGCGCTGGAGCTGATTTTTCAGGGATATCTACAACGAGTGCACCCATTGTCATGCCAGTTCCTGCGATAGACACAGCATTCTGGATAGCCTCACGGGTAACGCGTGCTGGGTCAACTATCCCAGCAGCCTTTAGATCAACTAACTTGGATGGCTTTGAGACATCAACACCTTGACCGGCTTTTGAATTCTTAACTTGAGGGAGCCATTCGTCAGGATTGACCGCTGCATTCTCCATGAGAATTCTAAACGGCTGCTCTAGGGCATTCTTTAAATAGAGGTTCCGGCTACATAAGTGGCTTCCGCACTTGGATCAGATGAAATAGTTGCCGCTAAGTTAACGAGCGTTACGCCACCACCGGCAACGATACCCTCATCAAGCGCAGCCTTCACGGCGGCAACAGCGTCGTCAACTCGGAATTTCTTCTCTTCGATCTCGGTTTCGGTGGCACCACCGACCTTTATGACAGCGACCTTACCGTTTAAGGCAGCGGCCCGCTTTTGGAAGTTTTCTTTGTCGTATTCACTTTTCGCCTGCTTTTCTTGAGCTGTAATCTGATCAATACGCGCTTTTACTTCCGTAACGGCACCTGCACCTTCAATAATTGTCGTCTCGTCTTTTGTCACAATCACTTTTCGTGCTGAACCAATCATATCGAGTTCGGTATTTTCAAAAGTGTACCCTCGATCGTCTGAAATAACCGTCGCACCAGTCAAAATAGCGATATCGGCAAGTATGTCTTTTCGGCGATCGCCAAAGGCTGGAGCTTTGACTGCAACAGTATTAAATACACCCTTCAAGCGGTTAAGTACGAGCGTTCCAAGCGCCTCCCCTTCGACTTCATCAGCAATGATCACGAGGTCCTTTTTACCAGTTTGCGCAAGCTTCTCGAGGATTGGTAAGAACTCTTGAATGCTGCTGATCTTTTTGTCGGTAACCAAAATTGCTGGCTTATCATAGACGGCTTCCATGCGAGCCGCATCCGTTACCATGTAAGGGCTCACAAAACCACGGTCAAAGGTGAAGCCTTCGACTACCTCGCTTTCAAGGTGTAAGCCTTGACCTTCTTCAACAGTAACAACGCCTTCTTTGCCGACCTTGTCCATGACGTCAGCAATCAGCGATCCGATTTCTGCGTCGCCAGCCGAAATTGTAGCCACCTCGGCAACTCGAGATTTTTTGCTACCGATGTCTTCCCTGTAGTCTTCAAGCTTTGCGATCACATCCGTAGCCGCAGCTTCTAGCCCTTTTCTGAGCAACATCGGGTTGTGCCCTGCGGCAATCAATTTATTTGCTTCGTTCAAGATATGATACGTCAGTACAGTAACTGTTGTTGTTCCGTCTCCAGCAACATCATTCATTTTATTGGCGGCTTGCTTGATAAGCTCGGCGCCGACTTTGTAGCCTAACGTTTCATCATCGGCCTCTGCAATCTCGATCCCCTTGGCAACAGTCACACCGTCATGAGTAACCGTTGGCGCGCCATAGCTTTTGCTTATGACCACATTTCGTCCTTTTGGACCCATAGTAGTTTTTACTGCATCAAACAAAATTTTTGCACCGGCAAGAACTCGTCGCCGTGCATCATCATCATAAAATACTTTCTTTGCCATCTTGTCGTTATCTCCTGATTATCTTCTATAGAATCTTTATTTAAGTGTCGCGAGCACATCCTCTTCTTTGACGAGTATGTATTCGGTCGTGTCGATTTTAACTTCAGTTGTCGAATAGCTCTTATAAATAATGCGGTCGCCGACCTTAACGCTCTTTACGTCCTTGCCGATTGCGCCCACCTTAGCGGTCTTTGGCTTTTCAGTCGCAGCATCTGGAAGATAGAGACCGCTCGCAGTCTTGTTACTTGCCTCCTCGCCAATTGCGACGATGTAATCAGATAGTGGTTGAATTGGTACGCTCATCATCTCCTCCTTGTTATAAAGACGGCAAAAGCATTCTCGCAAAAAATATGCTCTTGCCGTTCATACCTATATTAGCACTTGAATGCATAGAGTGCCAAATATTTTACTTATCCGCGGTATTGCTTTATTTATCTACCTCTGTTAAAATCTATCGGTCTTATCCAAATCACTAGCCAGGGGCTGTACATTGACGTCTACAACGAAAGAAACCGAACCGGCCAAGATCGGTTCGGCGAATGCATGGATTGAATACTTCGTCGACCCAAACAACAGAACGCTTTTCGCTATCTGTTGTCGGACTCAGAGTCAACGAAAATTGGTTCTGAATATCTCCGCGCTTACAGAGGCTTATAGAGAGCTCCGGTGGAGGTATACCGGCCTGAGCGAAGAGTTCAGGCCTACAAAGCACCGCGCCGAAGTCTGTGCCTACGGCAAGGTGACTGATGACGAACTGGGGAACAGGTTGGTTAGCCCGCGTGAGCTCGCCGCTGAATTCGTGAGACTCATCAATGACACAATCGCCCGAAAAGAAAGTAGTTGGGCGAATCAAGTGGACGTAGTGGTTAGATAAGAAATTCCCCGCATCATCCTAATAGGTGGTGCGGGGCTTTTCATTTTTTTGGTTACCGCACTAATGTAAATGGGGTGCGCAGCGATAGCTGCGCACCCCTGTTTTGTCTATCGGCGAATGCCGAACGACGATGTCGAGCTGGCCCTCGGCACCTTTTGGATGCGAGGTCGTGATTTCACCCCTACTTGCCGAAGCCCCGAATAGACCTCAGCAATCATGCTGGCCCGCTGTTCTCGCCTCAAGCGACCAGCCCCACGGGTGAGGCGCTCCTTCTTCAAGCCACCTCCATGCACCACTCGAGCCTTGCGTTGTGCCCTGTTGTGGCGCCGACGTGCAGCGCGCTTTTGCCTTCTTCGTTCTCGTTTTTTTGACTGAACGAATGACGGCTCACTGGTTGTGCGATCCTTCACGGATCCCCCGTTTCAGTAGGTATAGCAGGATGGGACATCTCTTGCAATTACAAGAGAATACTTACTATAAAACTATTTTATAAATAAGTAAATAGCTAAAAGGCGGCAGCTAGATTGAGTAGCTTTTTCGATTGCGAAAGTTCTAGTTGTTCGTCCAATTCTACTTCAGTAAACACTCGGGTAGTGAGCGACTTTGCAAGCTTTGAAAAATACGAGCGATTCCCTGAGAGCACGACAGCTTCTGCTAAATCAGCAGTACCGTGTATGGCGTCAAACATAATACTAACAGAGGGCAAGTTTGACGCTACCTTTCCGTCAAGACGGTGATCATATGCATATACCGAACCTTCCCGTGCTGTTGCTTTAAGCCTTGCAACCCAAGAATCAAGAGAGGCGTCGCCACAGTCATAAACATCTAATACAAGTGTTTGGTCGCTATCTGAAATAAAGTTAAGCGCTACTTTATAGTTACGAATTGATTCGATCGCTTGAAAAGTTTGTATTGTGTAGTGTGCTGTTTTCATTTTTTGACTTTTTTGTTTTTTATTGATGTATGAGCTTATACTAGCACTTATTAGTGCTTATGTCAATATTCTTCTGCCGAATGCTTGACGGAATATGACTCCGCTTTAAGTTTCCTCTGATATGATTACTACTATCATGTCCAAAAAGTGGCCTCTCGTTCAAAAACAAAAGCTATTGCGCTGGCTCTCGACCCAGGAAATAACTGCTCTCGCGCGCGAACACGGTACGCCGCTGCAAATCGTAAGTCGCGCGCGATTACTGGACCAGTACGCAGAACTTAAGCGGGAGCTACCGATGGTAGATCATCACTTCGCTATCAAGTCCTTCCCGTCTCCGGAAGGACTTAAAATTCTCGCAGACGCTGGGATGAGCTTTGACGTTGCTTCAATTGGAGAAATCAACTTAGCATTACAGGCGGGTGCTACTTCAGAAAAAATGATACACACACATCCCATAAAGAGACTGCAGGATGTTAGAGACGCTATTGCTAAAGGCATTGACACTTTTGTGTATGACAGTTTGTATGAGCTTGAGGTTTTCGCGCCATATATAGACAAGGTTAAGTTACTATTGCGTGTTTCTTTTCGTACTGACGACGCTCAAATAGATCTGTCCTACAAATTTGGCGCCCCCGTAGAAAGTACCGTAGAGTTGCTTCAACAAACAGTTAATGCGGGGTACCAAGTGGTAGGCCTCAGTTTTCATGCCGGAAGCCAACTCTATAGCCCGCAGCCTATGGTTGATGCAATTACAATCTGCCGAGAACTGTTTGATTCAGCAGACAAGGTTGGTGTGACGCTGTCTGTGTTAGATATAGGTGGTGGTTGGCCTGCGCCATATACAGAGCCGATACCTGACAAAAAGGAGTTCTGCGAACCAATCAGACAAGTCCTAGAATCGCTGTTTCCAAGAGATGTCAGAATTATAAGTGAAGTTGGTCGAGGTATTTGCGCAGAAGCCGTGGTGAGCGTCATGAGCGTTATGGGTATGGCTGAGCGAGAAAGTCAGTTATGGTACTACTTGGACGATGGTATCTACGGAAGTTACTCCGGGATATTATTCGAGCACGGGGAATATCATATTTGGAGCCTGGAGGAATTAGAACACCCCAACGCCATACTCGCTCTTAGCACCCTAGCTGGTCCAACCTGTGACAGTGTTGATGTATTTGCGAGAGATGTACCGCTCCCCGCGCTAAAGCGAGGCGACCTACTTGTTAGTCCTAGTATGGGCGCGTACTCTTGGGCAACGAGTACATCCTTTAATGCCTTCCCGATCCCAAAGCTAGTGTTTGTCGACTAGACTACTTCTTTAGTTTTTTGTGTTCACGCAGGAAACGAAGCGCTTGCCTAGCAAGGTCCGCGTCAGTACCTTTATAGGTGTAACCGTAAAATTCTCTGGCATCTAGGTGGCCCTGCGGGACAATAAGGACCGTATCGTGAGGCTTCGCTTCTGCGCAAGCCTCCAAAATTGCCGTATATCGGTCTTCTATTTCTCGAATCTCGACGTCTGGATTAAGTGAACGAGCAGCATTAATAATACTGGACCTCATATCACTTCTAGGGCGAGTGGCGGCTTCTTCGTCTGTTACAAAAATTTTATCAGCATATTTGGCGCTTGCCTCTCCAAGTAAGGGCCACTTTTCCGGATCTCGGCCATCAAACGCGCTTTGCACAATAGTGAGTTTCCCCTTCGTCACTGCCTTTAATGTCTTTAGAGCCTGCTCAATTCCATCTGGTGTGTGTGCGTAGTCGCTAAATACTGCGAATGATTGCTTTTCCTCGATACTCACCATGCGCCCCGGTAATGATGTTAAGTCTCTAATACCCATTTCGATTGCCGTGATTGGAATGCCAAGGCCGTAACAAACCAAGGCCGCTCCTGCTGCATTGTAGACGTTGTATTCTCCGGGCAGTTTCGTAGCAATCTGAATAGTTTCATAGTCTATTTCGATCGTCGCCGTAGAGCCTTTTAGGCCCAGTTTAATGTTTTTGAGCTGGGCGTTTCCCTCGTCGTTCTGTCCGTACAAAATTTTACGTCTACCTGCCGGATACTTAGAAAAATATGTTCTTCCCCATTCATCATCGTTATTGACAACGATGACGTATGGTTTACCTTCAAACAGCATGCCTTTCGCGCGGGCGTAGTTCTCCATAGTTTTGTGATAATCCATGTGTTCGTACGTGAGGTTGGTGAAGACCGTTCCGGAGTAGTTAATACCAACCAAGCGGTGCTGGTGGAGCGCCTGTGAAGTTACTTCCTGAACAACATAATCTACTTTTTCTTTTCGAGCTTTTTTGTACATGTCATACACGGCCACCGGGTCGATCGTGTAGGTATAGTCGGTCGTCGGTTGCATTTTGTCGCCAACTCTTTGATAAACGGTAGTATACGCAGCTGTCTTCTTGCCAGCAGCACGCAGTATGCTGTCGATGTATGCGACGGTAGTTGTTTTACCATTAGTACCAGTAACACCGATGACCTTAAGTCCACGCATTGGATACCCGTGTCGAGCCGCAACGGCATGACCGCGCGCTAAATGATACACAGGCAGGCCCTTTTTCAACAGCTTTTTTGGAACGACAGCTTTTATTTTTGCTTTCACCCCGGTATTCGGACTATGAGACATTTACTACCTTTTCTTGATTTTATCTATTGGTGGTTATTGTACCCCTAAAGCCATACTAGACAATAGAGCCATATGTCGTGCGCTCCCAGGGTGTAATTTGAGCCTGGAACTTACCCCACTCCTGAGTTTTTACCGCGACAAAACTGTCTACGAAGTCACCTCCGAGTCTACTTCTTGTAAACTCACTCGCTGACAGTCTACCGAGTGCTTGCGGTAGATTATCAACAAATGATGCATCTATTGAGGAGCGTACTTTATCACTGTCGTAACGTAAACTCTCCTCAATACCCTGCAAACCAGAGTGAATAAGAGCTGCGAGTTGTAAGTATGGATTGGCGTCCGAACCAGCAATGCGATGCTCTAGGCGACGACTATCTCCCTCGCCCACAAATCGAAGCGCGACTCGTCTATCGTCGTCGCCGTAAGTTGGGCTTGTCGGCACATAGCCGTGAGCAAGCTGAATTCGACGATAGCTATTGGGCCCTGGCGCGATAAGCGCAAAGGTATCGTGTGTATATGCGATCACGCCAGCAGTGAATTGCTCTAAAATGTCCGGATCATTTGCGAACACGTTTTGGCCGTCTCTCCATAAACTGAAGTGCAAGTGACATCCAGACCCAGAATGCTCAGCAAATGGCTTCGGCAAAAACGTCGCTTGAAGCTCATGAGAACGAGTTACTTCGCGAACCATTTGCTTGAAGTAAAAAGTTCTGTCTGCGATTGCCAAGGGATGGTCTGGGCGAAAATTAATCTCTAGCTGACCAGGACCCGACTCGCTTAACACCGCCTCTGGTCTTAGTCCAATTGTAGCCGTACCCTCAACTAATTCGTTGAGTAGGCCCCCAAGCTTATCAAGTGCGTTCATGTCACCATACGGTTGCTCGAGTTCGTGCGCGTCGTATAGCTCTCCATTACTTTTTAGTACATAAAATTCAAGTTCAGTTGCTGCTTTTGCACTAAACCCAAAACTCTCCAGACGTTCAACCGCGCGTTGTAGCACTGATCGCGGCGATGCGGTGAGTGTGCCACTATTCGCATCTGTTATATCGACGATGACTTGATCCATACCTTCGTTACCGGGCGCCGAGCAATAAGTCTCCTGAATAGGAACTAGTCGCATATCTGTATCGCCAGACTCTGGCGTAAACCCTTCTACAGTAGCATTTTCCTCGCCTTCAATATCTTGCATTAAAACTGAGCGTGGCATGCCGTAGGTGGCAGTCTGGTCATACTCGATTTTGGGCACCATTTTGCCCTTCATCGCGCCGTTAAGGTCGGCGAAAACTAAACGTACATACTCCATCACACTATTGTACCCTTTTTCGCTAACAAAACGTTACGCTTTACAAAGAAGCGCACACAACTTTAACAACGCTCAATAGCTCGTTGGTCTCAGTTCTGGATACATAGCCGCCCGTAGATGGATCGATCGTATCGAGCTCCAGAAAGTTGCCATCTTCAAAATAAGCCGTGAAGCCTTCTGGCCAACCAGAATGTAGCGTCATACGAACGACTTTTAGGTCTTTAAACCGAACCTCTAGCTCACGATTTTCAAGCTCTGGTACTTGCGCCCTCGTAAAGGTCAGCATGCCAATGCTACTTTCGGCGGTAGTATCTGGGGCGATCTCAACATAATGACGTTCGATCATTCTAGCGGCGGCCTGCAAACGTTGACCCGCCTGAGTGATTTCATAGTCTGTCAAAAAATCTGACGGGTGTAATCTTTCGCTCATCTTGTCTTTAGTATACCCCCCATTACTGGTATCATCCTTACTGATTATGACTATTTTAGGAATTGAATCTAGCTGCGACGAAACCGCTGTTGGTATCGTGAAGGACGGCAAGCGCATGCTTGCAAACAGTGTCGTTACCCAGATCGATATTCATAAGGCCTACGGCGGAGTAGTACCTGAGATTGCCGCGAGAAGCCATATCGAATCTATACTTCCGACGATAGACGCGGCGCTCGATGAGGCCTACCCTTTTCTGGCTGGTTCATCCGTAAAAGAGAAAATGACGCAGATCGATGGTATAGCGGTCACCTACGGAGCTGGACTAGGTGGTAGCCTACTCATTGGCGCCATAACGGCGAGAACTCTAGCGGTGATTTGCGAAAAGCCACTTTATGCGATTAATCACGTAGAAGCGCACGTCTACGCTAATTTCATCACCGAGACAACACCGTTATTAGAAAAGCAATATTCACTACCAACACAGCAGCCTTCCTTCCCTCTATTAGCGCTTATTGTCAGTGGTGGCCACACTCAGCTAGTACTTTTTAAAAACCACGGCGAATACACTGTTCTCGGCAAAACACAAGACGATGCGATCGGTGAAGCATTCGATAAAGTGGCTAAAATGACCGGCCTCCCCTATCCTGGCGGCCCTTCGGTAGCAGAAGTAGCCAAAACTGGTAATGCGGACGCCTTTTCGTTCCCAATTTCGAATATGAGTGAATATGACTTTAGCTTTTCAGGCCTTAAAACAGCCGTTTTAAGGCAGGCGCAAATCCTGGTTGGTGGAGACCACAAGACACCCTCCACGAAGCTTCCAGGACTCCTCAGTGATGCTCACAGGGCCGATATTGCTGCAAGCTTCCAGTACATTGCTATAAAGACAGTGGTCGATAAGACCGTGAAGGCCTTTTCGGAGCATTCA
>JBGSMB010000019.1:0-2441 GCA_041740375.1 Saccharimonadales bacterium (SeqCode) | reverse complement strand
TCGGATACTGGGCATATATCTGCCCCTCTACAAACGTTTTAAGGTGTGTCGGAACCCACGCGTAGAAGCGAATTCGCTTGTCGATTGCGGCTATTTCAAAGCTAATATGCTCTTGACCATTACTTCCATCTCGCCAAAGATCGCGCTTCGGCCTTAGAATACCGTGCAAGGCTGCATACATTTGTTCGGCTGCGAGCTCTTTTTTGTCGTTTGTGCGGGGTATCTCGAGCAATAATAAGGTGAAATCACCCCATTCCTGCGAACTTTTTTGCCTTCGGTTTTTTAACATAATTTACTATAAGATAACCACAGTAGCTGTAGCCATAACCATTATAGCAACGACTAAAGGTTTTGTTGGTAATAACCTTCGGTCGTGCTTAAGATTTTGTTTCAGCGAGCGTATAGGTAGCTTTTGCGACGCGCTTGAACTGACTTTTGCCCTGTAGGTTTAGTAGAATGGTCGTTTCTTTGACCTGACGACTCTTAAGTACACGCTTGACGATTTCGTCTCTATGAAGAGGCTCGTCGGCCTTCTTGAGTACTTCTGTAATCATATCGGCAACCGTACCCTTTTTGTAGCCCCATTCAGATAGAGCGTAAATTCCACGACCGATCAGTACGAATCGCTTGTCTTTGATAAGTTCATTGTGAATTGCCTGAGTTGTCACATCTTTGCGACGGAAAGAAGAGTCTTTAATATGGACGGCGATATCGTTAAAGTGCATTGGCTTCTTGTTCTCTTTGAGGACAACATAGATCTTGTCGCGGATGTTTTTCGGGTTAACAAGTGGCCATTTTGTGAGGCCCCACTTGCCGTTTAGGTTTGCGAGTTGCTTGCTGATGTTTGCAAGGGCAAATACTTGGCTTTCTGTTGGGTAGCCAGCTTTTTCGCGAACTGCTTCGAGGGTCGTAGGCTCGCCAATAGTTTTGATGATCTCAATAATCTTGTTTACCTGCTCACGAATTTTCTTTTCATCATGAATTTTTTTGATTCCAACTGCGTGATGGTAGTGATCATTATCTTCGATGACACTCATTTTAGTAGAAAGTTCCGCGATGAACGCGAGACGAGATTGATCAACTTTTGTTGTAGTCTCTGAAAGTGCACTAACAATATCCTGTACACGAGCTAGATTGCCGTGTAGTTCTAGGTATTCTTGGAGCGCAGCTTCCACTAGTGCCATATGAGGTAAGTTCTTCTCTGCGTTTGTTTTTAGACGAGATACAACTGACTTCTCAAGTTGACGCACACGCTCTCTAGTAATACCAAGGAGCTCACCTATTTGTTCGAGGGTCTCTCGCCTATCGTAAAGGCCGTAACGACGAGCAATAATCTCGCGTTCTCGCTCACGATCGATGGTGGCAAGGATATCGTCTGTGATTTTCTCTAGGTCTAGTTGTTCTGGCGTGTTCTTATCTTGCATGTCACCTCTTCTCACCTTGATCTTATGTTAAATTTATAAATAAGTTATGTATACTATAATACATATATATTTATAAGTCAAATATATTATACTAATACTTATATTAGCATGAATTGGGCAAAAGCGCCTAAAGCTTTGTTGATGATATTACCAGAAAATAACTTCGTATATCTGTAATATTTGTGGATAAGTAGCTTATGTTTGTTCATAGGTAGCTGTAAATGAAAAAGCACCCCATTTTTGGGGTGCATATTATGGGAGCATAAGCTCAACCAATGTTTGAAGATTGAGACCAGGGGAGATAACTCTCCCCTGGTAGGCTCAATCAATGAGGGACATAGTCCCCAGGCGTCGTCTCGTGTTATATCTAGCGGTAAAGCCGGATATCACTTCTCCACCTCCGAGAAACCTCGGACCTGTATCGAGTATGCCGGCGATCACCCACCAGTCACCCTCAAAGTCCAGCGACGTTCCGCTTGCTTTTGAAATGCCGTGGAGTAACACATCTGTTTTCTGGGTGTATCGGTATTCATCGCCGATGTATTCTCGTAGTTCAAGCATGAACCTCGGCCGCCTTTCATCAGGCATCCGCGCGATGTCGTGTAGCTGCATGAGCATCATCTCTCTGGAGTCGCCACCGATGATTTGGTAGTCTATGCGCTCGCCCACAGGGGCTCCTTTCAATGTGCATTCTCGGAGTTAGAGCCGGACCCCTGTTATCGCCGAAGCAACCACCTAGCACCAGCCAGGAATTCCCCGTTTTTTGGATTAATGCAGATAATATAATAAAAATATAATCACGTCAATTACTAACAGGGGTAAAAGTATTGTTTGAAAATAGTTCATAGTCGTGTACTATCTTACGAAGCTTTATTTCGTTCGCGACGTAAGGCCTATCCCCTTCCTCGTCTGTAGAGGGATGACGCGCTACAGGAAGTTACGAGTAATCGTAGCAAGCGTAATGTAGTAACTCATCGGGAACTTGACGATTAGATTGCTGGTAACGGCATGACATCA
>JBGSMB010000018.1:0-19985 GCA_041740375.1 Saccharimonadales bacterium (SeqCode) | reverse complement strand
TTATTACGGAGACCGAACAAGAAACATATCCTAGAGTAAATGAGTTTCCATTTTCTAGCGACAGGAAGCGGATGACCACTGTTCATAAAGCAGGGTTAGGCTTTTATGTGGCTCAAAAAGGCGCTACAGAAATTGTTATTGAATCATGTACTCACTATCAAACCGTAGACGGCAAAACACATCCTCTCACGAAAGAAATCAAACAGAAATTCTTAGAAGCAAATAGTGAAATGGCGGCAAGAGCGCTTCGAGTGCTAGCCGTAGCAGAGAAAACAGTAAAGTCTCAGCCAAAAGACGTGGAAGATGCCGAAAAGGGTATGACATTACTGGGCTTACAGGCAATGATTGACCCTCCACGTCACGAAGTTGTTGAGGTAATTCACAGAGTACAAATGGATAGCGGTATACGAGTCATCATGATTACTGGTGACAATATCGAAACAGCTCGTGCAATTGCAAAGGAAATCGGTCTCAAAGGAACTGCGATGAGCGGGGTTGATATTGACGCTCTAAGTCCAGAGGAATTTGAAAAAAAGATTGAATCGGTTTCCGTGTTTGCCCGTGTTAACCCTGAGCACAAAATTCGGATAGTTATGGCACTTAAGCGACACGGTCACCAAGTGGCAATGACAGGTGACGGCGTGAATGATGCCCCGGCCATCAAAGCTGCAGATATCGGCATTGCTATGGGTATTACTGGCACCGACGCCGCCAAAGAGGCTGCTGACATCATACTTCTCGATGATCAGTTTTTGACTATTATTAGCGCTATCGAAGAGGGCCGTGGCATTTAC
Source organism: Saccharimonadales bacterium (SeqCode) (assembly GCA_041740375.1). GTDB lineage: Bacteria > Patescibacteriota > Saccharimonadia > Saccharimonadales > JAGQMS01 > JBGSMB01. Next base: position 19,191 of record JBGSMB010000018.1, on the reverse strand, counting down.
GATAATGTTCGCAAGTTCGTAAACTTTTTACTTTCTACGAATATTGCAGAAGTACTGGCGATTCTGATCGGTATCATCCTTTTCCAAAATCTTATCTTAACAGCAGCTCAAATTCTGTTTACCAATATTTTGACTGATGGCATTCCTGCTATTGCACTTGGGGCTGATCCTGCACAAAAGAACATACTCAAGGCATATCCTAAGCGCTTTCAAGAGCAAATTCTTACGCGGCGCGTATGGCTTGAGATTATCGTATTTAGCATCGCGATGAGCGCAATACTACTAGCGATGTATGCACAAATTGATGCCAGCAGGGGTGCGATCGCAGCAACGTCTGCTGTGTTTGTGGGTATGGTGATATTTGAAAAAGCGCGGCTCTATGACATTCGAAACAGTTATCACCTGCGTTGGTATCAAAACCCATGGCTAAGCGTAACGGTCTTCCTTACTATTTTCACACAGGTAACACTTCTATATGTGCCACAATTTTCCGAGTTTATGAAAGTTCAGCCGCTTGCACTGAGTGATTGGGTCATAATCATTTCTGGTGCCGTGTTCTTGTACTTCTTCATGAAAGCGCTTCGACCAGCGTTTGATAGGTTTGAAGTGTACGCAAAAAGAAGAGAAAAAGCTGCTAGTTGACAAAATAACATATATTTGCTATAATATATTTACAATAAAATAAAACAAAAAGGAGAAAAATATGCTCAACTACGAGCTAGTAGCTACCTCTTGCGAGAAGGTACTAGCAGTCGACAAATTACTTTGTCTAAACTAAAAATATAAACGAAAAAACCTCGGGGGATCCGAGGTTTTTTCATTGCATCTTTGTTTACGAAAACTCAGCAGTCGCACGTTCAAATCGAGCCTACCAAATTAAAAACCCGGAAAAAATCCGGGGCTTTAATTTGGTAGCAGGAGCGAGATTTGAACTCGCGACCTCAGGCTTATGAGTCCTGCGCTCTAACCAACTGAGCTATCCTGCCAAACTTTGACTTGCGAGACGCTCTTATCCTAAAAGAAAAGCAAGATTTAGTCTATCACCATCGAATGAAAACGTCATTACTTTGACCAATAGTATACAAGATTGTATAATAGATATATGAATAAAATAAATCTTCATCCCAAGCCTCAAGCAGATTTGCTACACATGAAAGGACTGTCTGATTCTTTGAAAGGTGACAACAATAGTGCTCGAGAGGCATATTTTGCAGCTTTGGCACAGTATGATGTGGAAGACACCCCAAGAAACCTCGTGCAAATTGCACGAGTCCTTAGAGATCTTGGATTTACTTACGTAAGAGATGCTATACAAGAAGATCCGGTACTCAATTTAGGCATTGCGCGCGCTACTCTGGAAGAGTCGATAGCCCTTATTTCCGAGGCGTGTACACTTGAGGACTATGATCGTGAAGCTTACAAATATTTATGCGCTGAACATGGAGCGAGCATTGGATTATTGGCACGTATGGCTACAGTCTCTGGTCTGTTGGCTACCGACCCAGATCATGCAAGAACCGCTGATCGTCAAGCAATTGGAGAATACACCCGGGCGGCTGAGGTCCTTAGACAATCAGACAACCCATATTATCGGACGAGTAATTTAGTTAACGCGGCGAGGCATGAAGTCGCATTTGATAGACCAATATTGGGGCTAACTTGGTTTAGTCGGTCCGTTGGCGCTACTGCAGTGAGTCTCGTACAAGATGCGGGTAACACATTAAACAGTGCAAGAACGGTCGCAAACAAAGCAAAGGTTATGCTTCGCCCCTCTGCTGCTCGTCGATCGGTATTAACTCGACCATAATTTTGTTGACAGGCTTGTCGGTGTACAATCCTTAGCATCCATGTTTGATGTAAGACTGCCGGCGGGCAAGCATATTTTAGCAATTTCTGGAGGTGTAGACTCTATGGTTTTATTACATATCGTCTCGCAAGATCCCGAAAAAAACAGGTTTGTTGTGGCGCATTTTGATCATGGAATTCGTACTGATTCTGCGGAAGATTTAAATCTTGTTAAGAGTGAAGCAGAGAGTCTGGGATTACATTTTGAGTCGAAGCGCGTTGAATTGGGCCATAGCGCAAGCGAGGAGCAGGCGAGAATCGCTCGCTATCATTTTCTTTATGAGCTCAAATACAAATACAAAGCAATAAGTATCGTTACTGCGCACCATCAAGACGATCGAATCGAAACTGCGATCATAAATTTACTTCGTGGGACCGGCAACCGAGGTCTTTCTGCGCTTCGATCTCACCCACACTTACTGCGTCCTTTCCTGCATATACCGAAAAAGGAACTTGTAGCATATGCTATGTCACAAAATATATCTTGGGGCGAGGACAGTACAAACAGTGATGAAAAATATCTAAGAAATAAACTACGTAAAATTTTAAATAATAGGTCAAATCCAGAATGGCGGGCAAGGATGGTCAAGATTATTGATCATTCAGAAGAAATTAGTAACAAAATTGATATTGAGCTTGCTCCAACTATAGCGCGCGCAATAAGTAAACGAGGCGTAACCTTACCACGCACGCTTATCGCATCGCTTGATCATGCGTTGGCCTGTGAGCTACTTTCGTCGCTTATGAAGCACGTAGGTATTCATGATATTTCTAGCGCTTTGATCGAGCGGGTGGTCGTTATGAGTAAAGTTGGAAGACCGGGTACTAGTATGGATATCGATAAGAGACACAAACTATTTGCAACGAAACGATCAGTAAGGATTGTGATTTCGTCTAGCGGGAAAACCCTGCGTGTATAATATGTAGACCTATGGATAACAAGATAGAAAAAACACCTGTTTCTAAGAAGAAACAATTCAAGAACATTGGATTTATTATTTTGCTACTGCTTTTTGGAGTAATTCTCTACGCTTCGCTTTCACAGCCTTCCAAGCTTACCGAAGTTCCTTTGAGTGATGTAGTAGCCCGTGCTAATAAAGGTGAGATCGCCGAGTTGACGTTAATTGGCAACACAGTAGAAGTAACGAAAAAGGGAGAAGAAGACCCATCAGAAAAGGCCTTTAAAGAGGCTGGCTCGAGTATTTTTGAACAAGGATTAAACAAAGATGCGCCTGTAGTAGTGAATCCTCAGCCACCATCAAATAGCGGAAACATTTGGCAACTTGTATTCACTACCGTGCTGCCTATTGTGGCGTTTGGCTTGATATTGATGTTCCTATTCCGTTCTAGCCAAGGGCAGGGTAACCAGGCGATGAGTTTTGGAAAAAGCAAGGCAAGACTCTACGGTGGAGAAAAAGAAAAAGCTACTTTTAAAAATATTGCAGGCAACGATGAAGCCAAAGAAGACTTAAGTGAAGTAGTTGAATTTTTGAAGTTTCCTAAAAAGTTTGAAGCCACTGGAGCTCGTATTCCTAAAGGAGTACTACTAGTAGGTCCTCCGGGAACAGGTAAGACTATGTTGGCTCGCGCTGTAGCAGGTGAGGCTGACGTACCTTTCTTTAGCATTTCTGGATCAGAGTTCGTGGAGATGTTTGTAGGGGTTGGTGCAAGCAGAGTTCGAGACTTATTCTCTAAGGCCAAGAAGAATGCACCTTGCATCATCTTTGTGGATGAAATCGACGCAGTGGGACGTAAGCGCGGTAGTGGCATGGGTGGCGGACATGATGAGCGAGAGCAAACACTTAATCAGATTCTGGTAGAGATGGACGGGTTTGAGCAAGGCGAAAACGTAATTGTATTGGCCGCAACAAACCGTTCAGACGTACTTGATCCGGCGTTGCTTCGCCCCGGACGCTTCGACCGTCGAGTATTGATCGGCTTGCCTGACCGTAAAGCGCGTGAAGCAATTTTACAAGTTCACTTTGAGAAGAAGCCTGTAGCTAAGGGTGTCGACATAGATGCGCTGGCCGCAAAAACTGCCGGTTCGTCAGGCGCAGATCTTGCTAATATCGCAAACGAAGCAGCAATAATTGCCGCGAGACATGCCCGCAAAGAAATCACAAACGCAGACGTAACTGAAGCTCTAGAAAAAGTTGCAATTGGGCCAGAAAGAAAAACGAAAGTCATGAACGATAGAGAAAAGGAGCTTACTGCCTATCACGAAGCCGGTCATGCAATCGTTGGCCACGTACTACCAGATAGTGACATGGTCCACAAAGTAACGATTATTCCACGTGGTGGCACTGGTGGCGTAACTTGGTTTATTCCGCCTGAAGATAAAAGCTATCATTCGATCATCGAATATAAAGACATCCTGGCTAGAATGATGGGCGGCCGTATAGCTGAAGAAGTTGTGTATGGAGCAGACAGAGTAACAACCGGCGCTGGAAGTGATCTACAGAACGCCACCGGTCTAGCGCGCGACATGGTTGTTAACCAAGGCATGGGCAGCAAAGGTTTGAGAAACAAAGTATTTCACACAGAAGACGGCATGATGCTCGACAGATTAGTGCATGACAAGACTTATTCAGACGATACGGCGCGTCTGATTGACGAAGAAGTAGCAAGCCTTATGACAGAAGCCGCGAAGCGGGCTGAAGTTGTTATAAAGGAAAACAGAAAATATCTCGATAAGCTAAAAGATGCTTTGCTTGAGAAAGAAACAATTGATGCCGAAGAAGTAATAGAGATTTTGAAGGGGTCAAAACTTCCTAAAGCAGCTGCGCTGTATTTATAGAACTCTGAGAGACGATAATCCGGATGCACTTATAGCTTACTTAAGGCTATAATAGTGATTAGTATATGAACCGATTTTTGAACCGCGCAAATCGGCGACTCAGCTTGAGCTCAGCCGCGTTTTTGTTGTCGGGTTCTGCATTCATTGGCACGCTCCTCGGCATTGTGCGTACATCCATGATCAACACCAACTTTAACGGCTTTAGCGCTAGTGCGTACTTCGCTGCATTTAAGATTCCCGATCTTATATTTTTTACTCTAGCGACTGGTGCACTTGGCGTTGCATTTCTGCCAGTACTTTCGGATAAGCTATTTAATTCGAGCAAAAAAGCTGCATGGGAATTAACCGCTAGCGTTCTAAACATGCTTGCACTTGTGACACTGGTCCTGTCGATTTTAACTATGATTTTTGCGTACCCGCTACTTAAGTACATCGTCGCCCCTGGCTTTACCCCTGAACAGCTTGAACTCGCAACCGCTGTGATGAGGATAGTCGCAATTAACCCATTCTTGTTTTCGATATCCACAATACTCGCAAGTGCACAGCAGACTGCCGGTCGATTTTTCTTTTTTGCGATTGCACCAATTTTCTATAACGCGACTATAATTGCAGGAATTATTCTCTTTGGTGACAGTATCGGAATTGTCTCGGCTGCTGTTGGTGTGGCAGTTGGCGCATGTTTACAGCTTATAGTGATATCGTTCGGACTAATCGGTATGGACTTCAGATACTCCTTTCGCATAAATTCGAAGGATAAAGGGTTTAGGCAAGTCATGACTGCTCTACCTCCACGATCGGTAGACCAAGGCATTGACTATATAAACAGTATTGTCGAAACACGTTTTGCTTCTGGAATTAGTCGTGTAGCGGTGGCTAACTATGAGAACGCGCTACAACTGCATAATGCACCGATTATGCTAATCGGTATTGCGATTTCAACAGCCGCATTTCCTAGATTTACGGAACGTATATCACAAGGTAGGCCGGATCTATTCAAAAAGGAATTCCTGCAAGTACTCCGGGCGATGATTTGGATAGCACTTCCAGTTGTTGTTGTGTCTTTTTTTGGAAGAAGCTATTTTGCGCGTTTAATCTTTAAGCGCGAAAATCTTGAAATAGCTTTAATATTCGGTGCTCTTGCGGGAGCGATTTTCTTTAGGACGTTATATACAATCATTTCTCGCTATTTCTATGCACAAAAAGATACAAGGACGCCGCTCTACGTATCTTTGGTAACTATTGTATTGAATATCTATCTTGCTTATACGTTGTCACGAGAGACCGCCTATGGTGTTGTTGGACTCGCCATAGCGCAATCTATCGTTGCGTTTGTTGAAGTTATGATCCTCCTCATAATAATGAATATAAAAGACAGGAAATTATTTAATACAGATTTTGTAATAGGAGTGGTAAGGATTTTTTCAGTTACTGGATTTTCCGCTTTGGCGGCATTTATTATGGTGAATCTCTTTCCACTCACGCCGCAAGAACCAGGATTTATGATCTTCATTAAACTATCACTTATCGCCGGAGTTACACTTCTTGTACATCTTACTGTTTCCTACGCATTTCAGCTCAAAGAAGCGATCCCTGTCGTTGATAAAATCAAGAAGTTTGTACTTCGCCCTGTAAAAATTCAGTAATCAACTCGATTTAATCTAATTTACTTCGGTAACCCTGCTATAATCTCCGTGATGGATACAACAAGTGAGCTCTCGTTCATACTAAGACCCTCGAATATTACAGGTGGAGGGGTTGGTATTTTTGCTCTTCACGATATAGATGAAAATGTACTTCTTGATATATGGCCTCGAAGCGAGATACGACTTTTACATGAGTCGGAAATACCCAAAGAGCTAATAGGATTATGTGTTGCGAAGGATAACGACATGTGGTCTTGCCCGCCGGCATTCAATAAGATGGAAATTGGTTGGCACTTAAATCACTCAGAGCAAGCAAACGTAATAAAAAGAGAAGATAAGTTTTTCTCATCTAGGTCGATAAAAAAAGACGAAGAACTATTACTAGACTACAAAACCTTAGAAGAACCAGAAGAAAAAAGAGAAGATTACTATCGATAGCATGAGTAAGCAAATTAGAAATTTTTGTATAATTGCACATATTGACCACGGCAAGTCGACGCTTGCAGATCGGCTACTTGAGATTACTGACACTGTGCAGAAAAGAGATATGAAAGCGCAGCTTCTAGATAAAATGGATCTAGAGCGCGAAAAAGGAATTACCATTAAGCTAGCGCCAGTTCGTATGGACTATAAAGGGTATCAGCTGAACCTTATTGATACTCCAGGTCACGTCGACTTTAGCTACGAAGTTTCAAGGAGCCTAGAGGCTTGTGAAGGCGCAATCTTGGTGGTTGACGCATCGCAGGGCATCCAAGCTCAGACACTAGCAAACGTTTACCTTGCAATAGCTGCCGACCTGGTGATCATTCCAGTGCTTAACAAAATAGACCTGCCGGCCGCAGATGTCGAACGAGTAAGCGGAGAGGTTATGAGCCTGCTGGGGTGTAAAAAAGAAGAGATATTACACATCAGCGCCAAGACCGGAGCGGGTGTTTCTGAAGTGTTGGATAAAGTTGTGGAGCTAATCCCTGAGCCTAGAGGTCTTGTGGATGCGCCAACCAGGGCGCTTATATTTGATAGTTATTACGACGATTATCGTGGAGTAATTTTATATGTCCGGGCGATCGATGGGCGAATCGGTAAAGCCGACGTAATGAAAATGATGGGTACTGGAGTGGATGGAATAGCACTTGAAGTAGGCGCGCTGACACCAGGGATGAAGCCACTAGGCGCACTTGAGACGGGTGAAATTGGCTACGTGGTAACAAACCTGAAAAGTACTCGAGAGGCGAGGGTTGGCGATACGGTAACTCTTGCGAAAGATCCTGCAGACAAGCCCCTCGAAGGCTATAAAGAAGTGAAGCCTTTTGTATATGCAGGCTTCTTCCCGGATAGTAACGAAAATTATCAGTTGCTGAAAGACGCCGTTGAGAAACTCTCGCTTAGTGATTCTGCCCTTCAGTTCACTCCAGAGAATTCGCCTGTTTTGGGTTTTGGCGTGAGAATTGGATTCTTGGGGCTACTTCATATGGATATTGTTAAGGAAAGACTAGAGCGTGAGTATGGCCTAGATCTTGTTGTCACAAATCCATCAACTGACTACCATATCACCCTTCACAATAATGAGCAGCTAGACATAAAGTCTGCGAGTGATCTTCCTGATGCTTCGCTCGTTAGTGAGATTCGAGAGCCGTGGATAAATGGTGAAGTAGTGTGTCCAAAAGAGTATGTGGGGGCGGTAATTCAGCTAATCGTTGGAAAGCGAGGTATACAGAAGAATTTGAGCTATGTTGATGCTCAGCTAGCACTTGTAAGCTTTGATGCGCCTCTCGCAAACCTACTTACGGATTTTTATGATCAACTAAAAAGTATCACAAGCGGTTACGGTTCATTTAATTACGAACTTCATGATTACCGCGCCGAAGATCTTGTGAGGCTTGATTTTTATGTAGCAGGAGATAGGGTTGATGCATTGAGTATTATGGTTCATCGGAGCGAAGCACCAGGAGTAGGTCGCGATACAGTCAAGAAACTTAAAGACATAATCCCGAGACAGAATTTTCAAGTAGCCTTGCAGGCTGGAGTAGGAGGCAGATTCATCGCACGTGAAGATATAAGTGCCTACAGAAAAGATGTAACGACAGGGCTTTATGGTGGTGATGTCTCGAGAAAAAAGAAGGTACTAGCCAAGCAAAAGAAGGGTAAAGAACGTATGAAGCGCTTTGGGCGGGTTGATCTACCAGCCGAAGCCTTCACCGTATTACTTCAAAGAGACTAGGAATATGAAAGCGATACACATAACTTCTGACCTTGAACTAGAGTTGCCAAAGCAGCTTAACGAGATGTTTTTAAAGACATCAAAGTTGGGCATTGTACATATCAGTTATAAAATGCCTTGCTGGGTTCACGATGATAATTTGAACAACATCAAGAAAAAATTTAGTGAAATTTGTAAGGAGCTGCAACCTTACACAATAGAATTTGATCGGTATAAAATTACTAAATCAAGTGATTACACAATTATGATTGGGGCGAAGGAAAGAGCGAACCCCATGTCTGTACAACAAAAGTTTTTAGATGGAATAAACGACTTTTGCGAAGCACACATTAAATCAATTTATGCAAAGTACGAGTCGGCGTTTGATCCACATATAACAATCGCTTACGACGTTAAGGATGATGAACTCATCTCATATTTGTCTAAGTTAGTCTCCCCGATACTTATAGAAGCAAAAGTAAAATCAGCCACTCTTAGAATCACTGACGGAAAGAACCCTGGCTTTACTGTGATTGATGAAATAAACTGCCGTTTTAGCTCATCACAATCTTAATAATCAGGAAATTCTAGATTTTAGGTCTTCGTAGATTTCTGAGAAGTGGGTTTTAGGGTTTACGCCTTCGTACTTTTTTATTATCTCGCCATCCGGGTTAATCAAATAGGTGTCCCGAGTAATACCCATGTATTCGCGCCCCATAAACTTTTTCATTTTCCATGAGCCATAGGCGTTGATCGTATCGGTCGATTCATCGCTAAGCAGCGTAAAATTTAGTTCGTGCTTGTCGGCGAACTTGGCATGAGAGTGGACAGAGTCTTTGCTGATTCCAATAATCTCGGCTCCGAGATCTTCTAGCATATCTCTTCCGTCTCGAAACGAACATGCTTCTGTTGTGCATCCTGGTGTATCGTCTTTCGGATAAAAATAAACAACAAGCCATTTTCCAGCGAAGTCTTTGAGTGACTTTATGTCACCATTTTGGTCAGGAAGCGAGAAATCAGGTGCTTTCATAATGGTAAATTCTCCGTAGTCTAGATATAGTTTAATAATATGCAAAATGCACTTATTCACACTAAAGAATTTGAAAGAATACTACAAGCGTACCGTCCAAATATAGATGTTATTGATTTACTGAACGAAACAGAACTCGTTTTATTAGTTGCACCGGCTGCGTCTGGCCGAAATACGTTAATCAGAAACTTGATCATGACAGGTCGCTATTATTTTCTCGTGTCAGATACCACGAGACACCCGCGCATCAATAATGGTGTTGTCGAGCAGAATGGCCATGAGTATTGGTTCCGCACAGAAGAGGAATTTTTAGATGGCTTAAAGCGCGGTTCATATGTTGAGGCCGCCATGATTCATCATCAACAAGTGTCGGGCATTTCTATGTCTGAACTTCAGGTGGCTATATCCAATAAAAAAATAGCAATTACCGATGTAGATATACAGGGGTCAGATTCGATGCAGAATTTTAAACCAGAAGCACACTGCATTTTTGTATTACCGCCAGCTTTCGAGGAGTGGATGCGTCGTCTAGATGGTCGTGGTGCTATAGATATTTCTGAAAAGCGCCGACGGCTAGAAAGTGCGGTAGTAGAAATTGGCGAAGCTTTGAAGCGACCATACTTCAAATTTGTAATTAATTGGGACCTAAGATCTACTAGTGAAGAACTTCACCGCTACACTACATCTGGAAGTTACGACGAACAGATATTGGTTGGCGCAAGAGCGCACGCAGAAGAACTGATCAAAAACTTGCGCAAAGAACTTGGCTAGCACTCTTGAGTTTTGAGTGCCAAAATCGTATACTTACGATAATGATGACCGAACGACAAATCAAATTACTAGCTGCAATAGTAGAACAACATGCTGAGGTGGCAAGCCCTGTTGGCTCGCAGCTTCTTGCGAGAGCCTTTAGTGTATCAAGTGCAACTATTCGCGCTGAGATGGCAGAGCTCGAAAGACAAGGATTCATAACTCAGCCACATACGAGCGCAGGTCGAGTTCCGACAGACAAAGGGTATCGCTTCTACGTAAACTATTTAAACGCAAATAATGATGTGTCGTCTGACCGAAGATCCGAAAGAGCACTTTCTGCAAGAGTGCACGATGGCGGTCTTCCCGAGAGAACGATTCGCAATGCGGTAGATACGCTTGTTGAGTTAACGCATAATCTCGGGCTCGCAACAATCGGTGACCAGCTTTATATGGCAGGACTCTCAAACCTTTTCGGTCAGCCAGAATTTATTCAGCCCGGCCAGGTACAAGAGGTAGCTCGCCTACTCGATAATATTCAGCCGTGGCTACGAGAAGCAGCGCCAAACGAACCTCTCAATGTTTTTATTGGTCGTGAAAATCCGATTGGTGGTTCGTCTGGCTGTACGCTAATCATTAGTCGTTTTAGGAGTCCGTATTCAGACAGAAGTTATATCGGAGTAGTTGGATCTACCCGGCAAAGTTATAGGAATGTAATGGGGTTGGTTGCACAAGCCGGTGAGATGCTAGAGCATCAGCTAGGTGTATAGGAAGTAACTATGGCAGACAAGAAACCAAAGAAAACTATCAAATCAAAAAAGACGAATCCTGTCGAGGAGATAACTGCAGATTTGCAAAGACTGCAAGCAGACTTCATTAATTACAAACAGAGAGCAGAAAAAGAAAAGATTGATTTTTTGAATCGTGGTCGAGAGGCGGCTGCACTAGACCTTTTGCCGATATTCGATAATCTTGAGAGAGCTTTTGCGCATACACCAGACGATATTAGGGATAATCCTTGGGTGAAGGGAATTCTAGGGGTTGATAAACAGTTACAGAAACTGCTTGATGATTTAGGCCTCGAGAAGATTAAGACGGTTGGCGAGCAATTTGATCCAACAACTATGGAGGCGATTACGTATGACGAAGGTGGAGATGTCGTAAGTGAAGAGCTACGAAGTGGCTACATATTAAACGGTAAAGTAATTCGACCAGCTATGGTTAAGGTTGGCTAGGTTTTAGATGTCTAATGTTGATCTGAAGGACTCTGCCATAATGTGTGATCTTAATAGATCGCTACATTCCTCTGTGGATGGTTATGATATTCAATTTGAAGCATTTGCACGCAGACTTATTGAAGTACAAGAAGCGGAAAAAGTTGATGAGCTTGGCGACGTCATAGTTGTGGGCACAGAAGTGACAGATCCAATATGCGTTGAACTTGGGATTGATACTGAGCAAGATAGAGTTCGACATGTAGAATATGCGGTAACAAGTTGCTTGGAGAAAAGATATTTAGGGATTTGCGCTGTAGCGATGTGTAACGGTAGAGAAGTAGCTGATAGACTTATAGAAGTGATTCAAAGTAATGATTGAAAAAGATCCTTGCGTCGATTGCCCAGTACGACTATTTCGAGAACGTACTTCCACTAATATATCTGTTACAGATGTCCGTATTGCTCACGGACTAACGAACAGGTCTCTTGGCATTGAATTACCCGCAAAGACACTGGAAGAGGATGCCTTGAACCGGTGTGATCATTGGCACAGATGGGGTGCTCTAATGAACTTTGGCACAGTAGCCGTGAGCGCGCTGAAAGCTCGCAAAACAAAACGAAAAATAGTTCAAAATTAGCACTCTAGGGTATTGAGTGCCAATAAATTTGTGATATTATAGTCCTAGCACTTGAAATAGATGATTGCTAACGAAAGGACATAACACTATGGGTAAAATTATTGGAATCGACCTAGGGACAACTAATAGCGCAATGGCTATTATGCAGGGAGGATCTGCAGATATTATCGCCAATGCAGAGGGCGACAGAACAACGCCGAGCGTTGTCGCAGTAAATAAAAACGGCGAGCGTCTTGTTGGTAAACTTGCACGTCGTCAATCTGTTACGAATCCTAAAAACACTGTTTTTGAGGTAAAGCGACTGATTGGTCGAAGGTGGGAAGATAAAGAAGTTCAAAAGGACATCAAGTTGATGCCATTTGAGATGAAAAAAAGTGGGCAAGGGGTAAAGGTACAAATTGCCGACAAAGATTATAGTGCTGAAGAAATTAGCGCAATGATTCTTTCTAAACTTAAGGCCGATGCTGAAGCGTACTTAGGTGAACCAGTCACAGAGGCAGTTATCACCGTACCTGCATATTTTGATGATTCACAAAGACAGGCGACAAAGGATGCAGGGAAGATCGCAGGCCTTGAGGTAAAGCGAATTATAAACGAGCCGACTGCCGCCGCTCTTGCCTATGGACTAGATAAAGCAAGCAAATCGGATGAAAAGATTGCCGTATACGATCTTGGTGGCGGTACTTTTGACGTCTCAATTCTCGAGCTTGGTGATGGCGTTTTTGAAGTAAAGAGCACTAATGGCGATACTCATCTTGGTGGTGCGGACTTTGACCGTGTCATTGTTAACTTTTTGATGGACGAGTTTAAGAAAGAGCACACGATCGATTTGACTACTGATAAAGCGGCCATGCAACGACTACGCGATGAAGCAGAGAAAGCAAAGATTGAATTAAGTTCTTCGCAAGAAGTAGAGATTAACTTGCCGTTCTTGACGGCAACTGCCGATGGTCCTATTCACTTTGAATACAAAATGACTCGAGCAAAACTAGAAGATCTAGTGGGTGATTTGGTCGCAAAGACTGCCGATCCATGCAATAAGGCGCTAAAAGATGCTGGAATTACCGCAAAAGATATAGATGCGGTTGTATTGGTCGGCGGAATGACTCGTATGCCTGTTGTTCAGCAAAAAGTACAAGAGATCTTTGGAAAAGAACCAATGAAAGGGGTTAATCCTGACGAGGTTGTTGCACTAGGCGCTGCTATTCAAGGTGGAGTTCTTGCAGGAGACGTCAAAGACGTGCTGTTGCTTGACGTAACACCACTCTCTCTAGGTATCGAAACACTCGGTGGCGTGACCACAAAGCTTATTGAGCGAAACACAACGATCCCAACCAGTAAAAGTGAAGTATTCTCAACTGCAGCCGATTCTCAGCCACAAGTAGAGATTCACGTCCTTCAGGGTGAGAGGGAAATGTCTTCTGATAATAAATCGCTTGGTCGATTTGTACTAGACGGCATCCCTCCTGCGCCTCGTGGTATTCCACAAATTGAGGTGACCTTTAATCTCGACGCAAACGGAATCTTGAACGTCACCGCCAAGGACAAAGGTTCTGGCAAAGAGCAGAGCATCACGATTCAAAATAGCGGAAATTTAGACAAAGACGAAGTTGAAAAGGCTCGAAAAGACGCAGAGGCTCATGCCGAAGAAGATAAAAAGAAGCGAGAAGCCATTGAGTCGAGAAACATTCTCGAGAATGCAGTCTATCAAGCAGAGAAGTTAAGCTCCGATAACAAAGAGAAGCTATCGGAAGACGATCAAAAGGTCTTGAAGGACGCCATCGAGGCAGCAAAAAAAGTTATCGGTGACGAGACTGCTGACAAAGATGCGCTTGAGGCGGCAAACAAGGAACTTTCAGATAAAATGATGCCAATTGGTGCAAAGCTTTACGAGCAAGCAACCGATACGGAGACGCCAGAAAACAGTACCGAGTCTTCTGCTGAGGAGCCCATCGAAGGCGAAGTAGTTGACGACAAAGACCAGCCCGCAAAAGATTAGTCCAATGACCGGCAAAGGCGAGTTACCGCATCAACAACTAACGTTAAAAGAATTTTTGCTTCTTCAGTCTGAATTTGGTTATGGTGGAGAAAAGGCCATTGTGAAAACTGAAGAAAATGGATCAAAAACCATTGAATTTTCTCACGGAGCGTGGCGCTATGAGGATAACTACTTCACAAGCGAAGACGGTCGAATGTTTTTTGGTAGAATAGTGGTTTACGAAAATGGTAAACCTAGCTGGTACGCAATCTATGAAGCTCAGGTAGATAAAGCTGCAGACCCAGCTAGCGTGTACGGATTCTTATCTGAAGTACTTCGTTCTCCAGATACAAGTTTTCCATTAAGAGGTCCGCTATTTCATGAAGACGAAGAAAGAGGACTTATATATGAGATTGCCTTTGATAACTTTACCGAGTTTAGGGAAAACACATTAGATGAATTTATTTTCAGGGAAGTAATATTACCAAACGACGAAGAGGGCGGATTTAACCTTTATACGGCTACTTTCATGGGTGGCGTAATTTCTTAACAAAAAACAGCTCGGTTATTGACCGAGCTGTTTTCACTAAATACCCCCTACTTTTTATTGTAGTAATACAGAATCAATAACGTGAACTACGCCATTGCTAGCCTGTACATCAGCCTGTACTACAAGCGCTTTACCGCCCTTGGCGTCAACTAGGTAAACTTTGCCATCTGTGATTTCGACAGTAAGCTTTCCGCCTTGTACAGTGTCGATCACCTGACCGTTAGAAAGTGCTGAACTGAGCACTTCGCCACTCACTACGTGATAGGTTAGCACTGCTGTAAGTGCATCTTTATTTGCTGGGTCTAGAAGACTGGCTAAAGTCTCTGATGGTAACTTTTCAAATGCGGAGTTTGTTGGTGCAAATACCGTAAACGGTCCGTCACCTTGTAGTGTTTCTACCAAGCCAGCTGCTTGTACTGCAGTTACAAGCGTAGAAAGTTCTGGTGTTGCTATAGCTAATGCAACTATGTCTTGCTCCGCAGGTTGCGTCTGCTCGGTTTGTTGGCTATTTTCGGTTTGCGACGTCTCTGTAGCTGTCGTAGCTTCGTCGTCGTTGCTAGTTAGCGCCCAAACTCCAAATCCACCTGCGACTAGTAGCACTACCGCAGCGATCCCTACGATTAAACCGGTTGAACTTTTTTTATCTTCCATAATACCCTCTCTATTAATTTACTTACTCATCATAGTAACGAAAGTGTATAGTCTTTGTTGATGTTGCGTAAAGCTAACGTTAAGAAGGTAGGTTGACGGTGACAGTTGTGCCTTTGCCGAGCTTACTGCTTATTTCAAACGATCCGTGATAACTCCTTATAATCTTTGCAACTATCGCAAATCCTAGACCGGTCCCCTCTATAGTACCTACGTTTTTAGCTCTATAGAAGCGCTCTCCGATGTGCGCTAATTCATCCGCTGGAATACCAATTCCAGAGTCTTTCACAGTAATATGTACAGTATTTTTTGTCTTTACCTGGTTAATATAAACAATCGATGATCTAGGTGAGTATTTGATAGCATTCTCCACTATATTCTTGACCATCCGAACGTAATCGGTAGATACCATCCTTTTTGAGATGTCGGCTTCTGTCTTTAAGTTTAGCTTGATCTTTTTCCTAGATGCTATCGGCTGTAGTTCTTCAATTATCTCTTCTATAAGCTCACTTAAATTGCATTCTTGAGGGTCTAGTTTCTGACTCTTTTCAATAAATAAGAGGTCTTCGTTTATTGCAACCAACCTTCTGGTTTGTCTTCTAAATGTTTGAAGCAACTCTTCATCTACATCTTTACTTGTTTTGACTTGCTGGAGGGTAACCGACATAGCTGCAAGGGGGTTTCTTAGCTCATGTGCCGCATCTTGAATAAATCGTTCCTGCGAAGCATATGCCTCTTCAACAGGTTTCATTAAGAGTTTCGCCACAATATATGCGATTATGCCTCCTGCCACGAGAAGTACTATCGATGTAACCATTAGTGCGGTTGAAAGTCGCTGCTGTTCCTCTTCTTTCACCGCCGATGCGAGGGTTATGAAGTGAGCTTCGTACTCGGACTGGTCGACAATATACTCACTAAGCGCGGAGTGTTTCGCAGCAGCATTTCGAACCTCATTCGATGTCGCGCTACTTCCTATTGTCGTGATATTGACGATTTGTAAAATGATAAGAGATAGAGAAATAATAATTACAATCGATGCAATAATCGTAGCTGTAAAGTTTTTCCTAGTCTTTTTTAGAGCATCTATCATGGTTAATTGTCCGAATCATTAAAAATATACCCGACTCCAGGTATAGTACGGATAATCTTAAATTCCGTATCGCCGACTTTCTTTCTTATGTTGGCAATATGAATACGCACTGGAGGGTTAGTTAAGTCGGCAGAATCACCCCAGGCATGCTCGATCAGATCATCCAACGACACTAATGTGTGCTTATTGAGCATCAGTATCTCTATAATCCTTAGCTCCAGAGTTGTCATATCAATTTTTTTACTATCTTTTTTGAGTTCGAGTTTCGACATAGCAAGTTCAAAATGGTTCGTTTTAATAACGTCTTGCCGAGAGTCGCGCGTATGCGCTTGTATACGAGCTCGTAACTCAAGAAGGTCAAATGGCTTTACGATATAATCGTTTAGTCCAAGATCAAAACCCTTAATTTTATCAACAATTCCCTCACGTGCTGTCATAGCAATCAAAGGGTATAGGTGGCCATTTTCCCTGATGTACTCAATAAGCTCAAAACCTGACTTGCCCGGTAGATTTATATCAATTATGCCTATATCAAATTGTTTTTCATCGACAGCATCTATAGCGTCTTCGGCGCTTCCCAGCGCACATACCATAGCGCCCTCTTCGTTCAGGAATTTCTTCAGTGAACTACGCATATCTTGATTGTCTTCTACGAGTAGGATTTTTTTACCCATACGTATAGCATATCAGTCGAATGTAAAGCACTTGTATACCTACTCACTAGCACTCATGAGGCTCAAGTGCTAAAATATAGGACATGTCAAAACGCGATTATTACGAAATTTTAGGTGTCGGTAAAACAGCTTCTGCGGACGAGATTAAAAAAGCATTCCGAAAAGCCGCAATTAAACATCACCCCGATAAGGGTGGCGATGAGGCGAAGTTTAAAGAAGTAAACGAAGCATACGAGGTTCTTAGTAACGGCGATAAAAGGAAGCGCTATGACCAATTTGGTCATGCAGGAGTGGGCGGAGCAAGTTCATCGGGCGGTGGCGGCGGGAATCCATTTGGAGGCTTCGGAAATGGCCAAGAAGTACACTTTGATTTCGGAGATCTTGGACTCGGCGATATTTTTTCTAGTTTTTTTGGTGGTGGAGGCCAGCAGCGCTCGCAGCGTACGGCGCGAGGCCGAGATATCGAAACAAGCTTAGAACTCACATTTGAGCAGGCAGTATTTGGTACAGAAACTGACCTTAGGCTCAATCTAGACGACGAGTGTGATCACTGTAAAGGCACCACTGTCGAGCCTGGCCACAACCTTATAAATTGCGATACCTGCAAAGGCTCCGGCCAAGTAGTGACAGCAACGAGAACGATCTTTGGAAATATACAGCAAGCCAGCGTTTGCCCTACCTGTAGCGGTAAGGGTAAGGTGCCCGAGAAAGTCTGTAGTGTTTGTAGAGGTACGGGTGTTCGTAAAAAAGAACAGAAGATTAGTTTAAAAATACCAGCAGGTATCGATGACGGCGCAACGATCCGACTGCGAGAACACGGAGAAGCAATAGCGAACGGACCGAAAGGCGATCTCTTTGTAAATATCAGAGTGAAGCCACATAAAGAATTTACCAGAGAGGGCGAGTTAATTTTGAGCGAGCAAGAGATTGACATGGTAGATGCTGCTCTTGGCACCGAAATAGATGTAGTTACGGTGGACGGCCCAATACGCATGAAAATCCCGGCAGGGACACAGAGCGGGAGCGACTTCAAACTTTCAGGCCACGGCGTACCTCATATCAAGGGAACAGCTAGAGGTGCTCACATTGTCACTATTATCGTCACAACACCTCGTAAGCTTTCAAAGAAGCAGCAAGAATTACTCAAAGAGTTCCGCGGCGAAAAGGGCAAACGAGGTATTTTTACCTAAAAAAGTGTACAATTGCAGGCATAGATATGCATAAGCGGCAACAAGAGCGAGGTGGGTTTATTACGATGATTGTCATTATCGTCGCTCTTTTAGTACTCGCAATAGGCTTTGCCTACATCCGTGTCGCCAACGCAAACGGCTAAATAGACTGTACAAAACCATAAAAATATGATAGAATATGTTTATGAGTAATGCTCATGCTTTAAAGCAGCCTCAAGAAGTAAAAAAGCCCTTACGCATCGTAGGTAGACACGTTCATGTGGAACTACCGGCGTTTGGTATTCCGGGTACGATCGCTAAAGTCGACACTGGAGCTTATCGTTCGGCGTTACACGCAACTAATATAAAGGTTGTAAAAGACGTACTATATTTTGACGTATCCTATCAATCCGACGAAGGTAAATTGTTGCACAAAACAGTTTCAACTAAAAAATATGGCGATATTCGTGTAAAAAACAGCAGTGGTAGCGTTGAGCACAGATATCGAGTTGAAGTGGTGGCAATCATAGACGGGCAAGAGTACGATATGGAAGTAACGCTCACAAACCGAGGCACCATGAAATACCCCCTCTTGCTCGGACGAAGAGTGCTCAGGGGAAATTTTTTAGTCGACGTTGATCTACAACCAATTATCAGTGAGGACAAATAGCATGAGAATCGTAATTTTATCCAAGGGCTCCGGGAACTACACCACGAAACGCCTAAAAGAGGTAGCAAGAGCACGCGGCCACAGCGTGAAAGTTGTAGACTATACAAAATGCTACATGACCGTAGAAAAGGGGTCTCCTGCTGTTTTCTATAAAGAGAAGAAAATAGAAGGCGTCGATGCGGTCATCCCAAGGATAGCTTCTAGTTATACAAAATATGGTACTGCGGTAGTACGACAGTTTGAGATGCAAGGCGTCTACACTACAGCGAGCTCAATAGCCATTAACCGTTCACGC
>JBGSMB010000017.1:0-11823 GCA_041740375.1 Saccharimonadales bacterium (SeqCode) | reverse complement strand
AATGGGAAAATTGGTCGAAGCATATTACAAAATTGCGAAGTCACTCGGAGTTGAAGTTAAACTAAATCACGACGTAACTCGGATTATTTCAGAAAAAGGAGTTGTCCGTGGAGTTGAGACAGAGGCTGGGATTATCGATGCGGATATAGTGGTCAACAACGGCGACTATGCCTATACAGAAACAAATCTCATCGATGAGCGATATCAAACATACCCAGATAGCTATTGGAAAAAGCGTACACTGAGTCCTTCCGGATTGCTCGGATATATAGGGGTTAGAAAAAAACTTCCCAACTTGCAACATCACAATCTATTTTTTGATACAGACTGGGACAAACACTTTGATGAAGTTTTTTCAACTCGCAAATGGTCAAAAGATCCAATGTTTTATTTGTGTGCTCCCAGCAAAACCGATCCAAGCGTAGCTCCACATGGCATGGAAAATCTGTTTATTTTAGCTCCAGTAGCAAACGGTAATCAACCTGATCAAAAAGTATTGGAGCGGGCAATTGATGATATTATTATTCGTATAGAACAGAAAATTGGCACATCGTTTGCCGGCGACATAGTCGTTCGTGATGTTCGAGCACATAATTATTTCAAGAGCACCTTCCATGCCACTCGCGGAAACGCATTTGGCCTGGCGCATACACTTCGGCAGTCAGCTCATTTGCGTCCAAAAATGAAAAGCCCATCAATCGAAGGACTTTATCATGTTGGACAGTTTACGAGCCCGGGAACCGGCGTGCCAATAGTTACATTATCGGGTAAAGTAGTCAGTAATCTAATCAGAAACCAATGGCAAAAAAAATAGAACGAGATATATTCAAGAACGGCAGTACGACATATTACTTCAGTAGTAAGTTTTTTCCAAAAGGCATCCGCGACGACGTCTTTAAGCTATACAGTTTCGTAAGAGTTGTTGACGATTATGTTGACATGAGTCCGGCTGATATAGAATCGTTCAAATATATTGTTCGGCGATGGCAGTCTCTCAGAAAAAGCGCCGATTACGGTAGGTTTAAGCCACTTGATGATTCGGTAGCGGAGCGCGTGTTAGGCAATATTTGCTACATAGTGCATCGTTTCGAGTGTGATCCAGCCTGGGTAGATTCATTTCTTCGATCTATGGCAATGGACGTACGACAAAAAAGGTATGTGAAGATTGAAGATACTATGGAGTATATGTATGGCTCCGCTGAAGTTATTGGACTTTTGATGGCAAAAACAATGCGGTTGCCCAACGCAGCCACTCATTTTGCGAAACAACAGGGAAGAGCCATGCAGTTCATCAATTTCTTACGCGACATCGCCGAAGACAATGAGCTTGGCCGTTGCTATTTTCCATCAAACGAGCTTAAAAAGTTTGGCTTAAGCGACCTAACCGAAAAAACCGCCCGCGAGAATCCTAAGAACTTCGAGAAGTTTATGCGCTTCCAACTTAAGCGCTATAAAGCATGGCAGAATGAGGCCAGCAAAGGTTTTCAATACATACCTAAGCGCCTAAGAATTCCGCTTCGAACTGCAGTTGATATGTATGATTGGACTGCGAAACAAATTGAAAAAGACCCATTTGTTGTGTTTGAGAAAAAGGTGAAGCCAAAAAAGGGGCGTGTTGTTCGCCGGGCAGTACGTCGTATCGGTAATGCCTGAGCTTACCTACTATTTATTTAACCTACTCGTCTTTGCTCCTGTACTCTTGCTTAGTATTTTCGCAGACGTGCAACCCCATAAGGACTGGAGGGCACTTCTTCGTTGCGTTTTACTGGTGTCCCTGCCGTTTATGTACTGGGATATTTGGGCTGCAAATGAAGGCCACTGGGGCTTTAACCCAGAGTACGTTACATCATTTCGTTTTTTTAGCGTGCCTATAGAAGAATTTCTGTTTTTTATAACTGTGCCGTTTGCATGCCTATATGTGTGGGGGGTAATTGGTAAGCACTATAAAGTCAAAAAGCAGATCACAAAATCGTTTCTAACAATCGCATTGTCGCTTGGTCTGTTTGCAAGTTTTCTATTGCTATTTGCTAATTGGGACAATGGCTACACAAGGTCCGCCGGAGTCGCATATTTATTAACGTTGGCGCTGCTTTGGCATCAAAAAGTCTTAGTGCGCTCGTATCAGTTTTGGTTGTTTCAGGCGGTATTGCTTGGGCTATTCGTTGCGGCCAACAGTATACTCACGGCATTGCCGATTATCACCTACGGGGAGGCTTCTTATATTGGCTTTCGAATCGGAACAATCCCTCTAGAGGACTATTTCTTTAACTTTGCTCTTATAAATTTATGGTTGTTGGTTTGGGAGTCTAACCGAGCATCCAAGTTCCAAGCATTGCGGCACGTTTCTTAAACGCCTCGCGAGAGTGAACCTTATCGCCTTCATCTGCGGCAACTTCTGAGTCAAAGGCAAATTTGATGTGCCAAGGTTCTACTAGAATATCTTTTGGTCCAGTAGCACCTATGGGGTCTTCAAGCTTCGGAGGGTAGGGATGGTAAAAGCCGTAGTTCGGTGCATTTTGTATAATCCATTGCATTTCTAGAGTCGTTGATGGGTCAATTTCGCGCCCTTCGTCGTCAAATACTCGACCACGTTGATCGCCTATAACCATAATATCTACTGCACAGTTGTTGTAGTTGGCATGATCCGATACCTCACCAGGTACCATAACACTCGACAGTGCATAGTCGAGTCCTTTTGATGCCATTGTTCTCGCCATAATACCAAGCTGATAATAGTGGGAGCGGTATGCGGACTGTATAACAAGGCCGGGCCGTCCATGTTCGCCCTTGAGCGAAGGATTGTCGTCGAGATACTTTTGAAATTTTTCTTGCATCCTTTTTATCGGAGTAGAAAGATGTTTTGGTATAAATTTCGGTTTTGGATAGCGTTCGCGGCCATCCGCGCCTTTATATGGTTCGTGGATAATGTCGAACTGATCTATTGAAGGCACCTCGCCGAAATCTTTGTTGGCAGAAAGCCGCTTAATGAGCGAGAACAGTTCTGCAACTTCAGGATGTTCATTTTCGATAGTTTCGATACAATCAGCGTCTGATAGGGGATTAAGAACGTCTCTGTTCATGAGGTCAAGCAATACGCTATCAACCTTGAGCCTTTTTTCTCCAGTTACATCATCGTCAAAGTAAGCACGCAGATCTGCGATCGCTTGTTCTTTGTCGAACTCTTGATTTTCTGGATTGGTCTTTATTTCTGACTCAAGGGTAGTCATAGTAAATATACATTAGCACTTTAACGACTAAATGTCAATATTTAGGTAAGGCTTCGCAATCTTCTAAGTCCAATGTATCGCCTTGGAACTTCGAGTAATGAGCAGTCGAGAGATCCCTTTACTATAGGCAGGGTTTCTGTTGATACGCCTCCAATATCTGCCGGATCAAGACGACCAGAGTGAGTCATCTGAATAGAATTTTTGTCAATACTCGTCACAATGCCGGCGTGAGGCATTGGCTTATCGATGCCCTCCATCCATACAATATCCCCTATGCGGGCATCGGATGGTTCTATGGGGACCGATGAGTAATCACTCACAAGACCTGCAACTCGGCATAGGTTTACTGCACGTCGCTTGAAAGTAGCAACGACCCAAGTCATTTGCACATCATCGGGCAATCGCTCGGCTTCTTCATCGGACAGTGTGTAAGCGGCTTTCCATTCTTCTAGGTTTCTCGCACCGTTTAGTACATGGTCTTTAGGTACGCTTAAATCCTCGGCAAGGCTTTTGCCTAAGACATCGTTGTATGCTCGGTCCATCACATAAAATACAAAGCCAGAGCAATCTATACCTTTGTAGTTGAACTGAGGTACGTCATTGCTGCCGTCAACCAATTTGGCTCGAATTGCTTCTCCGAAAATTCCTGGATTTGTTTGGTGAATGTAGGTAGCAGCCGCAAGGATTTCTTCTGGGCTGGATTTCCCTAAACCGCGAGGAACACTTGGATCTTCGGTGTAGTTAAAATTAATTAAGTACGGCGCCCAAAGGGTTATTCCACCGAGGTTAAAGTGGAAGTCTTGTACATGTTGGAGGACTGATTCTTCAAGCGTCATTTGATTACAGTATACCTTGTTTTTAACAGGGGTGGTATACTAAAGTTCATATGGCAAACAAGCCCAAACGGCTGGTGGTTATCGACGGTAAAAGCGTGTTTTACCGAGGCTACTACGCGATGCCCAATCTTTCTACACGCGAAGGTGTGCCAACCGGCGGAGTGTATGGCTTTGCAGTCTTGTCACTCGAAGTTATAAAGCGTTTGAAGCCAGATTATGTATGCGTGGCATGGGACAAGCCGAAGACAAATATTCGTAAGAGACTCGAGATGTATCCACTGTATAAGGCGGGCAGAAAACCTGCACCACCTGATTTTTATGTGCAGATTCCGATGCTCCATGAGTATCTAGAAGCTTGTAATTGGCCACTCTATGAACTCGATGACTATGAAGCCGACGACATTATGGCGGGACTTGCGCTAAAGGCCGAAAAGAAGGGCATTGAGACGATATTCATCACATCAGATCTAGATGTTTTGCAGTGTGTAAGCCCGCTCACTCACGTATATTTGCTCAAGAAAGGTCTTAGCAATATCGAGCAATATCGTCCGAAGGAATTTGAAGAAAAATATGGTCTTCGGGTTGAACAATTTATTGATCTAAAGGCGCTTAAAGGGGATAGTTCAGATAATATTCCTGGAGTTGCTGGCGTCGGAGAAAAGACCGCAATTCAATTACTGCAGGACTATGGAACGATTGATGGAGTATATGAAAATACGGCACTCATGAAAGACTCTCTGGCTCGCAAGCTTGAAGACGGAAAGGATATGGCCTATCTGAGTAAACGATTAGTCACGCTTATGACAGATGCGCCGATCGAACTTGATCTTGAAGAGATGGACATTGCTAAACTTGATCCGAAAGAGCTTCAAAGCGTCATGAAAAAGTTTGAATTTCGAGCGTTGCTTCGACAGCTTCCCGATATTATGAAGGTAGAAGATTCGGTAAGTCATGATTTATTTGATGGTTCAAGTAAGACTAATGTTGTGGTTGACGCACTCATCTCATTCGATAATAAGCCGATCACTGGAGACGTTGTAGTACATGCGCGTATCGCAGGTTCACACGGACAGCGACCTGAACTCTTGATCGTTAGTTCAAAATCCGGAGCCGTGAGTGTCATCGATCTTTCAAAAAATGTGAAAAAGACCCTGGAGTGTTTTGCTTCCGCTCACTTAATTGGCTATGACGTAAAGCAGCTACTTAAAGTATTTATCGTCAATGGTATTGAACCTCCAAGGGTTGCCCATGATGTGCAAGTCGGCTCGTTTTTAATAAATAGTTTACAAAAAGAAACATCACTTAGTGATCTAGCGGGCTCGCGTTTAGGCTACGACGGCACTGATTTTGATAACGTTGACAGCGAAGAGCTCAAGTCTAGGGCGGGCGAAGTAAGCGGTATTTTACGTGCCCTCTACGAAGAACAAAAAGAATTTAAAGGTATGCCTAGGGTTGCAGAACTAGCCCTTAGTACTGAATGGAGAGTAATTCCAATTCTGGCAGATATGGAAGCACGCGGAATAAAGTTAGATACGGACTACTTGCATAAAATGAGCAGTGAGCTCGAGGGTAAAATTTCGGATATTGAGCAGACAATCTACGGACATGCCGAGCACGAGTTTAATATTTCAAGCCCTCAGCAACTAGGAAAAGTATTGTTTGACGACTTAAATCTCCCTACACAGGGTGTAAAGAAAGGTAAAACAGGCTACAGCACAGCGGCAGATGTTTTGGAAAAGTTACGGGAGTATCATCCAATTATCGATTGTATTTCACAATACCGAGAATATACGAAGCTCAAGTCAACTTATGTCGATACGCTGCCAACAATGGTTGACGAAAACAGTCGTGTACACACTACATTTAAACTCAGCGTTGCACCAACTGGACGACTCAGTAGTGTTGATCCAAATCTGCAGAACATACCTGTGCGCACCGAGTTAGGTAAAACAATTCGGACTGCTTTTGTCGCCGAAAAAAACAACGTACTTGTTAGCGCAGACTACTCACAGTTTGAACTTCGTCTTGCGGCCGTTATGGCGGGTGATGCCGATATGGTTGAGGCTTTTAATAGCGGGATCGATATTCACACGCTGACAGCGAGTCAAGTTTTTGGC
Source organism: Saccharimonadales bacterium (SeqCode) (assembly GCA_041740375.1). Lineage (GTDB taxonomy): Bacteria > Patescibacteriota > Saccharimonadia > Saccharimonadales > JAGQMS01 > JBGSMB01. The sequence continues at coordinate 5,643 of JBGSMB010000017.1, read as the reverse complement.
GTGGCCTTGGAGGACGTAAAGAAGGAGCAGCGCTACGCTGCTAAAGCAGTAAACTTTGGTATTTTGTATGGACAGACACCTCATGGATTGGCCGCTGGTACGGGTATGTCATTTGATGAAGCAAGAGAGTTTATAGAGAAATATTTCGAGATGCGCGAGCCGCTTAGGGCCTATATCAAAAAGCTTCGTGATCAGGCGTATGAGCAGGGGTATGTTGAGACATTATTTGGCCGCCGCCGACCAACGCCTGATGTTCGGTCGAGTAATTTTATTGTGCGCGAAGCCGCGTATAGGCAGGCAATTAACATGCCTATCCAGGGTACCGAAGCGGACTTAATGAAAATGGCGATGATTAAGTTAGAGGAACAATTTGATCAGCACTGGGGAGGAGAAGATAGACCGAGGCAGCTATTACAAATCCATGACTCTATCTTAGTAGAGTGTGTCAAGAAAGACTCCGAAAAAGTAGGTGAGATCATGCAAGATGTCATGGAAAACATTTATCCTGAACTCGGTATTAAGCTCGACGTCGAAGTATCAAGCGGCCAAAATTGGGGCGAGCTGTAGTGGATGAGAAGATTTTTGCTAAGGGGAGGTTGTTTGAGTTAGTACAGACCACACAAGATGATGGGCGAGTTTTTGAGGTGGCGAGGCGTGCGCCGGGCGTTCGGTTAATTATAGTAAATCGTGAGGATAAGAAAGTCCTGCTGACTAAGGAGTTTCGATCAGAACTTCAGGGCTGGGACTATCGGTTGCCCGGCGGAAAAGTATTCGATACTCTCGATGAATTTGAGATACATCGAAAGGCAGGAGAAGATATTTTGGAAGCCGCGGTAGTTAGAGCTAAGAACGAAGGCGCCGAGGAGGCCGGAGTTGATATTAAAGACCTACAGCTATTCAAAAAGTCGACGCTTGGAGCGACTGTAGAGTGGGATCTTTATGTTTTTGAAGTAATAGACTGGCGACCTACTATTAACGGACAGCAACTTGAAAAGGGTGAACAAATTGAGGCCGATAGTTGGTTTACTTTTGCTGAAGCAGAACAGATGATCTTGGAGGGTAAAATGCAAGAAGAGCGTATAGCTCTTATCCTGCTACAGTGGATAAGAACTCGTGAATAAAATACTATTGTTTGACTATTTTGGGGTGGTGGCCAGTGATGCATACTGGTACACGATCAAAGGAGTTGAAGCGCTTAATGGACGAGCAGTCGAGATTGAGGAGTTGAGTCGCAAAGTTAACGATGGTCGGATTAGTTGGCAGGAGTACTGCAAAGAGGTCGCAAAAGATCTCAACATCTCTATAGAGCAGGTTCTCGAAAGATATGAGCAACATAATGTCAACGAAGGAGTAGTCAAACTCATAAATGAGCTACGATCGACACATACAGTCTCCCTGGCTTCAAATGCCGCTTCGGAGCATATGCTACCAATTATGAGGAGAACAGGCCTAGACAAGCTATTTGATGAAACATTTTTTAGCTCGGATATAGGCGCCTCTAAGCCCGAGTCTAGATTTTTTGAATACATCATGCAATTCTACGAAAAAGAAGCTGAAGATTTTGTGTTCATCGATGACTCGCTGCTTAACGTAGAATCTGCCGAAAACTTTGGAATTAAAGCCATCCATTTTACGACTACTGAATCTCTGATAGAAGATCTAGACGCGTATATAAACACACAATGATCGAAGTACATAAGTTCGTTAAGCGGTATGCTTGAACTAAAATGACGCTAGTCAAAAACATAAACTCAAATGGTTTGAATAATATATATAAATAGTATATAATAGTATTAGTATGAAATATGTTGTGTGGTTTTTGGGCCTCTTGGCGATAATTATCGTGATTATTTTCGGTGTGATTATAACGCGCAACATCATTCGGGGTTTTAATAGTAATTCAGTACGTACTACTACTACCGTAAGTGTGCGAAGCGATGATATAGAAAACACTATTGTTGAATACATCGTTGAAGGGCCGGTGGCTGCAAACGAGAACTTCCGAAGTTTTACTATAAAAATCAGCGACAGCTCAAGAGTTGCCGTTACTCGTTCTGGCTATAACAACACGCCGATTGGTCAAATAGATCTTACAAACAACTTAGCGGCATTTACCGATTTTAGTGCAGCTCTAGATAATGCCGGATTTGGTACTGCCCAGAACCCTAGAAATGACGACCCTACGAGCGGTAGATGTTCGAGCGGTAGGTTTTATCGAATGAATATATCGAAAAATAATGAATTGGTTAGTAGTCTTTGGACTGACTCTTGCGCAGGAAGACGATCTGGCACTTTTGGAGGTAACCTGAGCTCAGTAAATACACTCTTCACGCTCCAGATACCAGGCTTCAATCAGCTTTATAATCAAATGGGCGGCACGTTTTAAAAAGCTTTACGTTTACGCTTTCTTTAGCTACAGTGAGGGATTAGAAAGGTTTTAAAAACCGCTAATATTGTCAACCCACTTCGAAGATCCGCAAGTTCACTCTCTGCACTCTTCCGACAGAGACAACTATTACCATCTTTATTTACCAACAGGGGAGCACACTGGCGACCCCATGCTAATAGCACCCGGCTATACAATGAGTCCAAAGCATTATGCTGCCTTGGCGGCCAAGTTAGTCGCCAGAGGAATTCCCGTTGCTATACCGAAATTCTCCAGACATGTCGGTTTTCATGATGCGACACATCCAAATGAGGCGCGTAGAACTACAATCATTCGTACTATGGATGATTTAGGCCATCGGATTGGTTTTCAGACTATTCGTCTCGCTGGACACTCTTTTGGGGGTGCCAATATTTCTAAAGTTCCTGAGAAGTCGAACCATTCGGTTGATCGCATGGACTTTATAAGCTCTGCTGGCTTCGGAGGTACTCCTGGCGGTTTTCGAACTGCACTTCATGCCATTATCCACGAAGGTCAGCATATGATTTCGCATCCACTAGAAGAGTTACGTCTTGCCGTTGATACTGCCGACTACTTAAGAGAAAACCCAGCCCTAGCCGTTACTGAGCTGATGGCCATATTGCAGCTCAGAATCGAAGATGTAGTTGCTGGTGCGGTTAAAAAGCAGATCACCTGTCGTATTCATACAGCAAAAAAAGACAGGGTACTGCCCGCAGAGCGTACCGAGGCGGTTGCTTCATCTATTGTTGGATCTGAGAATGTGCGTCGCTTTCCAGATGATAACGCGGATCATTTAGCCGCACAACGTTTACCCGAAATGGTAGCCATTGCGTTGCTTGAGCCATGAACTACGAAGCATCAATTTTAACAAATAGTCGTTTTGTAAGTTGACAACGACGTTCAATTTCAATTTGGCGCAAGCGAAGCTCTGATGCCATTTTGCTGTTGGGGACAATAACAGTAATACTCCTTTCACTTATTTTTACTTCAGGTACGAATTGGTAGAGTTGCTGCACATAATCTCTTAGTGCAGTAACCTCGGTTGGTTCATCTAAGTTTTTAGTTGCAAGTATGTCTTTCAAGGAGTCCATATTTCAATGGTAAATGGTAAATGGTAAATAAGGAAGAATACTATGAGAAATGGTCAAAATACCTAACACCACTTACTATCCCCAAACTTGTCGTTCTATCTCTGGTAGAATGACCCTATGCCAGAATTGCCTGAAGTGGAAACGGTGCGACTCGGACTTAGTCGATTACTAGCCGGTCTTGAAATAAAGAGCGTAACGTTTGACTGGGCTAAATCTTTTCCAAATGCGCCCAGTGATGTTGAGCGATTTTTAATCGGCGCAAAAATTACCGCAGTGCGACGTCGTGCAAAAGTACTGCTGATAGACTTATCTACCAGCTACACCCTAGTTATTCACCTAAAAATGACAGGTCAAATGGTATTTGTTCCCCTCGTCGAGGATGAAGACAGGTTCGGTGCTGGCCACCCCAATGATAGCCTGGTAGGCTCGCTACCCGATAAGTCCACGAGAGTAGTTATAGGATTTGTAGATAAAGAGAATGGGCTTGGCCCGTCTCTTTATTTTAATGATCAGCGTAAATTTGGTTGGATGAGGTTGATACCCACGATCCAAGTTGAGGAGATAGATTTCTTCAAAAAAGTTGGGCCCGAGCCACTTGAATCTACCTTTAGTGCATCACTATTTTCTAAACAGCTAGACCATCGGAAGAACACCTCTATAAAGGCAGCGCTACTCGATCAAACGGTCCTTGCAGGCATCGGAAATATATATGCAGATGAATCTCTGTGGGGCGCACGCATTCACCCTAGCACTAAAGTATCGGAGGTAAGCGGGGTGAAAAGATCGCTCCTCCATAAAGAGATACAATATGTCCTGCAGCTTGCGATTGAAAAGGGTGGCTCAACAAATCGAAATTATGTAAACGCCGAAGGCAAAAAGGGCAGTTACATGGATTTTGCAAGAGTATTTAGGCGAGAGAATCTACCTTGTCCTCGTTGCGCCACAACAATCGTAAAGCTTAAAGTAGCTGGACGCGGTACACATATATGTCCTAAATGTCAGAGAATAAAAAAATGATTACAACACTCACTGGAAAAAATACGTTCGAGATACTCGAAACTCGGAAGAAGATTATCGGCGATTTTATAGCTGATAATGGCGATTACTCGGTTGAAATGTTCGATGCAGATCTAGACGATATTCGTTCGTTGCATACTGCACTAAACACAGTCCCGTTTTTGGTAGAAAAAAAAATGGTCGTATTGAACAATCCTAGTGAGTCAAAAGAAATGACCGAGAAGTTATTGCAGTGGCTTGAACAAAAAAATGTATCAGTGGACGTTCTAGCAATAGAACAGGCCATCGACAAAAGAACTGCATGGTATAAGTTTTTACAGAAAAATTCTGATTTTAAGGTTTTTGATCCGATCGATGAATTCTTACTAAAAAAATGGATACGGCAAAGGGTTGAGCAAAGGGGTGCAAAAATAGATGAGCCTGCGGTTAGCTTGTTGATTAGATCTAGCGGTATCGATCAATTGAGGATTTCGACAGAAGTCGACAAGCTATGTGACTATACAAAAAAAGTAACCGTAGAGACTGTATCTGAGCTCGTGGAGCCAACATTTGAAGATACGGTCTTTAGTTTGCTTGAGGCACTTTTCCGGGGCGACGGGAAGGCGTCCTACCGGCTGCTTTATGAGCTAAAATCAAGAAAAACTGACAGCTTTGAGGTTATATCAATGATTGGCTGGCAGGTAAGTATTTTGTTAACAATTGTTGCGAATAGGAACATGGCGATAGATGAGTTATCAAAACTAAGTAAAATTCATCCATATGTACTTCAGAAGAATATGACACTCGCACGAAGGCTATCCATCCAAAGCACAAAACAGTTACTTGAATATGTAGTTCAAGCAGAGCTATCGATTAAAAAGGAAGGTGAAAAGCCCGAGAGAGCGTTAGACGTATTAATGGCACAAATACTTGTCGTAGTGGACAGGTAAGCTACTTCTTCTTGGCGACTGGTTTTTTCTTTACTACCGGCTTCTTAGCAGGGGCTTTTTTTGCTGCCGCTGGAGCCTTAGCTGGTGCTGACTTCTTGGCGACTGGCTTTTTTGGAGATTTTTCTATGCTAACACCCGCTTTTTTCGATGCTGCAGCAAGTTGTCGTTTTTTTCTAGCGACTTTATTCTTGTGCATGAG
>JBGSMB010000016.1:0-10368 GCA_041740375.1 Saccharimonadales bacterium (SeqCode) | reverse complement strand
GAAATTTTCTTTTCACTTATCCAAGCTTATCTCTTCATGATGCTCACTATGGTTTATCTGGCGATCGCTACTTCGAATGAGGAAGATCATAAGGTTGAAAAAGAGCCAACCGTAAATAATTTAGTTAAAGGAGAAATTTAGATATGGAAATTGATGCAAACTTAGCGCGAGCACTCGCAATTGGCCTTGGGGCAATCGGACCTGCGATCGGTGTTGGACTCGTAGGTGCGGCGGCCGTCACGGCAATTGGTAGAAACCCGGAAGTGCAGGGAAAGGTACTCACAACCGCATTTGTAATGGCTGGGCTTGTTGATGCAGTCCTCGCATTTGTGCTTTTGATTGTATTTACGACAAATTAACCACAGAGGAACTTCAAGAGATTCATGACACCAGAACGATTTATTGCAGCAACCGAACAGAGTGGAATTGGCGCACTTGGACTTAACATAAAGTCCTTTCTATTTCAGTTAGCAACATTTCTAATTGTTCTATTTATCTTGAAAAAGTATGTTTTCTCTAAAATAACTAAGACCTTGGACGCAAGAGAAGAATTAGTCGCAGAAACAAGTAAAAATAATCTCGCTTCCTCCGAAGCACTAAAAAATACAGAAGCTAAAATTACTACCATGATCAACGAGGCGCAAACGAAAGCCGAAGAAATAATAGATACTGCAAAAATTACCGCACAAGCTGTAGCGGCAGAGGCAGTCGTAGGCGCAGAAAAAGAAGCGATGCAGATTAAACAGGCGGCGCATGAGAGCGCTTTATTGCAAGCAGAGAAACTACGACGCGATATTCAAGCAGAAACCGCTGAGCTAGTTGCTCTTGCAACCGAAAAAGTTCTTGCTCGTGAACTCACCAAAACAGAACAATCAACTATTTTAAAGCGTGCACTAACGGAGATTAAAAAATGACCTCCCCTTCAATGCGTCAACTTGCGGAGTTTCTATTAAACGAAGCTTCTCGTGGCTCTTTCTCGCGTGGTCTAAAGTCTGTTTCGAGTGAATTGCTAATAAGTGATCGATCGAAGCTGGTAGACAATTTCTTGGGCCACTATTTTGCACTACTGGAACAAAAAGGAATTTCAAGTTTAGTGACCATAACTACTCCTAGTAATCTAAGTGCTACAAGTCGTTCTGCTGTTAAATCGGCGCTGCAGAGTCACCTATCTGTCAAAAATATTGATGCAACATACGAAGTTGACCCAAGCCTCGTATCTGGTTTTATCGCATCTAATTACAGTCGTAAGATCGAAAATTCAGGCCAACAAACACTGCGCACTTTGGAAGGAAATATCTAATGCCCAGCTCCAGCGACAAGCTATTTGACGCAAAAAGCCTTAGCCAAGAACTAAGGAAAAAAATTGCGGGTTTAGAAAATAAAGTCATCGAAAAAGAAATCGGTACTGTTAGTAGGGTCGGCGACGGTGTCGCATGGGTAGAAGGCCTATGGAATGTCGGCTTCCACGAAGAAGTCCTAATTACTTTAAAAGACGGAATAAAGGCTTCGGGATTTGCATTAAGCTTATTGGAGGACGAAGTCGGCGTTGTTCTTCTCAACAATACCGACCGCGTGAGTGCAGGAGATCAGGTAGAACGTACCGGTCGATCGCTTTCAGTTCCTGTTGGCGAAGAATTACTCGGCCGTGTAGTCGATCCTCTTGGTAATCCACTCGACGGTAAGCCATCACCGAAAACAAATCAACTTTCTAGTATCGAAAGTCCGGCGCCTTCTATCATTGATCGAAAAAGCGTAAAAGAACCGCTATTAACTGGTATAACAGCTATTGACGCCATGGTACCAATTGGAAGAGGACAAAGAGAGCTAATTATTGGGGATAGGAAAACAGGCAAAACAGCGATTGCAGTCGATACAATAATCAACCAAGCGCATATTGGAAGTGGTGTTGTCACAATTTATGTTGCTATAGGACAAAAACAATCGACAGTTGCGAGATTAATCGCAAAACTCGAAAAAGAAGGCGCTCTAAAAAATTCTATTATTGTGGCAACTTCAGCCGCAGATCCCGCTCCATTGCAATACATAGCCCCCTACTCCGCGTGTGCGATTGGAGAATGGTTTATGAGCAAGGGCGAACATGCACTCATCGTATACGATGACTTATCAAAACATGCGACTGCGTATAGGCAGCTTTCACTTCTGCTTAGAAGGCCCCCCGGACGTGAGGCGTTCCCGGGAGATGTCTTTTATTTACACTCAAGATTATTGGAGCGTGCTGCAAAACTATCTGATGAAAAAGGTGGTGGAAGTTTGACGGCGCTGCCAATCGTTGAAACTCAAGCCGGAGATGTAAGTGCGTATATCCCTACAAATGTGATATCAATTACCGATGGTCAAATTTACCTAGAAACAGATCTTTTCTATCAAGGAATCCGACCAGCCATATCGGTAGGACTTTCTGTTTCTCGTGTTGGTAGTGCTGCTCAACCTAGCGCCATCAAAGTCGCCTCTAAGTCATTACGAATTAACCTAGCTCAGTATCGAGAACTCGCCGCTTTCTCGCAATTTGGAAGTGACCTTGAAGCCGAGACACTAAAACGCCTAGAACGAGGAAGACTACTCACTGAGCTTCTTAAGCAGCCCCAGTTCCAACCAAGAACAACATGGCAGCAAGTTATTATGCTACTGCTCGCAAATAACGGTACTTTCGACTCTCTACCTTATCCAAAACTACCAACTATTGTCGATGATATTTATCGAGCTATCAAAACTGATCATGCACCACTCATAAAGAGTATCGATGCCGGTGAAGAACCAGGACAATCGTTCATCGATAGTATTACCACTATTGCCAAGCAAGTAACAGCACGCTACGAGTCTGCAAAAGAAGTAAAAGAAATAGACTCAAAGGAGACTACTCAATGAGCAATATAAAGCTTTTAAAGCGAAGGGTTAAGTCGGTTTCGAACACCAAGCAGATAACCAAAGCCATGGAGCTAGTAGCTGCGAGTAAACTGAAAAAAATTCAAGAGCAAACTGTTGCAACTAAAACATACCGCGAACTTGCCTACTCTCTTCTTCACCGGATTGCAGGTAGTGCGGATACAAAACAAAATCCATACTTTCAAACTGCCTACTCAAATAAATCACTCCTAGTTATTATCGCGAGCGACCGAGGTCTTGCTGGCGCTTTCTTAAGTTCACTAGCCGCAAAGGCGTATGACTATGCGAGTGAGAGAAAAAATGGAGAGGTCGAATGTATCGTCGTAGGTCGACGTATGGCAACGTATATAACACGAGCTCGCTCGATCAATTTACTAGGTGTCTACGATCACTTCGTAGATCAACCAAAATCAGATGATTTTCGTCCTATTATTGCAACCATAAAAGAAGGTATAGAATCTAGAAAATATAATAATATCTCTCTTTGTTATAGTGAATTTATTTCAACAACAAATTGTCGGCCAACTTTATTGCAACTTTTCCCTATCGAGAAATCCTCTACAGCTTCAGACGGTCCGCTAACCGTTGTAGATTTTGAACCGAGCCCAGAAGAGATTCTCGAAAAAGCAGCGCTACTGTACATTCAGTCGCAAATATTCCAAGCACGACTAGAATCAGCAGCGAGCGAATACGCACTGCGAATGTTGGCAATGCATACAGCAAGCGAGAACGCATCAGAACTAATTGATGAATTTCGACTGGAGATTAATACTTCTCGGCAAACAATGATAACTAATCAAATGGCAGAATTAAGTGGAGCGCTGGCAGCAATATGAAAAAATCCATAACAACCAATTCTAAAGGCAAAATCATCCAACTAGTCGGTGTAGTTGTAGATATGGAATTTGATAAAGACCTGCCCGCCATTCTTGATGCGGTATATCTCGAAGCCGATGACTCAAAAGTGTTTGAAGTAGTCCAACATATTACCGCTAAAGTTGTTCGCACGATAGCCATGCAATCGACTGATGGCCTAAAAAGAGGCGACCCGGTATTTACTACAGGAAACCAAATTCAAATAACAGTAGGTGAAGAAACGTTAGGCAGAATGGTGAATGTGACCGGACATGCTATTGACGGAAAGGCAGAACTTTCACGCAAAAGTATCCGGAGTATTCACGCTGAGCCACCTTCCCTCGCTGAACAAAATGCAAAAGTAGAAATTCTAGAGACGGGAATCAAAGTTATCGATCTGATCTGCCCAATATCAAAAGGCGGAAAAGTAGGACTGTTTGGTGGAGCGGGGGTTGGAAAGACAGTAGTTATAACGGAGCTGATCAATAACGTCGCCGATCATCATAACGGATATTCAGTTTTTGCGGGGGTTGGTGAAAGAAGTAGAGAAGGTAACGATCTTTACAGAGAAATGTCCGAGAGTGGCGTACTAGAAAAGACAGCTCTGGTATATGGTCAAATGAATGAACCCCCAGGAGCACGTCTTCGTGTTGGTCTAAGTGGACTTGCAATAGCTGAAGAGTTTCGAGATTCAGGAAAGGATGTCCTACTTTTCATAGATAATATATTCCGATTTACACAGGCGGGAGCAGAAGTATCGGCATTACTCGGTCGCTTACCGAGTGCTGTTGGGTACCAACCAACTCTTTCTACCGAAATGGGCGCACTTCAAGAACGAATTACATCAACTGATAAAGGCTCTGTTACCTCAGTCCAAGCGGTATTCGTACCTGCTGATGATTTCACCGACCCTGCGCCAGCAACAACTTTTTCACACCTTGACTCCACTATCGCACTTTCCAGAGCACTAACCGAACAAGGCTTATACCCTGCCGTCGACCCACTAGATAGTTCCTCTACGTTAATCGATCCGATCATAGTTGGCGAGGAGCACTACAACACAACGAGAGATATCCAAAAAGTACTTCAACGCTATAAAGATCTCCAAGATATAATTGCTATTCTCGGCATGGAGGAACTTTCGGAAGAAGATAAACTGGTGGTGTCCAGAGCTAGAAAAGTACAACGATTTCTCACTCAGCCATTCCATGTAGCAGAAGTATTCTTAAACATACCCGGAGAATACGTGCCACTAAGCGAAACTATCAAAGGTTTTCGCGCAATCCTTGACGGTAAATACGATAACTACAACGAGCAGGATTTCTTCATGATTGGCTCGATTGATCAACTCGATAAAAAAGAAGCGAGCAAGTAGTGAAATTACAGCTCGTTAGCCAAAATGGTGTCTCGATAAATAGTGATGTATATGAAGTATCCCTTCCAACAAGTGCTGGAAGAATTGCTATTTACGACCTTCACACTCCTATCATAACTGAGGCAATCACGGGAGTAGTATCCTTAAAATCAACTCCTACTTCTGAGACGGAAGATATTACAATTCTTGGAGGAATCGCTGAAGTTACTGCTCACTCATTAATAATTCTCGCTGACGATATTTCTGTAGAAACTTCACTAGACGAATCTCAAATTCAAAAAGCAATAGACGATGCAAAAAATATGGTTGCTACTGCCGTAGACAGAACCAGTCTCGAAGAGGCCAAGCGTCAGCTTGAGTATAGTTCTTTGAAGTTACAGCTTGTTTCAAAAAAACGTCGAAAGAATTAGCAATTTATAAGGTACAATCTACTACTAATGAAACAAGAAAAACCGATCAAAGAACTTTCCGATAAAGAACTGATCCGTCTTGGCAAATCATTACAGCAAGTTTACGATACTGGGTATTTAAGCTTGTCTCGAATGTTATGGCTGACCTTTTTAAAGGGCTGCATGTACGGACTAGGAATATTCCTGGGAGGTACTGTTATCGTTGGTCTAGTAGCTTGGATACTAGGTTTTTTTGATCAAGTCCCCCTATTGCAACCAGTAATCGATGCAATATTAAAAGCAATTCAAGTCTCAGGGGTGAGCTAGTTTACTCTCTATAGTCTGATTAGTTAGCTTTTGATAGTATCGGCGCTTCTCGTATAAACGATTTGTTTTCGACAACATCCAATATAGCTCTAGCAACGTCTTCTCTCGAAACATAATTTTTTGTTGGGCCACCTTCTCGCAAAACAAACTTAGTGGACTTGGTATTTTGTAGCTTCAAGACTCGAATAATAGTCCAGTCAAGGTTCGAATTTTTTATTATATCTACATGCTTCTTACCGTCTGCGATTCGTTTTGGGTCGATAAGGCCAATTGACATATTTAGAATTCGATCAATTAGGGTAATTTTGTCACCGGGAAACCGAACACCAGTACCGGTTAAGCTTATAAGTCGGCGCACGCCGTGTCTCTCCATCGACCAAATTATATTCGAAATACCGTCGCTTTGGAGAAACTCTGGAGAATGTTTGACGTGTCCAATAACTGAAACCACTACATCACTGCCAGCTATAATTTTGTCGACACTCTTGCGATCTAGTACGTTACAAGTGTGGTATGTGACAGCTTCCGCGTCACTTAGGTGTGCTGTGTTTCTAGCCCCTCCAACTATCTCGTGACCTCTAGATACTGCCTCAGCAACAAGGTAAACTCCCGTCCTGCCATCTGCTCCAAACAATGCTATTTTCATACTACTGTACTACTACACCATTCCAGAATGCGACATAATTAGTGAAGTCTTTGCCGACCTTTTTAATTGCTTCAGGCATAGGGTTTGCATAGTACCAAGCCGCATCAGTATTGGTAGTACCATCCACAACAACATTAAAATAACTAGCCTCACCTTTCCAAAAACACTGCGTGTGGGTATCACTATCTGTGAAGTATTCCTCGTGTACACTTTCCTTAGGGAAGTATTGATTTCCTTCTATGTAAATAGTGTCATCGCTATCCGCTAAAACTTTGTTATTCCAAATCGCTTTCATATTTCTCCTTATACGTTTTTGCTGTCAAATAATCATCTCTGCCCACTAATCCAAACGCCACGATAAGCGAAGCGCCCAGAACTACCCATATAAACTTAAACCACTCTAGCTCACCAATAGTTGAGCCAAGAAACAACGCATGCACCCAGATCGCAGTCATCGCAAACATCTGAGTCATGCTTATTAAAAACCAATTCTTTCTCACCCATACCTTTTTACTCGCACGACCAAAATACTCAAAAGATAAAAAGATAAGCAAAGAAAGTGAGCCGAGGAATACAAAAAATGCTAGCGAACTCTCTACATAAGAGTAAAAACTATTGGGAGGAAGTCTGTCCAAAGTCAGCCACTGATTTACCGCAAGAATAGTAGGATGTGCAAGTATAAGCAGCAACACCAGACCGCTCGTCAATGAAGAGTACAATTTGCGGCCTTTTTGTTTATAACTAAAGAGTTGCATTACCCCGGACATATAGTGGGTCCACATACTTACCCATGCAAAAATTCCAAGAAGTGGAAAAATTCCTAACCATGTCCATCTCGCGTCTTCTGAAGTAGCTAAGAGCCACGCAAAAAATGAAATAACGATGACGGATACGAATAACATCCACGAGACATAAGATAACCCGTTATTCTCTACATTTTCACTAGATTTCATCTATACTTAAAGTACCACATTTAGTGAAAGGAAACAGTGTTATGACAAATAAAAATATAGCTATTGTGTTGTCGGTGATTGCAGTATTAATTATAGCCGTCGGAGCATTCCTGATCTTTGGAAGCAACGAAACGAACGCTCCGTCAGTGACACCAACTAACGATTTTTCAGAGCAACAACAGCCACAGTCAAACACTTCAGGTGAGAACAATGCCTCCACAACTGAAGAAAAATTAACCGCTGATATTGTCGCAACACATTCTACTGCAGACGACTGCTGGACCATCATTGACGGCAAAGTTTATGACATTACCCCCTACATTAGCAGTCATCCCGGCGGTAATGAGATAGTGAAGGCATGTGGTCGCGATGGATCATCTCTTTTCAACCAAAGAACTGATGAAAATGGCAATCCGGTAGGCAGCGGTCAGCCTCATTCAAGTCGGGGGCAATCAACTCTTGAAGAATTTTACATTGGCGACATCTCAAACTAGGCAATTCTTTAATTGTCACCCTTCTTAGGCTATACTTGAGCTTAAGGTAAAAAACAAAAATGAATCTAAATACTCCTATAAATATTCCAAATCCCCTAGTTCTTTCAGATATTCTTTTCCGAAAAGACAAACGAATACAGCTTTTTCTATCACTTGATCAAGAAAAACGCCTTGAGATACTTCCCTCATTAACAATCAGAGTCAAACGAGATATTTTTCAACATATCCCGGATGACGACTTAGTAAAAATACTTGAGGAGCTCGACCCGGACGAAGCTACAGATGCACTTCAAATGCTGAGTAAACAAAAGAGAGAGCGAGTTCTACTCCGGATTAGTCGCGACTTAAAGTCGGCGCTATCTACACTATTAGAATTTGATCCAGAAACAGCAGCCGGACTAATGACTCTTGACTACATTCGTGCCGATGAAAAAGATACAATCACGGATGTATCAAAAAAATTCAAGCAACACGAGAAGTTGACTGGCCGTCCTCCTGTGATTGTAGTTACAAAAAGTGATAAATTCTTTGGTTTTCTTCCCGGGCATGAATTAGGATTTGCTGGACGGACAGAAAAAATTGGTAAATATGCAAAACGAATGCCCTCGATTTCATATGCCGCTAATCACGACGAAGTTTTTAGAAAATTCCGCTCACATCCTCACGCAAAGGTAGCAGTATTAAACGACTCCAATTCAGTAATCGGTATTATTTATTCTGATGATGTCTTAAAGCTAATCGAGGAGAATCCGACAGCGTCTCTTTACGACTTTGCGGGTATAAAAAACGAAGAAAGTGTTACCGATACCGCTAAGCAAAAATTCTTCAACCGGTATCGTTGGCTAATCATCAACCTATTCACAGGCTTTTTAGCGGCATTTACAGTTGGACTATTCGAAGACACTCTTTCTAAATACGTACTACTAGCTGTATATATGCCTATCGTCGCTGGCATGGGGGGTAATGCAGCCACTCAGACACTCGCAGTACAAGTACGCGGAATTTCTCTTAATCAAGTAGACTACAAAACAATTTCTAGCACACTAAAAAGTGAGATGGGTGCGGCATTTTTCAATGGGCTACTTAACGGACTGCTAGTAGCTCTAATAGTAATTCTAATAAATGGAGACTACCAGATTGCTATGGTTCTAGGGCTGGCTATGGTGATTAATCTACAGGTTGCGGCATTCTTCGGTACAATCGTGCCGATCATTATGTCCAAACTAGGAAAAGACCCCGCGGCGTCCGCTACGATATTTATCACTACCGCAACGGACGTGCTAGGGTTCTTGGCTTTTCTAGGACTAGCAACGCTAGTACTTACTTAAGGGGAAACTAAAGACCTAAGATTTGTTTTTTCTTAGCCTCAAAGTCTGCTTCTGTAATGATACCCTGGTCTCTTAACTGAGCAAACTGTTCAAGTTGCGCGACTTGGTCATCGGCCGCAGATGTAATCTGTGGCGCAGCTTGCTCTGGAGCCGGCATAGCAGCTTGCTGCTCTGCGGCCTGTTCATTCCATTTATTTGCTTGTCGTCTACTTACATTGTTTGAAACATGTGTAGCAGTTCCTGCGATAACAGCTGTTCTGGCTACTCCTCGTAATAATCCTGGCATTTTATATAACTCCTCAATTCTTAGTTTAATTCGCTTGCTGCTGCTGGATGAATGCGCCCTTCAGCGATCAAAAATCCGTTTGCACCTAAAATCGCATCTCGTAATGGTTTCGCCCACAAGTGCTCAATGACTAATAGTCCTGCGGAAGTATTTGGTTCGATCAACTCAGAAAT
The DNA here is from genome assembly GCA_041740375.1 of Saccharimonadales bacterium (SeqCode). GTDB lineage: Bacteria > Patescibacteriota > Saccharimonadia > Saccharimonadales > JAGQMS01 > JBGSMB01. The sequence goes on along the minus strand of JBGSMB010000016.1, from coordinate 638 downwards.
TTCATCAATGTCTTCCTGATCTACTAAACTTGAATCTGGGTTGTACTGTTCGATAAGTGCTGTCATTTCATTATCGCCAGATTCTGCTAGATCTAGCGTAGTAATGACGCCGTCTACATCCTTAGTGACAAACGAAATCGCCACCACTGCAATAACCCCGCTACCTACTGCATCTTTTAATGCACCAAGTATACTTCCGTCGAACTTATTGCCGTCGAAACCCACTAAAATATAATCTATCGGTCCTCTCATAACATCTCCTTTATTTAACTATATTGTACACCGACGCCCCTGACTCATAAATAGATTTTTTACATTATTTGGTACACGTGAATCACTAAACCGTAGTGCGGTATTTTTGGCTCTTATTTCTGTTATACTTATATCTGAATATGAAAAGTAAAACACCTGTCTTAATTGCAGTTATTGTTGGAATCTTTTTTGTAGCCGGAGCTTATTTTGTCTATGCAAACACGCAAAAATCTATGGAAGCAGAGGAGAAAATTAGCCAATCCCTAAACGAGCAGCCTAATTCCAACTCACAAGAAAATATAGAGTCGGCCACAACAGAGCCTGCTAGTTCACAGGGTGTATATATTTCTCAGAGTGAATTTGAAAGCAACCCGGGTAAATACGCT
>JBGSMB010000015.1:0-4767 GCA_041740375.1 Saccharimonadales bacterium (SeqCode) | reverse complement strand
TAACTCCAACTGAACTAATAGATGTCATGTCGCTCGAGGAAGCACTAGACATAAACAGAATTCTTGAAGCTAGAGGTAACCTGGGCCAGGCTATTCTAAGTGAGTCGGCCGTTAATTGTCGCTATAATCGAGAAGTATACGATGATGAGGTTGAGGACTTTATCTATGATTCGAAAGCAATTTTAGATCTAATTGAAGTAGTCAAAAACGGTAATCATCAAGACGCAGAAGTCATGCGAATATTCAGGTCGGCAAGAGCTCGGATTTACTTTGAAAAAATTCAGGAAGAAGTGTAGGTCGGTAGAATATGGCTTTTGAGGACTATTCAACAAAAGACTCAGTTGTTGTCGTCTATACGGGAGAGGGAAAAGGAAAGACAAGTGCCTCAATTGGGCTTATGGCAAGGGCACTTGGTACCGGCTGGAAAGTCGCATTTGTTCAATTTATAAAGCACTGGAATGTCGGGGAGCATGATTTCATCACAGCAATCGAACCAATCTACAAAGACAATTTAGTATTTCATAAAGGAGGCAAGGGGTTCTTTAATGCTGGAGACTTGAGCGCAAAAAATACAACTCCAGAAGAACACAAAAAAGCCGCAAAAGCTACTTATAAAATTGCGCTTGAACTAACGAATAACGGGGAGTTTGATTTAGTAATATGCGACGAAATTAACAACGCGGTAAACGACGGGCTATTGTCTGTAGCCGATTTAGAAAAATTAATCATTACTAAAGCTCCAAATACTTCACTGTGCCTAACGGGTCGTAACTTTCCAGAAAGTTTGTATCCTCTCGTTGATATTGCGACAAATATGACGAAAATAAAGCATCATTTCGATGATAAATTTCTCGCAAACAAGGGAATAGATTACTAAATATTATTAAAATAAGGTAGTATTATGGTCAATGTTATTACCTGGTATAGCTCCTCATCATACACGGCAAAGTTTCGCTAGTCGCTCTAGACTATACGTTGAATGCTACGCTACTGAAGTCGACGACTTCATAAAAACTCAAAACGGACTGTGGCAGCTTCCTCGAGATATAGGTGAATGGGATCGATGGAGGGGTGAAGAGATCCTTTCCGCAAGAGCACAAGTACAAGAAGTCGAAGGTATGCGACGCCATGCAAATATGTCTATAAAGGGAGCGCGGCTTCTAGGCAGAAGTGCGGTTACCGATGATGGATGTTTGGTTGGAGGACTTCGTGGAAATCAAACACCAGAAGAATGGGTTCTATGGCTGAGCGAACAGGAGTGGGGTGGCCCAGTCTTTACTGAAGCAGATGAGCTAGAATACTTAAAAACTTGCGACGAACCAGAATGTTACAACACGAGGCATTATGATATTGAGTTCGGGCGGGCAACTTTACGCGAAAGAAAAGTCGAGATTAACCCAAGCTATTACAAAGAGCGAGATGACGGAAAAATCGAAACAATTTGGGGGGATGTACTGCCATCGATAAATGACTCCCTGGCATATTTTGCTGATTTTCAAAGACAAAATTATCCGTTTGTTCCAGCAGAGGATTCGCCACTTACGCCTACAAGCATGTCACAACTACGCTTTCACCCTGCAACCGGATGCTGGGAAACATGGCAATACTACTGCAAACCACAGGACAATCTCAACTGGCAATTCGACGGCTACGGAAGGCTATACCAACGTCTTGAGAACTTTGTAGATCATGACACAGGTGAAATTATTGAGATAAAACGACGTGGGCACTGGCTAGCACATCGGGTTGTATGGCTTGCTACAGGGCATTCATTCAGGTCAAAACATGTATTAAACCATCTCTGCAGCTACAGACGATGCTGCAACCCGCTTCACATTGAACAAGTCGACAACAGCACCAATGTACTTCATGGCAGAAGAGTGCGCGCTGCAATACATGCATTCGAACAACAAAACCCAAACGTTCCAGCTACAAACTACCTCCACCCAAGACAGACACAAGAAATTGCAAAACGGGTCACTCGGCTATATCTTGACCTGGTTGACAAGAACTAAAACAGAGACACTGGTGTTGATGGTGGCTCAATTCTGGAGATCCTGTCTCGAATATCAGTAAGTCGCCGTTCTTGATCTTCAGCAGAAGTTGCAGCCTCTGTTTCAAGTAAATCGAGTAAACTAATTGATATTCGAGCTATGCTATCTTGTAATTCGTGTAGTCCAGGGTCTAATTTTCCGGAAACGTTAACCAAGAGTCTTTCAAGTTCTCTGATTTCTGAGCTATGCACAAACACACTACCATTAAGTTCACTTAATGCGCCTTCAAAATACCCATTGAGCCTTTGTAGCTCGCGCGCTACAGGTTTATTTCCAGCAGCTGGTCCAAGTTGCCCATTATCAATTAATGACTTCAACGCATCGATTTGACGTGTTACTTCAGAGACGGCGCTACCTATATGCATCGCAGTAGTGCTCGCTGCGACACGCCTTTTTTCTTCTTTTAATTCTTCGCCTTCGAGTAACTGATCAAAGGCACTCAGTTGACCTGTACGAACCTTTCTGCGCCACTTTGATACATGCTCACGTATCTCGGTCATCAATGGCCGACGGGATACAATCCACACTACTAAATTATTTAATTCATCATCACTAGCACCATAGTCATACATTTCCCTAAGTAGTTCTGCCTGCTTTGTAGTTATGTCCTTTGTCTCAACAAATGCTTGGACCTCAGGAGGTAACCCCTTAACAACAACTCTTTTGGCGACCTCTTGTTCAATTTTCTCACCACGGATTCCTTCAGATGCAAAGCGATGAGCAAGTGAAATTATGTCTTGCTCTGCATACAAACCAAACAACCTTTTTAATTCGATCGCACCAGAATAGGGAAGTTGATCTGTCTCTACTAGCTTTTTGACTTCTGCTGGTAGCTGAACATACGACAAAGCGCGCCAAATCTGATCTTCATGTACTCCATAATATTCAGCAAGCTCACTAAATGTTGGTGGCGTACCATCACGCATGCTGAGTTCGAGGTAGCGCGCAATAGAGCGAGCTCTGCTCCAGGCGGGTGGTGATTGACCAGTGTTTTCAATTGCCTGCATCCGTAAAAAATCACGGAATGAGGGATCAACGTGCAAACGTCCTCTAAGTGCAATTCCTCTGTCGGGATGACCATTCATTGATAGATTAATAGCCGCGGCCCCCAGTTGACGATTATGGCCATAAATCGTAACTAATCTACCGCCAAGTCGATGTTCTGGTATTTCACTGGGACTTAATGATGTTCCATAAAATTCGTTGGACTCAGCTATATACGCCTCAAGAGCAACCCTGCCTGTAAATAAAGCCGTGCCACAATCTTGTAATTGCCCGAACTGGGCAATTTCTCGACCAATACGTAGAAAATGATCGATGTCATATTGCTCTCGCAATTGGTGATTCATGTAGGGAACGCTTGGACGAAATACGATGGTGTCACCAGAAGCACCAAGTTTGTGAATTTTTTCATTCTGCCAACGAACCGAACGGTTTTGCTCTCGAACCGGTAGGGGGGTCATGAATCGTTCTAACGCTTCGTCACGACTGATAAATTCAGGCTCTAGAAATCTTCCTTGATCCACTGACATAAGAAATAAAACCCCCGATTAAGAGACGAAAAATCCCCACCAACTTACCCTCACTAACTTGACTCAATAGTACATGAGACTCGACTAGGGCTCAATAGTGTTGCTATAAAATGACAGGTAAAATACGCAACGTTACCCGGAACCATTAGCTATTTGAAACTAAAACTATAATTAAAGAAATCAAGCCAACAAAAAGTAATGTGAAGCCAATGAATCCTGCACTCATTAGGTAGTTCAATATATGAGGCTTTGGCAATGTAGACATATCTTTAATATGCTTCCTCTGCTGGTATGTTCGAGCGAGGCCAGCAGGGACTAATAGGGGATTTAAGATAGGCACCATGGAGCCTATGCTCGTAATACCAAATAGTTCTATCAATCGATTTTCAGTTAGCTTTTTGCTGGTTTTCATTGACTCTTTCGCTGATTTACCATCATCGTAAATCACAAGGTATGCCAGTGAATACCTTAGAAATACTCTATATGCCAACACAAAAAATACTACTATTAAAGCAAAACCAACTGGCGCGATTAATGGGATAAGGTCTGGGTTGTTGACCGCGGCCACGATTGACAATATTAGAATCGTAATTACGCCAAGGATCGCAGGGATCGCCCGCATCATAACTAAGAAGGCGACCCAAGCAAGCTTTCCTAATCTATTCCACGTTGTAGAGAGCGCTTCATTAAATGAAAGGTCTTTGGCTTCAGTAGAGCGAAGCCCTGTAAGTGTAGCCATTCCTGTGAGTAAAAACTGGATGATAACTTGAAAAAGTAAAATCACTAAAGAAATTAATAAACTAATTAGTATCGCGGTAGATGTCGGGTTACTACCCTCTGACGTAGGAAAAAGGATCTCTGTAATTATTTGGATTATAAAGCTGAAAAAGCCAATTACAAAAGGGGCCACAAGTATAACGATTGACATCGTAACGGTGTATTTAAACACTGAGCTCAAGCTATTCCATAAAACTGTAAAAGGATTTGATTCAAATTGATTTGGTTGATTGTTCATATTGATGTTTATGATACTACCAATTGAACGGTAACTATATAGTAATAATCCTGCACTATATACTTAAGATAGTAGTATGAATAGTAGGCAAAACAGTATTCTTTGGTTGTGTGCAATTATACTCGTTACTTTTTTTATTGTTGCGGGCGTGGCTTTATTCAGAAAT
>JBGSMB010000014.1:0-3801 GCA_041740375.1 Saccharimonadales bacterium (SeqCode) | reverse complement strand
TATTAATGATTGGCATACAACACCAAATGCAGGACGCATAAATGGTTCTAACCCTTGTAGTGAGTACATGCATCTCGATAATTCAGCTTGCAACCTAGCATCTATCAACCTTCTTAAATACTTGCGAGACGACAACTCTTTCGATGTAGAAGCCTACATGCACACGATCGAAGTTGTTTTTACCGCTCAGGAGATTTTGGTTGGCTACTCGAGCTATCCAACCGAGAGTATTACGAAAAATGCGAAAGCATATCGAGAACTCGGTCTTGGGTACGCGAACCTCGGAGCTATGCTTATGGCTCTCGGGCTTCCATACGATTCAGACGAAGGTCGGGCGATAGCTGCCGCCATCACTGCAATTATGACAGGGCACGCCTATGCAACAAGCGCAAAGATCGCCCGCCGAGTTGGTCCATTTGCCGGTTACCACAAGGATAAAGACGGTGTTCTACGCGTTCTAAAGAAGCATCGAAAGGCTGTTAGTGCTATAGATGCAAAGTACGTACCAGAAAGCATTCTTAATGCCGCTAGCGCTTCGTGGGACGATGCGGTGGAGCTCGGCGAGAGATATGGTGTTCGAAACTCTCAGGCGACTGTACTTGCGCCAACTGGCACAATTGGACTTATGATGGACTGCGATACAACGGGTATCGAGCCAGATCTTGGACTTGTGAAAGTAAAGAACCTTGTTGGCGGTGGCTCAATGAGTATCGTAAACCAAACCGTACCGCGAGCGCTAAACGAGCTTGGTTATAGCGAAAAGGAAATCAAGGACATTGTTGCGTATATAGATGTTGAGAAAACGATTGTCGGTGCACCGCAATTCAAGAGCGAACATTTACCGGTATTCGCGTGCTCTATGGGTGACAACACAATTCACTATATGGGTCATGTCAAAATGATGTCATCAGTACAACCATTTTTGTCAGGCGCAATCAGTAAAACGGTCAATATGCCAGAAGATGTTACGGTTGAAGATGTCGAGCAGCTTCACATCGAAGCCTGGAAGCTTGGCCTAAAGGCGGTCGCTATCTACCGAGATAATTGTAAGGTAGCTCAACCACTATCTATGGCTAAGAAAGACGTGGCTGAAGAAGAGCCGACGGCAACTTTGCCAGTTGAGCATACAGCAACTAGCGACACCTATGTGGTGAAGACCATGAAACGCGAACTCCCTCGTAGCCGAAAGAGCCGTACGTTTGAATTCAGAATCGCAGAGCTTAAGGGCTTCTTCACTGTAGGTGAGTATGAAGACGGCACTCCAGGTGAACTATTTGTCACCGTATCTAAGCAAGGCTCTACGCTATCTGGGCTTATGGATTCCTTTGCGATATCTGTAAGTCACGGGCTAAAGTACGGCGTACCTCTAAAGAGCTACGTAAAAACACTTATGAGTACGAGCTTTGCCCCATCGGGCGTCACCAATGATCCGGATATCAGAACGGCTGGATCAATAACAGACTATATTGCACGACGTCTTGGCCTTGAATATCTATCATTTGACGATCGTCTGGAGCTTGGACTAGCGAACATCGACGATATGCCCGACAATCAAACCGAACTTTTAGTGGTTGATGCTCCGGCGAGTCGGCAGGTTGAAGTTTCTCCACCTCCTGCAGTTCAATCTATACCTACGCCCTCGCAAGATCAGTCGTCGGTGAAAAAGACCTCTAGCGCAGAAACGGCTCCAATGTGCTTTAACTGCGGTAACTTAACCCAGCGCGCAGGTAGCTGCTACGTTTGTACATCGTGTGGTAGCACCAGTGGTTGTTCATAAGACTATTTACCAAAAGCAGTTTACCTACTACCATTAAAGAATGAAGGTAAAAGTCCTCTACAGAGACAATACGGATTACACGAGGAGCGTGCTAACGTTCCAGCAGGAATTCGAACGGAGAACAGGCGATAGTGTTGAGCTTGTCAGCTTAGATACAGTAGAGGGTAGTGAAACCGCAAAAATATATGACATTACAAGTTACCCTGCAGTGTTAGTCACGACAGATTCAGGGGAACTCCAGCAAGTATGGCAGGGCGAGCAGCTTCCGCTCATTAATGATGTGCGAGGCTACCTCCATTAGTGCGGGCTTGTTTTGAAAGAAATAAACCAGTATAGTCGTAGTAACAACTTGGGAGATGCTCTTGTCATTAGTTCTGACAAGGTAGCGGCTATCAACCGCGAGATGCAGCAGATAGAAAGTAAATTCTAAAGAGTTAGCTAGTAAATTCTGCCGTAATGATCACAACGTTATAGTGAGTAATTAAGACCGTCGATGGTAAGTGCAAGGATGGTACCTCCGAAATAATCGGATCCTGCAAATAACCTATAGACGGTTTTATTATTTTATAAGGAGCAACTATGAAGTACAAAAAAGGCACGCGCAGACCAGCTATCGAATACGAGAAGGCACTACTCGGCTATTGGAGAGAGAAGGGTACTTTTCAAGCTTCTATTAATCAACGTCCGAAAGATAACGCCTTTGTTTTTTACGATGGCCCTCCGTTCTTAACAGGCAACCCCCACCACGGACACCTACTCATTTCTTCAGTTAAAGATGCGGTTGCAAGGTATCAGACCATGAGGGGGCATCGAGTAGAACGCCGGTGGGGCTGGGATTGCCATGGGCTTCCAGCTGAAGTATTTGTAGAGAATAAACTGGGCATTAATAGTAAGAAAGACATTGGCACAAAGATATCGATAGCCGACTATGTTAAAGAGTGTCGTGCTGCCATGGTAAAGACTGGTACTGAGTGGGAAGATACAATTGAACGACTCGGTCGTTGGGTTGAGTTTCAGGGTGCTTACAAAACCATGGATGCTGAATATATGGAAAGTATCTGGTGGGCGTTTAAAGAACTGTATGAAAACGGCAAAATTTACGAAGGTGAAAAGATCCTTATTTATTGCACCAAAGACGCAACTCCCATCTCTAAATCTGAGGTGGCAATGGAGAATAGCTACCAAAAAGATACCGATCCGAGTGTATTTGTGTATTTTCAGCTTGAAAATAGCGACGAATATCTCGTCGCCTGGACGACTACGCCCTGGACTTTACCCGCAAACGTTGCAGTTGCGGTAAATCCGGGCGCTGACTATGCGCTGATAAACCACGAGGGGAAGCAGCTATATATAGCGAGTGAAGCGCTTACTAAGGTCATGACGAACGAGAAGCATCAACCGCTTGAATATACGGTTGAGAAAACTATTAAGGGGCATGATCTAGTTGGAAGAAAATATCATCCACTGTTTGAAAATAGAGGCCCAAACGCACACCGGGTACTAGCTGCTGATTTTGTAAGTACGACTGACGGTACTGGGATTGTTCACGAAGCACCGGCTTATGGCGAGGAAGATTATGAGCTCTGTAAGGCAGAAAATGTCCCGCTTGTATCTCTCGTAGATGAGAACGGAAACTACACTGAAGGACATTGGCTTGGCCAAAATATCTGGGACGTGAATAAAGAGATCGCAAAGACGCTTGTCGCAGAAGGTAAGGCACTGAAGGTTGAGTATATAGTGCACGACTATCCTCACTGTCATCGGTGCGGCTCTAAGCTCATGTACAGGGCTCATCCGAGCTGGTTTATGGATATTCAAGCTCAGAAGCAAGATATGCTAGACGTGAATGAGAAAACTAGCTGGACACCAAAGCATCTTCAAGAGGGTAGGTTCAAAAACATCCTAGAATCTGCACCAGATTGGAATCTTTCTAGAGACAGATACTGGGCGACACCTATACCTGTTTGGAGGGGCAATCGAAATGATGGTACTGAGGTAGTTAAGGTAATTGGCTCCTATGCTGA
>JBGSMB010000013.1:0-6732 GCA_041740375.1 Saccharimonadales bacterium (SeqCode) | reverse complement strand
CAAGACTGCGTGTTTGTATCGTTGTCCTGCCATGACTGCGTATTAGTATCGTTGTCTTGCCAACTCTGAGTGTTCGTGTTTGAGGTGTTCTTGGTTTTGGTGGTTGTCCAGGTTTGAGTATTGTTGAACGAACCAGTGTTGTAGCTGTCATAATAGTTAGTCGTTACTGTTGAGATTGTCTCAGTAGTGTTCTGAGTAATGTCACCTGTAGACTGCGCAGGAAGCGCGTACCATACGCCCGTGCCAGTACTCGTACCTGATGTTGATCCGGATGAGGTGGATGCTGCAGGCGCCAAACATGTAACCGATGCCGGATTAGTAATTGCGGTAGTTGCAGTAGGAGACGCTTCGGCTTGTACATCGTCCGCTCGTAAGATTGCGAAGCTAAGTACTGTTGCCATTGGTACGGCGAATAGAACTGCTAAAAATGTTGGTAGAAATACCGCTAGCATGTTTGTTTTGAATACTTGCTGATCTTGTTGACTCATGATCCAAGTCCTCCTTCATAAATTGTTTATACGCCCCACGCTTAGTACTTAGTTGTACGCCCATCGAACTACAAATTCTATTGTAGTTTTTTCATCATTTTTTTCATGTTTTGTCAAACTACTTATGCTTTCTAATCTGTTAAGGTAACGTATACTTGCTAGAGATCATGAGACTTAATAAATACATCGCAAGCACCACCTCGCTCTCAAGGAGAGCAGCAGATGACGTAATAAAAAACGATCGGGTTCGTGTCAATGGCGCAATGCCTACGCCTGGATACGACACCAAAGAAGATGATGAAATAACCCTTGACGGCAAAGTACTCGCACCACCAACAGAAGAAACTATAGTGCTTGCTCTAAATAAGCCGCTCGGCTATGTATGTAGTAGGCGAGGGCAGGGAAGCAAAACAGTATATGAGCTTGTACCCAAAGAATATTCAGCACTGAATCTCATAGGACGTCTAGATAAAGATAGCTCTGGACTCATCCTATTCACAAATGACGGTTCGCTAATTCAAGAATTTTCACACCCAAGTAAAAATACACTGAAAGTGTATGAGGTCGCACTGAATAAATCGCTTAGTAAACAAGATATCGAACGACTAAAAGAAGGGATACCGGTTCGAGATTATATTAGTAAGCTCGACGTGAAACCCATGTCAGAAAAAATGAGCTATAGAATTACCATGCAAACCGGAAAGAACCGTCAGATTAGAAAAACATTCATAGAACTGGGCATCGATGTAGTTGCCCTAAAACGAATACAAATTGGTGATTATACTCTGGGAAGTCTTGAATTAGGAAAAGTAACAAAAATGAAAAAACCCTAGAGAAGCGGTTGTGTGGGGGTAACGAGAACAATCTCGCCACCCCCACACTACAACCTCAGCTGCTAGATCAGAGCAATCTCTGGGCGCTCATTTGCACCCTGGCCGACAACCTTCTTGCTCGGCTTCGCTTCTGCCTTGTCAGAGTTGGTGCGAAGAATGTTCTTCTTGGTTCGCTTACCAACCCCCGCGGCGTCCAGAAGCGCCTCGAGATCTTTCGGATCGATCTTCGGATCGGGCATATCAACCAGCTTTCTCTAGGGAAACTATATTATAACACTTAACTGGCGATAGCGCGACAAATCCTTTGATACAAGGTAACCTAGGCGATCTGCTAAAACTTTTTCTCTGTCGCCAACCGAGTCTGTCTGTTTCGCATATAAATAAGGCAGCTGGCTTGTTGACATACTCATCCATAACGAAAGTGGTAGTTCATATCCAAGCCCGTATGAAACATCTAATAGTGAAGTAAATCCTACGCGGTGAGTTACTTCACCGACCTCCATTGTATTGTGAGGGTACCTCGCATGGCGTGCTTCCATGAAATCTCCTTCGTGATGTCTACGAAGCTGCTGAAGACCTCGAACGAATGCGGTAAATGGCCATAAATATAGGTCTTCAACACGATTTTTATAAAAACTAGGGTCGGTATCGCAACGCGCTAGGGCTGATCTAAGTTCGTCGTCATTAACTCTTTTTAATCCAAACACCTGTTGCGCTAAAGACTTCATCAGAAATTTTTGAGTATATTCTGTAAGCATACTGTCGAATTCTGAGTCATCGTGACCATATGTCTCTGCACGTGCAAGAACAATATTATCAAACAAAGAACTTACCCCTAGTAACTCAGCATATCCAACATTTATCTTATTATTCACAATTGTAAATACGTCCATAAGTACTCGCCAATCGTTATAGACAATTGCGGTATCGAGAGCCTTTTGCCATCTTGCCTTTGATGGCAGGTTTTCTGCAATTATTTCAAATACAGTGGTTATCGCCTCCGACATAGCGAGTTCGGTCACGTCGCTATCATAAAAGCCCACCACTTGTAGCCCTTTGTGCGAATTCACCATTTCAGCAGTGTCATCGATGCATTCACTCATATACTGACTCTCGTATAAAACTCTATCCGCATAAGGATCAAAAAGCGTCCACCTACTTTTTAATTTAAATAAAACCGTGGAATGAGGATCATAATCTATAGCGGTCCTATACGATTGTCTTTTGATACGTTCTAACAACTGTCGCAGCGGATCGCCTGTGGTCACATTATGGGCATCTGCCCAAGTTGTTATTTCATGCGCGATTGTATGACTTGCTTGAGCTAAATATACTCCCGACTGAGCTAATACTCCCGCGTGCAGAACTTCGTCTACTCCTATCTTGCGCAACAGTGATGCGCATATAATAGAAATTGACAAGCAAGAAGGCATGAATCGTTTTTCGTTGTCGAGGGATACTGTCATAGGCGAAAGTTTAAGAATATGATTTATTTGTTGACCTTTCTCGTCCTTAAGCATTGCTTCACGTTCTAGGCCTTCTGCGTCTAGCTCGCGAAGCGAATCTACGAGAAGCCCTACAGTCTTACAAACAATTTTGGTCGCCTCAAAAGGATCCTCAATTTGCTCTAACTCAGCCTTTGCAGTTTCTATAACTTCGTCGATACCTTCACCGCAAGACAAATAAGCCGTATCTAAGATCTGCTCACCTAGTAAACTAATCAATTCGCGGCTAAAAGGGTCTTGCAGTGGCATGCCACTATTTGGCGATACTTCATCAGTTTCAATCAGATTATGTTTTCTCGAGATAAAGAGCTTTCCTAGCGGTGTCTGTAGGGTCGGGTCGGTGTACTGCACAAAATGTTTTAATTGCCATAGATCTGGAGCGTACGGATTACCCATGGCCCGACTCCTCGCGATCTCAATCACCGAATCGGGCATTTCTCCTCCTGTCATAAACGACCAAGTATCCCTTACGGCATCAATTATGTTGCGGTTCGGACACTAACGCCTCAACTCGCTGACGAAGTGCTTCTTCGTTTTGGTTATATATTTCTGACATATTTAGGTAAAGTATACAATTTTATTACATAATAGTAAATGGCCTTTATCTCTGTTATAATGGTTGGATATGAGTAAACACACGCCAATTGTGGCGATAGTTGGCCGCGCCAACGTAGGTAAAAGCAGTCTGTTTAACTCCGTACTTCGGAGAAGAGAGGCTGTTGTTGCTCGTGAAGCTGGCACAACTAGAGATAGCATCTCCGCACGTGCGAGCTGGCAGAACCAAGATTTTTGGCTTGTCGACACCGCAGGGCTCAAAACTGCTGAAGACGATTTCGAATTTACGATTCAAGAGCAGATTATCCAGGCAACCGATAGCGCAGATATAATCCTCGTCACCGTAGAGGCTACAACACAGATTACAGAGGAAGATCGTCGTGTCGCTAAACTTGCTTTGAAATCTAAAAAGCCCGTCGCGCTTATTATCAACAAGATCGACCAAGCGATGCGTGCCAAGCTCGATTATTTTGAAAAGCTTGGCATCAAAACTATCTTCCATACATCTGCCACGCAAAACATGGGGATCGAAGGTATGCTGGACTACGTTGTTAAACAGATTCCAAAAGCAAGTATTAAAGAAGCCGATGACCGGATACGGCTGGCACTAATAGGCCGGCCTAATGTGGGTAAGAGTGCACTATTTAACGCCCTTGCAAAAAAGCAGCAGGCGATTGTCGCAGATCGAGCCGGCACCACACGTGATGTCAACCGAAGCATTATTAAATACGAGAAAAGGGAAGTTGAACTTCTCGACACGGCAGGTATTCGGAGAAGCGGAAAAATTGAGGTAGGAGTGGAGAAGTTCTCCGTCCTCAGAACAATAGCCGCCATCGAAGAAGCAGATGTGTGCATACTCCTCATGGACGTACACGAATTTGGTACCTCTCTTGACCAGAAAATCGCCGGTATGATCAAAGAAGCGGGCAAGGGACTCATAATCGCTATCAGTAAGTGGGACAGCTACGACAAGGATCCATATTCGCGGGATAAATTAGCTAAAGAGCTTGCATATCACTTCGATTTTACGCCGTGGGCACCACTTATTTTCACCAGCGCTATCGATGGCCAGAATGTCAGCAAGCTATTTGAAATGACACTAGATATAGTCAAAGCTCGTGAGACACGCATTAAGACGCCAGTATTAAACGCCTGGTTGCGCGATAGAGTTGACCGCCACCCCCCAGCTGGCCTTAAAAATAGCCACCCGAAGCTGAACTACATTACGCAGATCAACGATGCCGACACACCAACCTTCAAAGTGTTTGGCGCGCACATGAACCTGCTCCACTGGAGCTATAAGCGGTACATAGAGAAAGAAATGCGCCGCGAATACGGCTTTGAAGGAACCGCAATTTACGTCGACTACATCGAAAAGCACATCGACCGCAAGAAGCTTGCTGATGGTTATGAATGGAAAAAGCACCTAAGGCCAGATCAAGTCCCCAAAACCAAAGAAAAGTACGCTCGTACTAAGAAGCGCTAAAAATTTCCAACCTCGTCAGAGGGTGGTAGGACAATTGCTTTTTCAAGCATATCCGCAAGGAATAGTGATCCTTCTCTCATAACGTCATAATCTACAACTACTCGCTCGCCCTCAATATGTGCAATACCTGCGTTCTGCCAAGAAGAAATATCTTCAATATGAGCAGTACCGATTATTGCTTGGGCACCAAACTGTCTGTGTCGCACTGGACATCCTGATGATGTTGCAGCGTAGCCCGAAAGAAGATTATTCTTTTTTCTAACTTTTCGATTATGCTCATGTCGCAGTTCTCGAATAAAGCCTCTACCGTCTTCGCTTAATCTGACTGCTCCGTTCTCTGTAAGTATATGACCGCATAATTCTTCTAATTCTACCGCTCGATTGAGTAAATGAGTCGATGTAGTACCGCTTTCTGCGGTTCTCAAGTAGGCATTGTGAAAGCCCGCTAAATCACGAGATAGTTCTATAAACCAATCTGAACGAAACATTACGGCTGTTTCTTCTATAGTTACAGATTCATCTGATGCAGAGAATGAAAATGAAGCTACATCAATTGCACCGAGTTTGTAGAGTGAAAGCAGATGAACAAACCTATATGCGCTCAGTCCATCACCGACCATTCGTATGGCAGATATTTCGTCATCCGCTGAATGTCCATACATATGTCTATTTGCTAGGGTGCTTTGCTCTGGTCCAAATGACTGCATGTCGCGTATACCCAATTGTGTACACATAAGACTTACTAGGCGCTGCATGGCTAATATTCCGTTATCAACAGGCACATCAATAGTGTGCTGACGATCATACGACTTACGCATAGCGGTAAAAAAATACTTAGAAAATTCTGCTATAGGCGGCTCCAATGCGAGCATGTTTCTTGCCCTGTCAACGGGGCGAGTTTGCGGTAATTCGGGGTTGCCCACATATGAGTCTGGTTTCCACAACATAATATACATATTATATAACTTTTTAATGTTGCGTGCAATTATTGGTGTGTTGCTATGGTGTAAAAAATGACTGCCATTTACCAAACACCTTTTACCATCTACCATATAGCGATGGCATTATTTCAGAGAAAAGATATGATCTCTCCGATTACACTTAAATATTCTCTTAGCACCTCTGAGAAAAAGAAGTTAGTAGTAGGACTGGGAAACCCAGGATCGGAGTACGACGGTACGCGACATAACTTCGGTTTTATGGCGATCGACAAACTAGCAGAGCACTACGATGTAACTTTTGTGACAAAAAAAGACCAAAAATGCAAGCAGGCAATTGTAAACGTCGATGGCGACCAGATCATCCTCGCAAAGCCCGAAACCTACATGAATGAAAGTGGTCAAGCAGTGCGTGCGCTTATGGATTATTATCAAGTACCAATTAGCCAAGTGCTTGTAGTGTACGACGAGTTAGACCTTACGCTCGGTGATATACGTCTTAAGCGCGCAGGAAGCTCTGCAGGGCACAATGGCATTAAATCTATAATCAAGCACTGCGGAGAAGATTTCTTTCGCCTAAGGCTCGGAATTGGCCCAAAAACACCCGAACAAATGGACAGCGCCGACTTCGTACTTCAAAAGTTCGCAGGCCCCGAAAAGCGCCGGCTTCCTAAGCTGCTCACAACGACAGTTGAACACATCGAAAACTGGGTCACTCCGTAAAATATATCTGTAATTATGGGTTTAGTCGCGGTTAGCTTTCGCCGTCAAACATAGTTTCAAATTTTTATTCTTTTAAAAGAGAAAACCCTCCCCGGAATAGGGAGGGCTGCTCTTTTACTTACGCCTTCCAACGGCTTCTGCGAAAACTTCATCAGTACCGATCCAGTACAGCGACGCCAAAATGCCATCGGGCAACTCAGAATA
>JBGSMB010000012.1:0-6035 GCA_041740375.1 Saccharimonadales bacterium (SeqCode) | reverse complement strand
TAGTGATGCTGCAATATCTGAAGATGAAAAGCGCTACTTGCGTCAGATTGTCGAAGCAGTTGAAGGAGCTTTGCAAGGCTCTAGTCGTCCTCTGTTACTCGCCGGCACAGTGAGTCGTACGGGAAATATTAGAAAAGACATCTCTTATAAGCATGTCCTAGATCAGACACTAGATGGAAATTACGAAAAATCAGCAACTCAAGAATTGTATGATTTGTGCACGCCAATTCTTGCGGCGCACTTCCGCGCTGAACGCGATAGTGCAGTAGAGAAGTTGGCCAGCTCTCCTCCTGAGCTTGTAGTGATGGGTAAGAAGGAAATCGAAGAAGCTGCGACTGCTGGTCGAGTTGCGACGCTATTTTTGCCATCTTACTCACTCACCAAAGATAGCAATCGACCAGGCGAAGACGATAAGCTTATATTAACCCTGCCTGCTGACATAAATGATATCGAAACGATGGTGCAAAGTGTGCTCGAACAATCTGGAGAAATCATTGCAGTCGAAATTGGTGGTTACGATGTGCTTGATGTGCCTAAAGCACTTTGTCGCTATTGAAAAAATTCTAACGCCACGCAATAGCTGCTAGGAGAATTCCTGCGCTATTAATTGCCCAGTGAGCTGCCACTGCTGGCAATAAACTACCTGATCGCCGACGTAATTCGCTGAATACAACTCCGGCCAAGAACGTAGCCACAACAATCCCAACAATAACAATTGGTTCACTGATTGTGAGTTCTACGCCTGAAAAAGCCTTGTCGCCTATATTTCGCGATGGCAAAATATGCCATAAACCGAAAAGAAGTGATGAAGCAAGCGTGGCATATAGTTCTGATTTTTGCTTTGCGAGTACCCCCCAGAGGAGTCCTCGAAATAGCAGCTCTTCAAGGATAACCGTACGAATCGGCAAAATGATAAGAGATGCGACGAGAGCTTGGCCGATTGATTGTCTATACCGTTCATCTAAAAATGCATCCGGCGAGATCATGTATGCCAGCATAGAACCTACGACTGTAATGCCGATTATTACAAACGAAACGCGCATGCCTTTACCTAAAGATTCTTTGGAAAGTCCGATATCTTGCGGTTCTAGCTTTGCATATCGATAAATGCCATAAAGTGCAGCATAAGCAATCACTACGATAGATAATGTAATGAGTAGATTCAGTCCAAGCTGAATAGCGAGAAGACTAACGAAAAGTAATAGAAGTAAAACTATCGGTTTTCTTATAAAGTGCTTCATTGCTACTAGTGTAGCTGAAGATTTATGCGAAATGCTATGTTCTTGAGGTATAATTCTTTTGAAAAGAGGTACAACTTATGGCGAAAAGCGCACCGAAAAAGCGTCAGACTAACGGTTATCATTCTCGTGTATATGGACTAAGTTATGTAGGGCTGGTTGTGGCTGTTATATTCCTGTGCTTTTCACTTACACCTTCTCTCATGCCGCGTCCAGGTCTCTACCAAGGACTCATAAGTGGAATATCGATGGCTATTGGGTATAGTCTCGGGGTTTTGCTAAGCAAGGTAATTCGATGGGCGTTTACGATACGGATTAGTCCAAAGGTCCAAAAAGGTGCTTGGCGAACCTTGGTCTTTGGTGGTAGTGCTTTAGCGATTATTTTCTTCGCTCTTGCAAATACCTGGCAGCAAGAAGTGCGCGAACTGCTAAGCATAGAAGGGGTCGACCAAACATATGGAATCCGGGTCGCAGTTTTAGCAGTCATAGCCTTTATTGTTCTTCTTAGTTTAGGCAGGTTCGTTGCGAGATTTGTACGTAGCATTAACCGACGAACTTCGAAATATTTATCACCAAAAGTTAGCATGCTTTCTTCGATTCTCTTGTTTGGTGTCGTCGCGATCTTGCTATTTAACGGCGTGTTGATGCGTTTATTCACCAATGTAACAAATGACATTTACAGTAGTACAAATAATGAAACTGTCGCAGGCGCAGTAGAGCCAAGTGTTCCGCAACGATCTGGAGGTCCAGGCTCGTATGCATCTTGGGATAGTCTTGGTCGTCAAGGAAGAAGTTTTGTGGGCCGTGGACCTTCAACGAGTGAGCTGAGTGAATTTAACGGAACACCTGCTCAAGAGCCAATCCGAGTATATGTTGGAGTGCAAACTGCTGAAACCGCTGAACTACGCGCAAAATTAGCACTAGCTGAGTTAGAACGTA
Source organism: Saccharimonadales bacterium (SeqCode) (assembly GCA_041740375.1). Lineage (GTDB taxonomy): Bacteria > Patescibacteriota > Saccharimonadia > Saccharimonadales > JAGQMS01 > JBGSMB01. The sequence continues at coordinate 3,858 of JBGSMB010000012.1, read as the reverse complement.
CTGGCGCCTTCGAGAGAAATATTTTAGTTCTCGCAAATGCCACCGGTACCGGCTGGCTAGAACCTCAAGCTGTCGACAGTTTAGAATATATGTACAACGGCGATTCTGCCATCGCCTCGATCCAGTATTCATATCTACCCAGCTGGATATCTTTTCTGGTTGATCAAGAAAAAGCTACTGACGCCGGTAGGGCACTTTTTGATGAAGTGTATTCCTACTGGGTGAAGTTGCCAAAAGATACAAGACCCAAACTTGTCACCTATGGCCTTAGTTTAGGTTCGTATTCAGGTAACGCGGCATTTACCAGTGTTTCAGACATGAAAAATTCTATCGATGGAGCCTTGTTTGTTGGTACTCCAAGTAGCACTGAATTGTGGAATACTATCACCGAAAATCGTGAGCCAGGTTCTCTACAGATTCTACCTGTATATGATGGGGGTAGGACTGTTCGCTTCGCTTCAAATGAAGCAGAAATATCAAAAGACCCTGAAGCTTGGAGATATCCACGCGTGCTGTATATGCAACACGCATCCGACCCGGTCGTATGGTTTGACTTTGACCTTTTTTGGAGTAGGCCAGATTGGCTTAGTGAACCACGGGGCAGAGATGTCTCTCCTCGGATGAACTGGTACCCCGTCGTTACGTTTTGGCAAGTGACTGTAGATCAGTTTTTTGGCGTGACGGTACCGAACGGACACGGACATAACTATCCAGATACCGCAGTCGCTGCCTGGGCGGCAGTTGCAGAACCTGCAGGATGGACCTCTGAAAAAGCGGTCAAGCTTCAGGCGATCATAGATACCTATTCAAACGAGTAAACTACTACTCAATACACCCTAAAGTGCTAATGCACAAGTTGGCTCATACTGCTACAATTGAAGTATGAAAAAGCAACAAATTATATACATCGTTCTATCACTATTAGTAGGTATCGGTATTGGATATTTTGCATTTACACAGTTAGATTCATCCGATGAAGATGTCATGAAAGCTTCAAGCTCTATGCAAGAGTCGAGTATGGCAACTAAATCTATGCATAAAGAAGTAGAGGTTGATCCAACGCTACCAATTCCGACCGTGTCAGTTTCGGCAACTCGAGATTCCATGGATGGTTACAACCTGAAGATTGATGTAACAAATTTTACCTTTACTCCTGAAAATGTTGGAATGCCAAACGTGCCCAATACCGGACATGCACACATATATATAAATGATGAAAAGCTAGGAAGAATATATGGAAATTGGTTTTATCTACCTAGTAAGTATTTAGATGATGGCGAAAATAAAATAATGATTTCGCTAAATGGAAATGACCATAGTGACTGGATGGTGAATGGTCAGCATGTCGAGTCTGTGGTCACGGTGACTAAATGATAGTTAGTTAAAGGCAACTAGGAGTACGAAGATACCAGCACTATTCAATAGATAAGTAATAACAAGTAGTTTGGCCGTTGATATGTGCGACAAGCCGAGTAGTGCTATACCGGCTTCGTCTGGCAGGGGTGAAGCGACGATTATGGCCCCAACAGTAGCGGTGACTGGTTTGAAGCGTTTTTTGTGAAGTGCATTGATAAAGCCAATTAGCTTAAGTCTTTTGGCGACAGGCAAAAGCTCGCGCCCTATTTGATCTTCTGCGAAGCGCAAAATTATATAATCTCCCGCCATTGCACCAACTCCAGCAACAAGCGCAACTACAATAGGGTTGTAGCTATCTGCAAAAGTGAGGAGTAGGGCAATCGCCGGAGCGGCAGTAAAGAACGACACAAAAAGTACTCCAGTAATTAGCATGCCAAGATAGCCAAGGCTGACAATATCATCTAGTAAGGCTTGTACGATTGCTGTATCGAGAAGTAATACAAATGCTGCGATAGCCAAAATAGCGCTCGTAGTATGTTTGTATTCAAATCGGTGCCAATACTTTAATATCTTTGATTTTTTACGCTTACGCTTCACTATAACAGTATACCCTGATAGGGAATAGATGAATAAACGTACACGAATCGTAGTGGTGTACGCCAACATTCATGAAGTAGTTGCTAGGCATCTTTCTAGGGTAAGTTAAAAGATAATCGTCGTGTTGGGGAGTGCGACTCTTAGTTTATTTATTTGCTCTGTGCTTAACGGGTTACCGGTGAGGTTGAATTCTTTGAGGGTGTTTTTGAGGTTGGCTAGTTCGTTTGGTAGACCGGTAATACTGTTGTAGCTGTAGTTAAGCGTTTCGAGGTTGCTCAGCTGTCCGATTTCTGCAGGCATGCCGGTCATCTTGTTGAAGCTAACGTCTAAGACTCTGAGCTTGGGCATTTGTCGGATTTCTCCGATCAAGCTTCCGTCTAAGATGTTGTGGTCAATCTTGAAAAGCACCAGATTTGTCATCTTACCCATTTCTGATGGAAGGGTCTGGATGTTGTTATATGAAAGAATCAAGTCCGTAGTGCTTGCTTGGTTGTATATGTCTGAAGTGACCTTTGTTAGTCCGGTGTTGCTCAGATCTAACACTTTAGCGTTTGGAGATGATTTCCCTGTGGAAGTCCTGTCTGTAGTGGATGAGCTAGAATCGTTTGAGTTAGCAGACTTGTCGTTCTTGCCGATAGTGAAGCCGAGAATCGCCGCACCGACAATCAATACCGCAACTAATATGCCAATAATGTATTTCATAGCCTACCCATACACTAGCCTCCAACGCCCTAATAAGCAACTATGCTAACTTGCGATAAATATATATCGTGACACTATGTATACTTAACTGATATGAATGCCAAGAAAGCTCCGCATAGCAGGCAGCAGTTTTTTAGAGATATGGTACTTGGTGCTCTTCTCTACTCTGTTGTGCTTGGATTTTTCAACGACTACACCGAGATACTCTATACAGGTACTTACTCGACGACGTTTGCCGTGGCGATTGTTTTGCAGGTACTCACCTACCTAACATTTATGCTAAAGGACGTCGTTGTTGCACAATTTTCCTTATCGGATACAAAAAGCAAAACCGGTCTCATATTTTCTGTGTGGGTCATAATGTTTTTCTCAAAATTTGTATTTTTGTGGGTGATAGATATTATTTTCGGAGAACAAGTTGAAATAAGTGGATTTATCGGACTTTTGGCTATTATTATTGTCTTAACAGTCGCTCAAAAATTAGTTGGGCGTGTGGATAAGAGGTTTGAGGAACTAGATAAAAAAGCTAGTAATAGATCAAAATAAGTGCATACTACTGAATAATAAATATGAGAATTAGATGTTGGATCGTATAAAAGTTGACGGAAAGTTGACGTTGATGTGGACCGAAGCCATCAGAGCACTGGTTTGTATGTTGCCGATGTTTGGTGCAATGGCATTAGGCAAAACTAGTTTTCTTGTGACGTTAGGGCAGGGCGGATTTTTCTTTAGCACATTATTCTTACCTAAAAAGACAAGTGGTCGTGCTGTCATGGGGTCGCTCATTTTGGCTCTTGGGCTGGGCTTTTATCTAATTGGTGGAGCAGTTGCCCCCAGTCCTTGGATGGCGCTGCTATTTACATTCATGGTTTGCTTGAACCTGAGCTTTTTAAGTGGCTGGACTATTGGTGGACCGTTGGCATTAACCCTTGTCATGATATATACAGCCGGGCTCAACACTGGTTCTCCTGAAAAAGCTTCTGCGAATTTTCTCGCTTTTGCGCTTGTTCTTGGCTGGTCGGCCCTTATTTCATTGCTACCATTCTGGAAACCTATTGAGCCTCCAAAAGTCGATACGTCACAAACCAACGGACAGCTTGCTGAGCAGGGACTCCGTATGTCTATTGGCGCAACGATCGCTCTTGCAGTGTCGTACATGGCCGGGTTTTCTAAACTTGGCTGGGCACCAAGTGCTGTAGGTAG
>JBGSMB010000011.1:0-4345 GCA_041740375.1 Saccharimonadales bacterium (SeqCode) | reverse complement strand
GCACAAGGTGATCTGAACGGTGACGGAGTTGTCAACGTACGAGATGCTTCACTACTATTAGCTAACTGGGGAAAGTAACATTATGCAAACCGCACATACAGAAACAAAGGGTAGACGAACGCTAAGATTCTCGAGTAATTTCACGAGGAGCGCAGTAGCTCTCTTTGCAATCAGTGTACTTGCAATATCAATGGTCCTCTATACCATAAGCACGTCAGCGGCGGGTAGTGCATCGTTTTCGCTTTCACCCTCGGCCAGCAGTGTCATAGCTGGTAGTACTGTATCCGTTGTCGTAAGAGTAAACACCGCAGATGCAATAAATACAGTACAAGCCGATCTCACCTATGATGCGAGTAAGCTTCGATTTGATTCTGCCGACTCAGGAACCACTAATTTCGACTTTCCACTCAGCAGTACTGGCGGGGGTGGAAGTATTTCAGTCGCAAGAGGTGTCTCTAACGCTGGTACAGTCACCGGCTCGCTTACCCTTACTACCCTTCGATTTACGGCGTTAGGAAATAGCGGATCATCCGCAGTCACTATTTCTCCAAGCTCTCTTATTATTCGTCCAAGTGATGGGGAGGATGTTTGGAACGGCGTAGGAACTAGCACTAGTATAGCCCTTGCTCCAGTACCAGCAGCAACCCCTCCACCAGCCCCTCCGGCCACGGCAGCAGCAGCAACCCCTCCTGCAAAAGTAAGCGGACCAACCACGGGAGCATCAGCGGCACCGACATCAGGCGCAAATCAGACTACCACTCAACAAGCCGTTCCATTGGCAGACGATACACCAGTACCGGTTACCAACAGTCTAACTCAAGAAGGATATTTAGTAGCCATCCAGGTATTTGGCCCAGACAAGAAAGCCCTAGTTGGTGTCGAAGTGAGCTTAGACGAGATAAAAGCATTAACTGATCAAACAGGCTTGGCGAGCTTTGTAAATGTTCCAGCTGGCGAACGTACGTTAACAGTGAATGGTGCTATAAAGAAAATTACAGTAGTTGAAGGAGATACTACAAATGTCCAAGACTTTACGATAGATGCTCCGCTCACTGACGGCTCAAGCGATGGCTTTAGCTGGATTGATGTTGCGAAGATAGTTGGTGTAGTTCTTTTGCTGATTCTTCTTATCGGTGGAGGCATTACCGGCTTCAAGAAGTTTAAAAAGGGACGAATCAAAACTTCAAACTTTGGCGGCCCATCACCTTCAAATAGTTCACCGAACGGCAGTACTTTCGGAAGTACGCAAGGAGTGAAATCAGCAACATCTGCACAACTAAATTCCATGGAACCGACTACAGTTCTTCCGACACAGCCACCGTCCACTCCAGTGAATGAAGAAGTAAAGTAAATTGAACAAAACACTGCACCAATCGCAACACTAGGAGTAATACGCCACAAATGAAACGTATCCGAGCGATAGCCAAACAGCGTAAAAGCTACAAACCACTCCTATGGATCACCGTCTTTGCTTTCATCGGGGTGGCGGTAGTTGCTCTAACACGAGCAGGAAGTGAAGTGACAGTTTCGGTAGATTTTGCAACTCTGAATCAACAACCTAACTTCTATCCTTATAACGAATCTCAAATTCGCATACAAAAAAATGGAGGTCCCGCCGACGCGGCGCTATTAAGTTCTATTGATACAAAACACGAGAGATCTTTCGTAAGGTTAGATAAGTGGAAGCCAACTCCCTCCTCGCAGCTAAAAACAGAACATGGTCGCTATGGTCTAGGAGATTCTTGGTTGGAAGAAATGAACCAAAGAGGTGTCGCACCATGGGTAACATTTGAGGTAGACACTTGGAAAAAACTTGATTATGAGAGCTGGTATATTAATGCACCAATCTCTGATGCGGAGCAGAAACAGTATGAAGATCTGATATATGAAATTTTAGTTTATATAAAAAATAAATCTCCGCAAACAGAAATTATCGAAATGCTTAATGAGCCAAACCTGGGAAAATGGAAATTAAGCACAGAGGATCAAGTAAAGCTGTATTTATCTAGTGCGCGTGTGGTAAACAAAATTAACAAAGACCTTGGATTGCCAAAGCCAGGCAAGCCAGCATTAATTCACGGAGGTCCTTCGTCAATCAAAACGGCTTTCGAGCCCAATCCACGAACTAATGAAGTTCAGTTTAAGGCATGGGTAGATGGTGTAACCGCAGCTCCTGACTTTAACCTCATTAAACCTGCTTTCTTTTCGTACCACAGATTTGGTCCAAGTGCGAAACCGTCGCTACACGAGGATACAGCTAAGTTAATCAGGTCGTATTTAGATGACCCTAAATTTCAAGGTAAGTGGAAGGATGTACCGATATGGTCTACGGCGTATAGCCCAGGTACTAGCGGGGCAAACGATAGTCCTGAAGACGACGAAGCTCTTAGAAACCCAACGAACTTTAATCCAGTCGAATCCGTTAGAGGTGCTAGTGGTTTCGCTGCAGTTCATTATTTTATGATGGAGGGAGATGTTAGCTATACTTCGATGTTTGCTCAATCTGGCTACACAGCTTATAAGCACAGTGTTTTATTGCCAGAGTCACAATCAGCTGAGAATAAAATTCCATATTACAAGCCAGGGTCGAAGACACCGGTCTATAACTACTATGAGATGTTGTCGAAGATAAACGGTAGTCGCGTTAAGGTTAATAGTAGTGGCACAGGCGTAATCAACAACGACGGCAGGGGATTTGGTACCGATGCCGTAAAGGGAACCAACAAAGGCTGGCTGCTAAGTTGGAATTATTACGACACAGGTAGCGGATCCGCAACTGACGTAACCTATAATTTAAATTCACTGAATGCTCTTGGAATAGAGAATAATGAATCTGCAACCGTAAACGTGTATTTAATCGATAGTAAAACAAGCAATATTACTTATGGAGATAATACAAAAGATGACCTGCAGTTAGTAGAAACCATAATTTTAGCACCTGGAAGCTCAAGGAAGTTTAGCTATGCAGTAAATGGTCTTGCCGTAGTAATGTTTGAAATTGTTGAAAGAAACAATTCTTCTACACCTGGACTAGATACTGTTTCGCCAACGGTACAAATCACTTCTCCGGCATCAAATACTATTGTAGCAACAGACTATATAACTTCTTCCGTTGCTGCGACCGATAACATTGCCGTAGCGAGGGTTGAGTTTTATATAGACGATAAGTTAGTAAACACAGATAGTAGTTCACCATTTTCGGCTAATTTGAACGTCGGTGGACTCACTTCTGGCAACCATGTTATTTACGTAAAGGCCTTTGATGCTGCTGGGAATAGCGCGACGTCAACATCGAGTACTATTAAAATAGAAAGGACGGCTACTACTGCAGGCATCATTGCGGTAAAAACACTCGGTATTTATCCCGGTTTTGGTAACGCCAACGGTAGATCGAATTTTGAAGAAATCGAAGCCTTTTTAGGTAGAAAGATATTGTACTCAAACGCTAACCTTGATGATTCAAACTGGACGGCTACTCGTGGTAGCTCATATGGAAACTTTGAACAAGCAGACTCATTCTTTAGAAATAGGACAGATGTTACTCCTGCGGTTACCGTACCGCTTCGCGTAAGTGAAGTAGGAGCCCAGACAAATAAACCCGGAGGCCCAGAAATTATCAGAAAAGAACTTTTTGATACTGCAAGTGGGCTAAACGACGAGACATTTAGGGCCATAGGCCAGAGACTCGTAACATTCGGACAGAAAAAGGCTATTCTTCGATTAGGTCATGAAGCAGATATTGCCGCATATCCATGGTCAATGCGGAATGGCAATGAGGATGCATACATCGCTGCTTTTCGTCGTGTAGTTAGCGTCATGAGGTCTATACCAGGTAACGAATTTGTGATCGACTATCAAGGAAACGGTTCTTTCGCCTCGAATTATGCAAGCACCCGAACTGGCAAGACTATGCCCTATGGCGATGCTGGATATCCTGGCGATGCATACGTAGATATTATCGGTATAGACGTTTATAATAGATCTCCATGGGAACAGATAAAGGCAAATCTAGACTATACGCAGGATCTTGCTCGCCGACATAATAAACCTATGAGTATCCCCGAGTGGGGGCTATGGGCTGATGAGACTGGCGATGACCCAGCGTTTATTCAAAATATGTATGATTGGATCAATAAAACTCCAGCTTCTGGCCCGGGTAGAATAATCTATCATAGCTATTTCGAAGCTAATCCGTATGCAGATCTCGACAAAGCCCCAAATTCAAAGGCAAAGTTTAAGCAGCTCTTTTCATATAACGGTACAGGCGTAGTATTGCCTCCGGTATTCGACACCACCCCTCCCTCCGTCTCTCTCACCGCACCAACCTCCTCCCAGACTATCTCCG
>JBGSMB010000010.1:0-5118 GCA_041740375.1 Saccharimonadales bacterium (SeqCode) | reverse complement strand
GTCTAGCTTCTTTGAGTACACCTTTTGGGGTAATGTCTTTATGCATTTTTTTTCCTAAGCTCCTTATTTATACTTAGCGTAGTGGGAGGAATTACTGAAGTAGTTGATCGCATTTCTTTTTTTACTTGGAATGAGGAGGCTCTTTCGTACCAATCAAGCACAACTCCGCTACTTTCTACCAACGTGAGCGTAACATCGTATATGCCATCACTGAATATATTTAGAATTTCCCAGGATATGTTTATGACGTCTCCTTTTTTTAAGCCCTTCTCGTCTGCAACACCAATCATCCTGTTGTTTGTTGCAGTTACCTCCTTGCCGTCAGCTGCAATAATATGAATTCCACAAAGCATTGCATCAATATCTGCATTAACTTTTACAGTGAAGTTTATTTTAACGTTATCTCCGCTAAGATTAACGTCTAGTTTATGGATTTTTGCGTTAAAACTACCCCACCGATCATCTTTGCTATTTACACTGTTTGTATTTTTTGCGACAAAGAGCTTTGAGTATTTCATGGCGGCGTCTGAGGAGATACCACAATAAAGAATTTCAGAATTGTCAATTAATATAGCCCTGTCGCAATATTCACGAACAGCATCCATGTCATGCGTTACAAAAACGACCGTTTTGTTCTGCCTCTTTAGGTCTTTAAAAAAATTGAAGCATTTTCTTTGAAAGTCTGAATCACCTACCGCCAATACTTCGTCCACAAGCAATATGTCCGCCTCTGCCTTAGTAGCGCATGCAAATGCAAGCCGTACTTGCATCCCGCTACTGTAATTTTTCAACTTCTGGTCCATAAACTCTTCTAGCTCTGCGAACTCTACAATCTCCTTATAGTTTTTATCTATTTGCTCATTTGTAAATCCTAGGATAGCTCCGTTCAAGTAAACATTTTCTCTTCCGGTAAGCTCTGGGTTAAATCCAACACCTAGCTCGATAAATGGTACGAGCTTTCCATTAACCAGAACAGTACCTTTAGTAGGTTGGTATATCTGAGCGATAATTTTTAGCAAGGTACTCTTCCCGCTACCATTACGCCCAACAACGCCGAAGAACTCGCCTTTTTTTATTTCAAACGAGATGTCTTTAAGGGCGTGTTGCTTTTCGTATCGCAAGCTCGACTTACCGCGTAGAACCCCCGTAAAAGCGCTTTTCACGGAAGTGACTTTTTCATGAGGTAGCTTAAAGTCCTTGTATACATTCTTTACTGAAATTGCGACGTCGTCATTCATTACACGTTCTCCGCAAATGACTTAGAGTTTTTCCTAAAATATCTCGCAGCGAAAATGGCAGTCAGTATCGTTATAGAAATGGGAATCAGCCTGTACCAATGACTACCGTATAGTGTTGCTATAGTTTCCGTCTGTTTAGTTATCATTACATACCTTGCATCTTGGATGATTTGAGCAACCGGGCTCAAAATAAGTATCTTGGCAGCTGCTACAGGTATGGCAGAAAGTGGATAGAGAATTGGCGTCGCATAAAATGCACCTTGCGTAATCACTTCCCATATATACGTAACGTCACGAAACTTCACATACAGTGCACTTAAGAAAAATGCCACTGCAATCGAAAAGACAAACAGCTGTAAAACTAGGAGAGGCATCCATAATATTGACCAGCTAATATTTACTCCACTCAGGAACATGAAGAAACCAACCACCAAAAAATTTAAGCCAAGATTGATAAGTGCAGATAGGCTGCCAGAGAGTACAATCACATATTTTGGGAAGTTTATCTTACGGATCAAGTCACTCTTCGCAACAATCGACCCGACACTACCAGCAGTTATTTCTCCAAAAAAATTCCAAAGCACTATACCTAAAAGCAAATAAACCGGGAAGTTTGGTATACCAGCACCTACTTTTAAGAAACGAACGAAGACGATATATAGAATAAAGAATAGAGCGAGTGGCTTAAGAAGAGACCACAAATATCCTAGAAAAGAGCCCTGGTATCTTAACTTAAAGTCTGTTGCTACCAACCGCTTTAGTAATATGACGGAATAGCTATAGCGTGCGACAATTTTTTGAAACATCTCTTTCACGTCATATGATTATATCTTAGATTGCTTTAGAATGTCAGGAAGCGTATGAAAAATATACTAGTCACAGGAATCAACGGTTTTGTCGGTAGGCACCTTGCTAGGGAGCTCGCGCAGAACGGGCATACAATCTACGGCACAGGCTATAGCGAACCGATAGCAGATGAAATTGCCGATCTAGTAGCCCGATATGAGATCTGCGACCTTAGAGATCCTGAGGCCGTGGCAAAACTATCTTTAGATGGAATAGAAGCGGTGATTAATCTGGCGGGGATTGCCATAAACAACCCAAATGAAACCGAGGTCGAGAAGGTGATAAACACAAACATCCTCTCGCACACCAACCTCTATGACAGACTCGCATCTATTGGTTCGACTGGAAGAATAGTGGCCGTAAGTAGCGGTGCGATATATAGCCCAGAGAACACAATGCCGCTCACGGAAGATTCAAGCTTACTGCCCGAAGACCAAGCGAGCGCATATATAAAGAGCAAGATTATGCTCGAGAGAGAATTAGCAAAATACAACGGCGTTCTAGATATCGTAGTTGCTCGACCGTTTAACCACACTGGCCCTGGCCAGCGTCCGGGTTTTATCGTCCCCGATTGGGCCGATAGATTTGTGAGAAAAGAAGAACTGGACACAAGCATATTAAACTCGTGGAGGGACTTTACGGACGTTCGAGATGTTGTGAGAGCGTACAGATTGCTTGCTGAAAGTGACTCGTTACAATATCGGACCTACAATATCGCAAGTGGTGCCGCTAGACTTGGATATAACATTATTCAAATGTTGGCCAAGGAATTCGATATGGAGCTACCCGGTACAAGGACTGAAGGTCAATCGGTAATTTACGGTAGCGCTGAACGACTAGCAAACGATACTGGCTGGGCAACTCAAATTCCTATTGGACAAACCATTCACGACTTTGCGGAATGGCGAAAAAGCCAGGCCTAGTTTTTCTATTTTTCAAGCTTTAGATCGTGTTCAACCATTAGCTTTACAAGGCCAGGGAAGTCTACTTCACGCTTCCAGCCTAATTCTTTTTCTGCTTTTGCGGGATTTCCAAGAAGTAGATCTACTTCTGCAGGACGCATAAACGCTGGGTCCTGACGTACATACGGCTTCCAATCGTCAATACCAACTTCTTTAAATGCTAGCGTCAAAAATTCTTCTATTGAATGCGTTTCACCAGTCGCTAATACGTAGTCATCTGGCGTATCTTGCTGGAGCATCTGCCACATACCACGCACATAGTCACCCGCATAACCCCAATCTCTTTTTGGCCAAAGATCACCGAGCACGATTTCTTTTTGCTTACCAAGGTGTATGCGTGCAACTGCATTTGTTATTTTACGAGTTACGAATTCAAGCCCTCTTCGCTCGCCTTCGTGGTTGAACAATATACCACTGACCGCAAACATGTCATAGCTTTCGCGGTAGTTCTGCGTAATCCAATAGCCGTAAAGTTTTGCGACACCATAAGGGCTGCGCGGGTGGAAGGTGGACTTCTCATCATAGCCTTTTTCTGGCCTATTATATTCAAGCCCGCCATACATCTCGCTAGTTGAAGCCTGATAAAACCGTATTGTTTTTTCTCCTCCACTCAGGCGGATTGCTTCTAGGCAGTTCAACACCCCTTTTCCGGTGGTGTCTGCGGTAAGAAGTGGGTTCTTGAACGAGTACCCTACGTGGCTAATCGCGCCAAGGTTATAAAACTCATCTGGCTTTGCGGTATCGACCGCGCGTTGCATGGACGATAAGTCAGTAAGGTCGGCTTCTATAAGCTTAACTTCGGGGAACTCCTCCTCAAACTCCCTACGCCTTGGGTTTTGCTGTCCGCGAATAACCCCATAAACTTGATAGTTCTTTTCTATTAACAATCTAGCTAGATGTCCACCATCCTGACCTGTAATGCCTGTAATAAGTGCGCTTTTCGCCATACCTCTCCTTATAATTTCAAAAGCTCATACAATTTTACCAGATATATAAACTATCGTTCACGCTATTGATAAGAAGGTATAATAGACCTGATGAAAATTGGTGTAGATATTCGCCCCCTGCAAGGCCATAGCGGTTATAGAGGCATTGGAAGATACCTAGAAAATATCTTATTTAATATTCCAGAGCATTTGAAAGAAAGTGAATTTGTCTTTTACGCAGACAAAAGCATGAAGGTCCCGGAAGATAAATTGGAGCATATTAAAAATCAAAAAATAATCTGGGTACGACCTAAGCACGTTCAGAAGGTTAAGTATGTTCGCGCACTAGCCAGACCCTACAACGTAGTACGACCGTCTAAAAAAGATGTTGATGTTTTCTTTCAAGCCGAAGCAGCATATGGAATAGGCAGGACTGTACCTTCCGTAGGAGTATTCATGGATGTAATCCCCTTGCTCTTTACACACGAAAAGGCCTCACAAAAGATGGCCGGCGTCATCAAATACAAGCAGATCGTGGCGGAAAAGATCCAAGACAAGTTCTACAGAGAAGTATTGGAGTCATACAAGTCAGCGGCCGGACTTGTCGCCATTTCTCAGGCATCGAAAGATGACTTCATAAAATACCTAGATGCTAAAACCGGTAAACGAATCGTGGTAACTCCGCTGGCTGTAGCAAATACTCTCACTTCTACGGCAAACTCCAAAGAACAAGCAAAAATACTCAAAATGCATGGGCTCACCCGCGAGAAATATATCCTCTACGTTGGTGCTATAGACCAGAGAAAAAACATAGCCGGACTCGCCAGAGACTTTTTTGAGGTGAAGAAGCAACACCAAGACCTCAAGCTCGTTTGCGTCGGCAAGGAATTCGGTCTTGGCAAAAACTTAAAGTTAGTCGGTTGGACAGAAGTCATAAACGCCCATCCCGAAAGCAAGAAAGACATCGTAATCCCTGGCTACCTGGATGATGCCGAGCTTATTTCCCTCTACAACAATGCTTCTTGCTTTGTATTTCCAAGCAGATACGAGGGTTTTGGTCTACCAATTCTTGAAGCAATGCAGCTTGGCTGTCCGGTAGTATGCTACGACAACTCATCCCTACCTGAAGTTGCCGGCAACGCAGCA
>JBGSMB010000009.1:0-6752 GCA_041740375.1 Saccharimonadales bacterium (SeqCode) | reverse complement strand
CTTTGCAATTATCTCTAGTAGATAATTTGTCGACGGGGAAATATCTCTGTTTAGGCCTACTACTCCAGATAACATCGTATGAACTGACGTGTTTGACGGCAAAAGCTTTCCAGGTAAGAAAGATAGTGATGGTTTCTTTAGAACAAAGTCCGCGGAAGTTAAGCCTTTAAGTTGATTGCTAAATTTTTTATGCCAGCTATAAGACTCGTGTAAAAATATCCCCAAAGAAATCTGCTTAATATCTGCTCGCTTTAAAAATGACTCTAGTGATGTGTATCCCAGTTTTTTCATGACATTTTTTGGAGGATGAAGCCGTAGAATATTTTTTAGTACTGTAGGTTTAAGCATTGGAATAGAAGCAAACGGCATAGACGAAGTAACTTCGTGTAGTGACATAATTTTGGCGTCGATTGGGAATAATTGGAGGTCTACTTCATGTAAAATTCTCTGTAATTGCATATACAATTCTTCGTCATGGGTATCCGATGAATCAAGCCCGAGCACTGCAATTTTTGCTTCAGTAGCCTTCGTAACTTCATGCAAAAGAGTTATATCCACGGCTTTAGAACCGGTCAGATTTTCAAGTTCACGAAGCCTAAAGCTATACGCTGGTTCTGTTGCATTTAGCAACTCTCTTAAGCCCCGCGCCATTACAACACCGCTCTTTGCATGTGATTATAGCTTTTCGGGATGATACCAATCGGGGGCATTTTCTAAATATCCCTGTAGCTCATCGCGACTTAATAAGCCCTCCTGGGCACCTACATGCTGAACAACATTCATTGAGTTTATTGGACCCCACCTCATTGCCTCTTCTAAAGTTTCACCATGCATGATCGCTGCAACAAATGTAGATGCGTATGAATCTCCTGCGCCTGTTCGTTCTACCGGAGGGCCTGGGTCGGGGTAGTTCGGCATCTTGTACCTATCTTGTCCGTTTGATGCATACGAGCCATGAGGTCCATCAGTAATGCAAACTATCTTAGGACCTAGGCCGTGCAGTCTATTAAATAAATCATGCATATCATGATAATCCCCGCCTGTAACGAGGACAGCCTCTTCACGATTCAATACTAAGAGTTCAGTTCTTTCATATATTCTTTTTAAGCGATCAACACCGACAGCCATTTGAAATGTGCCAGGCTGGAAAGCCAATTTTACATCAGAAAAACGCTGCAACCAGTCCGCAACATCATCATGATAATCAAGTGCTCTCTCGCTAATCGAACTAAAATATGCCCACTTAGGGATATCGACACTTCTGAACCTAGGCCAATGATAATCGTACTCTTCATGCTTAATTAAGATAGTGCGCTCATCTTTATACCAAAGAACATAATGGTAGTTACTTACTTTACCTCTATTTACATGCACAAATCTTGCGTCTACATCGTTTTTCTCAAGGGCAGTTATTATGTCCCTTCCCCATGAGTCAGCGCCAACATTAGACACTAGTCCACTAGATAGTCCAAGTTTTGCAAACGCAACTGCTGCGTTTGCAGCGTTTCCAACGCCGTCAATCACTACGGAATGATCAAACGGTACTTTAGTGCCAAAGGGCATAACAAGTTTTTGTTGTCCATCTCGTTCCTCTGTCCAAGCCTGCTCGTCACGTAACTTAATAAAGGCATCAGTAACAACATCTCCAATTGCCAATACGTCTAAACTGTGGTTTTCCATTGAGCTCCCACCCTTTTATAGTTTTTATGCTTATTCAGCATTTATTGTACCTTGAGGATGTATCTCTCACAAGTGTATTAACGAGGGTTGTTATGGGCGTGCTTTGCCTACCGCATTAAAGCTATGTATCTTGCTCTCTACAACTTCTTGTACGGCATCTTTAACTCGATCCATCAATTTAACAAGCGCAAACTCGTCCGGATTTTCTTCAAGCACTTTCTCGGTGGTCTTGCGGAACACATAACGCATATCAGAGTTGATATTAATTTTTGTAACACCAATTCTTACTGCATCTTCAAAAAAGTGACCAGGAGTACCACTTCCACCGTGCAAGCTAATATTTACATGTTCCGGCAAATTCTCACGTATCCGTTTCAGTAAATCCAAATCCAATATTTTTGGCACTGGATATTTCCCATGCAAATTTCCTACAGCAGCTGCGTACGTGTCTATTCCGGTTGCCTTTGCAAATTTTTTAGCTTCTAAAGGCTTAGTAAATGTTTTTTTAATTTCGGCGTAATCGATATTCTCTGTGTGGACATTGCTCGATCCTTGAAAGTAGTGAGGTTCGCTCTCCACTAAGGCACCGGTAAATTTAGCGTACTCTACGATGCTTGAGGTTGCCTCAATTATCTCTTTATCGGTTGCGTTATGGTCAGATTGGCTTACATCAATGTGTATAAACTCAAAACCAGCGTCAATTCCCGCCTTTGCAGCTTCAACATTAGGACTGTGATCGAGATTAATATACATCTCAATACCATATTCAGCTTTATAGTTATCAACTAAGTCCCTTATGTTGTGTAAGCCAAGTGCGTCCACCTCACCTTGAGATAGCTCTACCATAACCGGTGCTTGTAGTTTTTTTGCAGCACGTGCAATCGCAATCAAGGTCTCTTGATTGTCAATATTAAATGCTCCGATGGCAAAATGTTCTTTTCTTGCACGCTCAGTTGCCGCTCGTGCTTTCGCGCAATTCTGTCGAATTTCTTCAATTGTTAATGACATTACTCTCTCCCTAAACTTTTTAATAAATCATGTGCGGCAAACTGTATGTGTTTTGACGTAAGTCCATAGTGTTCAAATAATTCATCTGGGGTACCGCTTTGACCAAAACTATCATTGACTCCAATTCTACGAATAGGTGTCGGTAGGTGTTCGCAGAGTAATTCAGCCACCGCACCACCCAACCCACCGGCTTGTTGTGCTTCTTCGCAAGTTATTACCGCTTTTGTTTTTTGAGCACTTGCAATAATCGTCGCCCCATCCAACGGCTTTATAGTTGGACAATGGATTACTTCAGCATCAATACCGTCTTTATACATCGCTTCTGCAGCCTTTAAGGCATGAAACGTCATCGTACCGGTAGAGATAATGGTTACGTCCCTACCTACGTCATAAACGTATGCTTTACCAATCTCGAATGGCGTTACATCTGAGGTAAATGTTGGTAATGGTTCACGGGCTAAGCGTAGATAGGTGGGTCGACGATCTGCTGCCATAGCTAACGTGGCCTTCTTTGCTTCTATACTGTCCGCTGGTGCAATAACAACCATGTTTGGCAGGCTTCGCATAATTGCAATGTCTTCAAGAATTTGGTGTGTTGCACCGTCGGGACCAACACTAAGCCCCGCGTGAGAACCTACAATGTTTACCGGCTGTTCGTTCAGGCAAATTGTTGTTCTAATTTGCTCCCAGTTGCGCCCAGGGCTAAAAGCTGCATAACTCGAACAAAAAGGTATCTTACCCATAGCAGCTAAGCCAGATGCTGTTGTAACTAAATTTTGCTCAGCAATTCCGACCTCAAAAAATCGCTCAGAAAACTCTTCAGCAAAAAAATTCATCATTGTAGAGCCAGTAAGATCGGCGCATAGTGCTACAACCCTTTCGTCGCGTTGTCCTGCTTCCAGGAGGCCCATACCAAAGCCCTTTCTGTTTGCCTCTAATACTAGTTCTTTACTTATATCTTCGAGGTGATACTGACTCATTCGTGCTCTCCTCTAATTTTTCCGTTCAACGTTCGGAGTTCATGAAGTGCCTTCATCGCTTCGTCATGTTTAGGCGCAATACCGTGCCAATGAAAATCATATTCCATAAATTCCACGCCTTTTCCAGGAACAGTATGCGCGATTATTATCACCGGCTTCTCAACAATTGCCCGTGCCATTGCGCAAGCATCTATAACTGCTTCAATATTATTGCCGTCAATATCTATTACATGCCAGCCAAATGCCTCCCACTTATCTTTTAAGTCCTCTAACGGCATTACGTTTTCAGTTGGGCCATCAATCTGAATGTTGTTGCGGTCTATTATCCCTATCACATTGTGAAGACCGTACTTGGGCGCAAACATAGCCGCCTCCCAAATATTTCCTTCGTTAAGCTCTCCATCACCAAGCAAAACGTACACCCAGCGGTGTAATTGTTGTTCCATGCGCATCGCGAGCGCCATACCGTTCGCTTGACTTAGACCACACCCAAGTGGTCCACTCGTATTCTCCAATCCGGGTAGTTTTGTCCTTTCAGGATGACCCTGTAGGCGAGAGCCAAATTTTCGCAGAGTCAATAACTCCTTTTTATCAAAATATCCCGCATGTGCCATCGTTGCATACTGAATCGGTATACAGTGCCCATTACTAAGCAATATTAAATCTCTCTCGTTCCAATCTGGATGCTTAGGATCTTGCTTCGCCACATCAAAATATAGCGCAGTGACAATATCTGCTAGTCCAAGCGGTCCAGCAGAGTGACCACTACCCGCTTCTTCAAGCATTGAAATGACACTTTTTCTAATTTCGTTGGCTTTAAGTTCAAGTTGCTGTATCGATAACTTTTTGGCCGTAAAGTTTTTGGGCTTCATACTGCTTATGATTGTATCAGAGTAGTGAGTTGTTCAAATGCTGATTTCGGATTCTCAGAAAGTTGAATGAAGCCACCCACGTTTATTACATCGACTCCACCGTCCGACAGTTGCTTCACTGTATCGAGATTTGCGCCCCCATCCCATCCAATCTCGAGGTCCGGCTTATACCTTTTGAGTTTTTCGACTTTTCGCAACAATGAAAGGTCTGCCGCTCCACCAAAATGTCCAAGATTACCAGAAAAAATTAACACATGGTCCAGGTATTCTAGTTCGTCCAATATATGTTCAGGGTTTGTTTCAGGAAGTAAAGCGAGTCCCATCTTTATATTTGATTCTCTTATCGCGGTAGACAAAGTCGGTATATCAACCTCAGACTCTGCGTGAACGATTAGTAGCGAAGGTTTGATCTCAAGTACATTGTTTAGCATTAAAGCCGGATGTCTGAACATTAAATGTAGATCGATTTGCAGGTGCTCGGGGAACCAAATATGGTCAAATGGTGGCGATTTTGTTGGCGCAAAGTCACCATCCATGAGATCTACCTGAATACGATTTGTTAAATATTCAACTTTTTCCATTTGACGTCTGTACTCGTGAACGTCTTCTGTTTGACAAGTAACTGTTGGACAAATAACACTCATATCTACCTTTTCCTCATTAGGATATATTATCTAACTCTTCAATTCTTCTTACTCTACGCGCTATCCGTTCAAATGGAGTCTTAAGCCAAGTATCGACAATATCTATAGCCTTCGAATAGTCTTTTTCTAGGAGATATGCTGGTAGCGCCAAGACGTTGCTATCGTCGTCATTGCGAGCAAGTTTTGCCTCTGCTTTTTCGCTTATGACGACAGCGCGTATGCCCTTAAATCTGTTCGCGGCAATTGCCATGCCCTGCCCACTACCACATATTAATATGCCTCTCGGGTCTTTATCTTGACTCTGTCTCATATGATGTACAACTCTTGAAGCGAATACCGGAAAGTCATCGTCTGGGTCGTTTTTATTACCGCCCTCGTCATGTACTTCATACTCGAGTTTTCGTAAATAGTCCTCCAGCTTTTCCTTGAGGTAGAAGCCGTTATGATCCGCGCCTATAAATATCTTCATGTCTATAAAGTGACTGTTTCAGCAAGATTCTCGTGATTAAGTTCGTCTACCTTTTCAGTTTGTTGACTCGCTAATTGTTTTCCGAAATCTGCTACAAGCTCAACGAGCCGATTACTGTAACCCCATTCATTGTCGTACCAAACTACAACTTTAGCAAGATTACCTGCAACAACATTTGTGAGAAGAAGATCAATAATCCCTGAGTGACTATTCCCAACAAAG
This sequence comes from Saccharimonadales bacterium (SeqCode), assembly GCA_041740375.1. Lineage (GTDB taxonomy): Bacteria > Patescibacteriota > Saccharimonadia > Saccharimonadales > JAGQMS01 > JBGSMB01. Next base: position 877 of record JBGSMB010000009.1, on the reverse strand, counting down.
TCGCTACTTACAAGCGGCTCGTCTGTCACGTCTAGTATGCCCTGGTAATATGGTTGTTTTGTGGCTTCAACCAAAACACGATTAATATCTTCTTTTGTAGTTTCTTTACTGAGCACCATCGTCACATCGCTTAAAGAAACAACGGGGCTAGGAACTCGAATACTTAAACCATCAAATTTACCAACCAATACAGGTACTGTAAGTGCAACTGCTTTTGCTGCACCAGTAGTCGTAGGTACTATATTTTCTGCCGCAGCACGCGCCTCCCGTAAGTCTTTTGCTGGCCCGTCTTGTAGTACCTGAGTTGCAGTGTAACTATGAACTGTAGTTAACATAGCTTTCTCTACGCCAAACTCTTTCGTCATTATATCCATGACGGCAGCTAGGCTGTTTGTGGTACAGCTCGCATTGCTTACTATATTCCCGGCTTCTACTAGCTTTTCGTCATTAGCCCCAAGAACAACCGTAGTGACATCATCGCTTTTAGCAGGTGCGCTTATCACTACTTTTTTTGCTCCAGCATCTATATGCGCCTGGGCTAGTTCTCTAGTAGTAAATCTACCCGTTGATTCAATGACAACATCAACGTTACGATCAGCCCAGGGAAGAGCTGATGGCTCCTTTTCTGCAGATACAGGAATATGAACGCCATTTACGATTATACTAGTGTCGTCAAAACTCACCTCGTGCGAGTAAATACCGTAGTTGGTGTCATATTTTAATAGATAGGCGAGTGTTTTAGTATCTGTTAGGTCATTAATCCCAACTATCTCGATGTCCTGTCTGTCAAAAGCGATTCGAAATGAATTTCTTCCGATTCTACCGAACCCGTTTATTGCAACTCGTGTCTTCATCGTAGCCCCCCAAAATATATGTT
>JBGSMB010000008.1:0-10543 GCA_041740375.1 Saccharimonadales bacterium (SeqCode) | reverse complement strand
ATTGCAGGTGCTGCAATCACTGCGTTTAAAGTAGAAGGCGCAACTCACGAATTTACGACGATTCCTGGAGTAAAAGAAGACGTTGTCGACATCATGCTCAATCTTAAGGGTGTACGTTTCCGAGTGTTCAACGAACAAGCTCAGACGCTTCGCCTAGAGAAAAAAGGCAAAGGCGTTGTTACTGCTGGTGATATAGCAAAATCTGCAGACGTAGAAGTTGTTAATCCAAAGCATGTTATTTGTACGATCGATGACGATAAATCTTCTGTAGTATTCGACTTTATAGTGGAAATTGGCAGAGGCTACCGAACAATCGAAGAGAGTGCTGCTAAGAAGCCATCAGATATGATCGCCCTTGATGTTGTATTCAGCCCAGTATATCGAGTACGTTACAGAGTCGAAGACACACGTGTCGGACAGATTACTGACCTTGATAAGCTAAATATTACAATTGATACTGACGGCTCAATAACTCCTAAGGAAGCTTTTGAAGAAGCAAGCGCTATTTTGGTTAATCAGTTTACAGCTCTTGCTGGATCAACAGTTGTAGAAGCTGGTGCTCCACTTACCGCTAAGAATATTGATGATTCTTATGGTGACGACGAAGAGACTTCTGAGCTTATGGTTCCTATCGAAGACCTAAACTTGAGCGCCCGAACAACAAATGCACTCATCAACAACGATATTCATACACTTAAGGACTTATTTAGCCTAAGCGACGCAGAGCTTAAAGAACTAAAAGGTTTTGGAAGCAAAGCACTTGACGAAGTCAAAGACAAGATGACGGAGATGGAACTTTAACAATGCACCGCCACGGATATAAAGGTCGCAAATTCGGCCGTGAACGAGACGAAAGACGAGCTCTACTAAAGGGGCTTGCTACTGAGCTCATTAATCATGAGTCGATCGTAACGACAACGCCGAAAGCTAAAGAGTTGGTACCGTATGTAGAGAAGCTAATCACTAAGGCAAAAGTCGGTGACTTGCATAGTCGAAGGCTTATCATTGCTAAGGTAGCTCACCTAGATAGCGCCCACAAGCTTGTTGATGAGATTGCACCAAAGTTAACTACACGGAACAGCGGACATCTTCGGATCGAACGAGCTGGATGGCGTCGAGGTGATAACGCTCAGATGGCTCGAGTATCTTTCGTGGATAGTCTAGATGGCAGTGTTGCTCCATCAGCTACTAAGACTGTGGAAGCTAAGGTTCCGAGCGTTAAGAAACCAGCTGCTAAAAAAGCACCAGCCGTAAAGCCAGTTGCTAAAAATGCAGCTACAAAGGATAAGAAATAATGAAGACCTATAGCGCAAAACCTACAGAAGTAGTCAGAGAGTGGTATATCATCGACGCTAGCGAGCTACCTCTAGGTAGGCTCTCAACACAGATCGCAAAGCTTCTTACTGGCAAAGACAAGCCAATGTATACGCATCATATTGATTGCGGCGACCATGTTGTGGTTATCAACACCGACAATCTTGTAGTTACAGGTAACAAGCTGCAAGACAAAATGTATTACCGTCACAGCCAGTATCCTGGTAGCCTGAAAGAAGCGACCCTTGCAGAGAAAATTGCTAAGGATTCTACAGATGTAGTGCGCCTTGCAGTTGCAGGCATGCTTCCTAAGAACAAGCTTGCTTCGGAGCGAATGAACCGTTTACGGATTTTCCCAACGTCTGAGCACACTCATACAGCCCAAACACCTAAGAAAGTGAGTCTATAATGGCTAAAACAGCTTCAAATAACTATTTTTATGCGCTAGGGCGTCGTAGTCGCGCGTCTGCACGAGTTCGAATAATGGGCGGCAAAGGCGCTATCACTATTAATGACAAGACTGCAGAAGAATACTTCTCCGGAAGTGACTACATCCTGCACGAGCTAACGAAGCCATTTGTCGTACTAGACAAAGAAGGTCAGTTTGATGTGAGTGTAAAGGTCAATGGTGGTGGTCACTCAGGTCAAGCAGATGCGATTCAGCTTGGTATCGCAAAAGCTTTGGCTTTGGTCAATGAAGACTACCGTGGCACTCTAAAGCGAGCCGATCTACTAGGTCGAGATCCTCGAGAGAAAGAACGCAAGAAGTTCGGTCTTAAGGGTGCTCGTAAGCAGCGTCAATTTACTAAGCGTTAGAGGCACATGAAAACGTTAGAAGAGCGGAAGGCATTACTCGCCTCCGCTCTTTCTTTTTTAGGGCCTATTGAGGCTTTGACTGTACCTACTAAGCCAACTTTGTGTTCACCGGGGGTAGATTTAGGTAGCTACGGTTTCAAACGAATTAGTTGGGCTCCATATATGTGGGTCGGAGAAGTACCCTTACCTAAAGATCATGAACTTTTAAAGAGCGGCAAAGCCTTTTCATTCGGGTTAGCCAGTGCGTATGCTTGCCTTGCACTAGATATTCAAGAAAGACAGAGCCTTTTGGACGTGTGTGCAGCTCCAGGGCTCAAGTCAGCGTATTTACAGCTGGTTACAGGCAAGAGTATAGATTTGTATGTTAACGACGTCTCTAAGGACCGTATGGTGCGTTTAAAGCGCCTACACGGTAGTTTAGGCCTGGATATGCCTACAGTAACGGTAATGCCCGGGCAATACATCAATAAAACGTACGAAAGAGGGTATTTTGATCGAATATTGATAGATGCACCATGCTCAGGTGAGGGACAAATTTTAGCAGGCGATGTTTCGTCCCTAGAAACTTGGTCTCCGGCTAAAGTAAAACGTCTTCATCAATTACAAAGAATGCTCGTCAAAGGCACTGCGCCGTTACTTAAAAGCGACGGTAAGATTATCTATAGCACCTGCACTTTAAATAAAATTGAGAATGAAAAGTCTGTAAAAAAGTACCTACAGTCCGTCGAGCAAGTAAAAATTAGCAAAGGGCCGCTTCCTGATTTAGCACCAGGAAACTCATATAGGATCTTACCATCGGAATATTCAATAGGTTTTTACGTTGCAAGCCTGAAATCGAGTACAATAGAAGCTGATTATGAGTAAACCTGTCATCCTTACTGGTCTGAGGACAAATGCCGAATATCACCTAGGTAACTACTTGGGTGCCATTTTGCCAATGGTAAAGCTACAGCAAGACCACTTGGGTGAATATCAAGTTAATATGTTTGCGCCAGACCTACATAGTTTTACGACAGAAGTAGATCACTCAACTCTTTATGCGCAGACGATTCAGAACTTGAAAGTGTTTGTGGCGGCTGGTGTGCCGATTGACCATGAGGACATGTATCTCTATCGACAAAGCTTCATACCAGCCCATAGTGAACTTACCGTAATATTGAACAACTTTGCCTACTTTGGCGAGCTTTCACGAATGACTCAGTTCAAAGACAAAAGTGAGGACCAGGAAGTAATATCTGCCGGTCTGTTCGACTATCCGGTACTCATGGCCGCAGATATTTTGCTGTATGGTGCAAAATACGTACCCGTGGGTGATGATCAGAGGCAACACCTAGAGCTTGCTCGTGACCTCGGTATTCGCATGAATAACAAGTTCGGTGAGCTATTTACCGTTCCTGATGAATGGTCGAAGCTACTCGAATTCTCGCCTAGGTTAGAAGGTACTCGAATTCGATCACTTCGTAATCCAGAAAAGAAAATGAGCAAAAGTGTCGACGACCCGTCTGGTACGATCCAACTTAGCGATACTCCTGAAGCAGCTGCAGATAAAATCAAGCGTGCAGAAACTGATAACATCGGTGCGATCAACTGGGATTGGCAGAATCAACCAGGAGTTACTAATTTACTTCAAATCTACCAACTGCTCAGCAACAAAACGCACGAAGAAGTACTTGCCGAATGGACTGGAAATGAACGCTACGGTGACCTAAAAAATGTAGTCTCGGGTCTAGTGGCGCAATTTTTGCAAGGTTTTCAAAGTAGCTTAGCTTCTGTTGACGAAAGCGCTCTTGTGCAAAAACTAGAGACGAGTGAAGCGGCTATGAATATAGTTGCCAATGAAACTTTAGGAAAAGTACAAAAAGCAGTCGGATTACGTTAGATGAAAACACTAATTGTTGGCGAAGAGAGTGCGCGCCATAGAGCAGATGTATTCTTAGCAGAAAACTACACAGCTTTTGCACGATCGGCCTTATCCAAATTGTTTACTGCCGATATGGTAGTGATCAACGGCACAGCACAAAAAGCAGGGTACAAACTTCGCCTCGGTGACAAGGTTGTCGTTGATGACTCGTGGCTTGTTGAACGTGAGTTTGACCCCATAGAACTCCAGGTAATCTATGAGGACAAAAATGTACTAGTCATCAATAAACCTACAGGAGTATTGAGCCACTCAAGGGGAGGAATTAGTATGGAGGCTAGTGTCGCAAGCTTTCTGCGGCAATATATAGACCCGACAACAGAAGGCGCTGGAAGGGCAGGTATTGTGCACCGCCTCGATCGAGCTACTAGTGGTGTAATGATATGTGCTAAAAATACAGCTACTCAGAGTTTCTTGCAGAAAAAGTTTCATGACCGCAAAGTGCAAAAGACATATCAAGCAGTCGTCAGCCCAAAACCAAAGCATGACAAAGCCAAGATCGATGCACCGATAGGTCGTGACCCAGGCCACCCGAAAATGTTTCGCGTTGACCAACGAGGTAAGTCCGCTGTGACAGATTATGTAATAGAAAAAGTCTCAAAGAGTGGTAAGTACGCATTCTTGAGCCTTAACCCCGAAACAGGCCGCACACATCAACTAAGAGTCCATATGAACTATCTGCATTGTCCTATTGTTGGCGACGAACTTTATGGTGGAGTAAATGCACCTCGGTTGCTTTTGCATGCTCAAAAGCTTGAAATCGAGATACCGGAAGCCGGCACTCAAACGTTCATCGCTCCAACTCCGGAAGAATTCGAACAATATGCTACAAAGTAATTTACTAATTTCTATAAAAACGCTTGAACAGATTAACAACTATTTGAGCTTGCCGTCTCAGGCGTTGCTACTAGAAGGCGACAAGCATCTAGGCAAAACCTCAATGCTTCGACATATTGCAAATAATTTATCCATAGATAGCGCTCTAGAACTTTATGAAATTGGTTTAGAAGATGGCGCTATCAAGCTAGAAGAAATTAAAAATCTTAAAAACTTTACTAAACTTCAAGTTAGTGATGATGCAATCAGGGTTATAACAATTGTCGATGCTGATAGAATGACGCACGAGACACAGAATTCTCTTCTAAAACTACTTGAAGAGCCCCCAAAGCGCACATATTTTTTGTTGAGCAGCTCCGATACATCCGGACTGCTTCAAACAATCCTCTCTCGTGTGCAGAGAATTCGAGTATTACCGCCATTAAAAGATGAGTTTGTAGAGTATTTTGTCAAACAAGGGTTATCGAAAAATAGTGCCGAAAAAGATTATATGAGATCAGGCGGAAGGGCTGGGCTAGTTATCGAGGTTGACGATACTCTTTCTACAGAAGGTATGAATATCGCCAAAGAACTTTTATCTACCGAACCAGGTAAAAGACTGTTTAAAGTTGATGGACTACTCAAGAACGATGCGCTTTTAGGGTCCACGCTTGAATCACTAGAGCGAATTCTGCAGATAGGATTTAAAACCTCTGCTGCAAAAGGTCAGGACATCTCTTCGTGGGTAAAACGCCTGAGCGCTATAGAACAAGCACAGACGGAACTTAGCTATGGTGTTTCAAAACGAACGTCTGTAGCAAAATTACTCGTTAATCTATAAATTGACTGGCGTGAGCAATTAGTATTAAATATATCTGTTCAGAAACGGTGGCACATGGATGCATGTTGCGTGAGCAACTAGGGTTCGACTCCCACATCCGGCCGGAGATTCCGTATCAGTAGAGTGTAGGATAGGCGGGAGACTAGGACGTGAATGCGCCAGCGTTCGCCGAGTCAACGTTGAAATACCGCCCGGCTGATAAGCTAAAAAACATCACTTCGAGGAAGGATGAGCGGATGGAATCCGAGGTTCTGAATACGGTGAGTGTTGGTGTTGGTCCTAATCGACCGGCATCAACACTCACCATTTTCATAAGCTAGACAATTCAAGGTATAATATAGCCGATGTATGCATTACTTGTAATCGTCGCACTGACAATTGTTGCCTTTCGTGCTTCTTTTCAGACTAGGGAAGATCCTGAAGATATACCGCACAAGATCGGCGATAAGCTAGGGAAGCTTTGGGATATCGCTCATCAAGGCTTACGGGAAAATAAGTTCCTTCGTGCTGAGAAGGCGCTTCTTACGATACTTAAGATTGACGACAAGAACGCAGCTGCTTATAACCGTCTAGGGATTTTATATGCCAAACAGCACGAATATCGAGACGCGATTGATTGTTTTGAGATCGCGTCTAGTATTGAGCCGAGTGCTTCAAGCTTGCACAACCTTGGGCTAATCTACTTCGAAAAAGGTAATTACGAAAAGGCGATGACTGCTTTTGAGCACGCGCTTCAACTAGAGGATAACCTTGCTGCGAGGCATATCGCCTATGCAAAAGTTCTCGAGAAGGTTGGCAACGACAAGAAAATGATCGAAGAGCTTGAGAAAGCCGCAGAGCTTGAGCCTAACAAAGAGACATATACACTTTTAAAACGGGCGTTTGAGTCTAGAGGGATGGAAGAAGAACAAAAAGCAATTGAGAAAAAACTAAATAAGTTAGTGGTCCCATCCGGACAACCAAAGCGTGTATTGCGACCACGAAGAGTCTCGCTTTAGCACAAGAAGATTACACCATTGATAAGATTGCTCGCCTCTGATAGAATTGAGGCCGTACTAGAAAGATGCCGACATAGCTCAGTGGTCAGAGCGGCTGTTTTGTAAACAGCGGGTCGTGGGTTCAAATCCCTCTGTCGGCTCCATGTACTTTATCCGGAATATTCGTAAAATTTCTGGGTATATATGAGAAGATATAGTTGTATCAGTGCGTTGCGAGGCAACTGATACAGGACCTTTAATTTCCACGTGAGGTGGTTAATGAGAGGTGTTCCCGAGGAGTTGTTGGCCGCGTCGACCAATAACTCCTTTCTAATCTGCAGGGTTAGTGAAGCGGTCAAACACGGCAGACTGTAAATCTGTTGGCTCAGCCTTCGTAGGTTCGAATCCTACACCCTGCACCAGTAGAATAGTCCCTGATTTGTCAGGGGCTTTTCTTTTGGTGAAAAGTATTTGTGCTACGAAGGTTGTAATTGCGAAGCAGTTGCCTTCGTAGAGATCGATCTTCAGTCTGATGCCCGAGTAATCTCGGCGCACAGATTGAAGTAAACATCCTACACCCTGCACGTGCGCAATTTGAAAGGTTACTTAATCTATTCATGCTAATGTAAAACTATGACTCAGATACCAGAAATTACTGTACATGGTAGGTTCCAGCCACCCTTACATATTAATCATTGGGAATATGTTAAGAGGGGCTTTGAGCTTGCACGCCACGTAATGATTTTGATTACAAACCCATTCCAGAACGAAGCTTTCGAAGCAACTGCAAGTTGGCGTAACGATCCGGAGAGCAATCCATTCACCTACGAAGAGCGCACGGCGATGTTTACTCACTTCTTCACAACTATGGGCATAAGTATGGATCGTTATAGTTTCAAACCTTTCAACATCAAAAAAGATACTTCTTTTGCAGAACTTGATCCCACTGTACCTAACCTTATTAATGTATATAGCGAGTGGAGTAATAAGAAGGTAGCCACTTTTGAAAACCATAAGCTGAAAGTTATAGAACTTCACCAACCAAAGTATAAACCGGTTTCAGGTACCATTATTCGTGAAATTATTAAGTCCACGAATGACCTATCTGAGCTACCTAAGCTACTTATTGACGCAGGTTTTATGGAACAGGCTGCGCCCGGACTATTAGAGATTTTATCAGCGCGCAATAACTAAAGCTGTAGTGCATATAGTAGTTACTGCAGCGTTGAAAATGCAGACTCAGAACACCGAATAGTACTATCCTCACTAATTGTCCTGAACTAATCATCGACAGTTAAAAATAAGTGCTTTTATCCTCCTTATGCTTGCAAAGAAGAATATATCTAGTACTCTTGACTGATAATAAGGTAGGTGTAAATGAAACATTTAGGTGATCCTAGTCATCCATGTCGGGGCATTGAACGATCTAGAAATATGATAAATGCAATTAGTACTGAGGCTGAGCACAGGGTTAATCAAGGTGCTACAACTTTAGAAGATGTAGAAGCGGGTATAACCGAACTTAGACATGATACTACCGTACGATTAGGGTTAACATGTAGTAAATTATGTCCCAAGTTAGGACGATGCCTTCTAGATTCTTTTGGAAATGATGACCCACTCTTAAGAAGAGAACCTTGGGAGTTAACACACGATGAAAGCCTAGAACTAGATGCTAAGAGACACTACGACATGCTCACAATGTTAACAAAAATGAGTATGGGGATAATGTAGTAGATTGTTTTAAACTCGCGTCTGTCCAGTCACATAGATAAGCAGGCCAACAGATAAAACAAATAGAGCTAGCAAAGCAAAAAAGCGCATCTTCTCGCTCATTATGTCTCCTTATAGATTAGATCAGCAAGAACGACCAGTCTATTTGCCGTAGACCACACAGGAGTACACGTATAGAGGGTAAGCTGAGGCTGTTCGGTGGGTGATTCGATATAGAGTGCATTTGCTGGAACTACCAGTGTTTCACGGACTACATAGTTGTATTCTTTCTGATCCCAAAATATAGCAATAACATCTCCTGGATTTAACTTATCAAGGTTATAGAATTCTCCATTTGGATTTTTATATGTAAAACGATGTCCTGCAACAACGACGTTACCGTCTATATCCGGCGTTACCCCTTGCGGGCGTAGCCACAGGCCTTTTTCAAGCGAAAGCTCTCCGTCCTGAAAAACGCCTTGATCTACACCTATACTCGGGATTACTAATCTATTGTCAGCTGGCTTTGGTTTAGGGTTTTCGATCACTTCTGTGGAATTGCGTAGAACATATGGGCTTTTGTGGAGGCCTTTCGCGTCATTGATCCAATAAGAAATTTTAGGCAAGAATGGGAGCAATATGACATAGCCGAGAATAAGTAGTATCCAAATGGTAAGTACACGGTTAACGATGCGTATGCTTGGTTTGTTTGATCGGCTACTTGTCGACTTCATCCAATTAGATTAGCAGAACATCTGCACTGTTGTATCTATGCGATCTTTTTCTTTGAGAAGAAGGCTATGCCTAATGTAGACACCATAAGAGTGATAGCTGCAATAAGTATGCGTAAGTTACTTAATCCAGTAACGGCTAGTTGCTTCACGGGAGTGGGGGTCGCGGTGGTAGTAGTAGTGGTTACTGCGACAAACTTAGGAGCCCATTCACGTACTTGCACAGTATCGCTCAAGAAGGCTGTTTCTGTAAGGCTAGTCCTAAAGGCGGACGCGGTATAGATGCGGCTACGAAGTATAATGTTGCCATCAAAAGTAGTAAGACTGCGTAGAAGCGCTGGACCAAAATCATTTACAGTTCCGATAAGGCTTAAACCATCTGGAGAAAAGAATACCGGGGTGAAGTTAGCCTCTACGATTGCTTGCGTCAAAGAACCATCGTTTGTAGCAACGTAGTAGTACGTACAGTTATTTGAAGAGAAGCCTTGGTAGTAGTAGCAATCATTAACATCTACTACGAGCAATTTTGTAACGTCTGGAGATGCATCTATATAGTACTCTGAGATCTCTGTTGTGTTGGTTAACTGTGTTTGTAATGTTTGGCCAGAAACAATTACCCAAATATCTACTTGATATTCAGATTCTTCATAAAGCCCTTCTGACTTGGTTTCGTACTCTTCATTTAACTTGCTGAAATAAATATTGCCGTTATCTGCGTAGCCACCGTTCAGATATGGGTCAAAACGAGGCGCTACGATAGTAGTAACAACACCTGTACGAATGTTTACATTCTCAATAGTCCATAGAGTTGGTAGGTAATTGCAGTCGTATTCATAGCTTTCATCCCATCCGTTGTTTTGCCATGTTGGCGTACTAGAACGCGTCACTAAAACATTTTCGCCGTCAGGAGAGAAAGATAGTTCGTTTACAGCATTATAGGTAGGTATTTCTTCATATAAGGGATCAAAAGTAACAACAACGCTTGGCGATGTTACCGGAGTTCGTGAAACATCTATAGTGACTATATTTAAAACAGCATCGCTACCCTCTGAATTATCCCAATTACATTCTTCATTAACTACTGCATCGTCTGTAGCTACTTCTTTTAAGTAATTTTCACAGGTAGGTATTTGGGTTGCGTAGATAACAGTAGAGTCTCCGGTAGAAGATGGGGATGATATCGTAGCGTCATCAATTGGGTCTGTAGTTTCTACCACCACAATCTTATCTGTTCCATCCGGATTGGTAGTACTAACTGAATTCGTGTCTTCTGGCTCTTCTTCTGGAATACATTCACCATCGCAGTCAGTTATTTGTAGATCAATTGATGGAGTTTGTTCACTATTTTCAATATATAATATTGGTCCATTTTCACCTTCTAAAGCCGCAGAAGCGGTAGACGGAGCCAAAAATGCAA
>JBGSMB010000007.1:0-3306 GCA_041740375.1 Saccharimonadales bacterium (SeqCode) | reverse complement strand
ATGGGCAGATACCGGAATATTTGATTTCCTTCGTCAGTTACCGAGTGAATGGCTCGCTCAAGATAGTCATACATTTATGACGGTTACGGAAGCTGCAACGTCATTTGAACCTGTAGATTTTGTTGACACGCCAAATACTCTTACATGGGCCGATACAGAAAGAGACTTAACAGCTTGGCTCGGAAATGGTATGCAACAAAACTCCATTAAATCTCTGTACGAGCTTGAAAAGCCAATCCTGCAAAGTGGAGACGAACAATTGTTATATGACTGGCGAAAGCTCCAGACGAGCGACCATTTTTATTACATGTGTACGAAATGGTTTAGCGACGGTGACGTTCACGCCTACTTTAGCCCATACGAATCACCCTACATTGCTTTTATCACGTACATGAATGCATTTCATGATCTGCGCTATAGACTAGCTATCAAAGGTATAGACGTCAAATGAGAGCCGTAGTTGCATTGAAATCCGCCTGTTGGCGGAGTGAATTCAGAACTACAAAACCGAGGTCGTACTAATGGGTCGGCCTATTATTCTTTCTAACGGAAGAATGCTTGTTGGTTTAGATGAGCATGGCTTCGTGCATGATTTTTACTATCCATACGTTGGTCAAGAAAACCTCACTAGCGCTCGGCAAGTACATCATAAGATTGGTGTCTGGGTAAATGGACGTTTCTCATGGCTTGACGGCGAATCTTGGAGCGTGGAACTCAGCTATTATTCAGATGCTTTAGTTGGTGAGTGTAGATATACGTCTCGTGATTTAGGACTCGAAATAAAAATAGTCAGTTTTGTGAGTAGCGAAGAGGATGTCTTCTCCAGGCGCGTATATGTTACAAACACACGCTCAGAAGCTGCAGATGTGAGAATCTTCTTCCATCAAGTATTCCAAATATCGCGCAATGGACGTGGGGACACTGCGATGCTAGTGCCTTCAAAAACTCCTTACATACTTACTTATTGCGGTGATACCACCTTTATTAGTGGACTGAGGACTGAAGCAGGGCAACATTTCGATCAGTATGCTGTAGGAAATTATCTCATCGAAGGCAAATCGGGAACTTGGGCAGATGCGGAAGATGGTGAACTTTCAAACAACAATGTCGAACATGGAGGCGTTGACTCTACGCTACGAGCTTGTATCAATATCGGTCCACAAGTAACAACACATGTTGATTACTGGGTATCTGCGTCGGTGGCTGGTTACCACAAGGCAGCTCACACACATCGACTACTTTCAGTAAGTGGACTGGAAAACTCTCTCGAACATACAGTTTCTTACTGGAGCGATTGGCTATCAAAATCGAACCATATGAGTGAACGAATGGATGTTAAAGATAAAGAATACTTCGTAACATCCCTACTTATCACCAAGGCACATATAGACAGCCGTGGCGGTGTTTTAGCAAGTGCCGATAGCAGTATTTATAACTATGGAAGAGATTACTATAGCTATGTATGGCCTAGAGATGCCGTTTATGCTTTGTTACCACTAGTGAAACTAGGCTATACGCAAGAAGCGACAGAATTTTTGAGATTTTGCCTAAGGGGGCTTCACCCGCGTGGATACCTGCACCATAAATACCAACCAGATGGAGCTATCGGTAGTACTTGGCACCCGATGATTCAGGAAGGTAGCCCTGAGCTCAATATACAAGAAGACGAAACAGCTGCGGTGATTGTTCTTTTTAACGAACTGTACAAAATCTCACCAGAAGAACCCGAACTGAAGGATTTTTATATGGAGCTTATCCTGCCTGCAACGGAGTTTATCGCTTCATATATCGACCGCCATACGATGCTACCTCATGCTAGTTATGATTTATGGGAAGAGACTTTCTTATCAAGCACCTACTCTACTTCTGTTGTAATGAGCGCGTTACGCATTAGTTTAGAGCTTGCAGAAGTATTCGATCCCGCGTTTTCAGCCGCGCACTGGGAGTATTCCTTGCGTACTATTTCGGAAAATTTTCATAAGTATTTTTCATCGGAAGGTCAGTACTACATGAAAGGCATCCGGTTGCACAAAGGTGGCGAGATAACATATGACTATCGTCTCGATGCATCTACTATGATGGCGTTACTACGATTTAAGCCAGTTGATAGCAATAATGCGGCCGTCGTGGGCACAGTTAAAGCAGTTGAAGCACAGCTATTCTCAAATGACAATGCAGGGGGTGTGGTTAGGTACCAGGAAGATTTGTATATGAAGGATAGTGCAAAATCGAACCCGTGGTTTATATGCACTTTATGGCTAGCTCAATACTACGTAATGTCTCACGAGATGGACAAAGCGAACGAGCTCCTAAAATGGGTGTATGATCGATCGACGCAAACTAAGCTATTTAGCGAACAAATACATCCGTATACATCGGCGCAGTTAAGTGTCTCTCCGCTTGTCTGGAGTCATGCAGAACTAATCGAGACATTAATAGCGATTTACGAGGATTAAAAAAGGGCTAATTGCTTAGCCCTTTCGTTCTTTGACCTCGTTACGCCCGAGGTTCTTTTTCGTTTCTTCAAACCATTCATGTTTGCGAGTTTTTGGGTCATATTTTCGTAATCGCAATTTATCTGGTGTATTTTGGGTATTCTTAGTTGTGACATATATACGAGAACCACTGCCTTCGCTAACCATGCCTACTATTTTTCGTTTGTCAGTTTTCTTTGCCATAATTCAGCCGATATATTAACAGATATATTGAAGATATTCAACCTCTTAGATATAAAAATGGAGCCGACGACGAGAGTTGAACTCGTGACCCCTTCCTTACCATGGAAGTGCTCTACCACTGAGCTACGTCGGCAATGTGTAATTAACTAAAATATACCGTCAGATTATACCAAACGATACGTAGATTGTAGTTTATAGTTACTACATGATAGTTTTGGATATCGAAACGACTGGGCTAGATCCCGAACAGCATGGACTTATTTCGATTGGCGCATTGGATATGTTTCACCCTAGAGAACAATTTTATGGAGAGTGTCGAATACGCGAAGGTGAAAAAATCGATAGTCAGGCCCTAGAAGTTAATGGTTTCACCTACGACGAAGCGCGCGATAAAGACAAACAAAGTACTCGAGACCTTCTTATTGCGTTTGATGAATGGCTCAAGAGCCGTGATATCAAGATGATAGGTGGTCTACATATAGCAGCTTTTGACGTGCCATTTCTAAATAAGAAAGCACTACAGTGTGGCGTTAGAATGCGCCTACATCGTCGTTCGATTGACCTTCACTCTATAGCTTATGCACGCATGCAGGAACTTGGTAAAGTTGTTCCGATGACCGATGGCTGG
>JBGSMB010000006.1:0-4043 GCA_041740375.1 Saccharimonadales bacterium (SeqCode) | reverse complement strand
CGTACCCGGCCTTTTTAGTAATTCAATTGCATTCTCTGGAACTACCTGCCAGCTTAGCCCATACTTGTCTTTACACCAGCCGCACTGCTCAGCTTCCGGAACACTCGAAAGTTTACTCCAGTAGTAATCAATTTCCTCCTGATCCTTGCAATATACCGCAAATGAGACCGCTTCGGTGAAAGAAAACTCAGGTCCTCCGTTAATTGCGGTAAAATGTTGGCCATTTAGCTCAAACTCAATGGCCAGAGGTTTGCCAGCTAAATGTAGTTGGAAATCTGCAAGTCCTTCTTCGGCGCTATTTGGATAATTTACAGTAGAGAGTTTTCTGCTATCTGGAAACACAGAAACGTAATAGTCGACTGCCTCGTCTGCATTTCCGTTAAACCATAAGTTTGCTACGATTTTTTGCTGCATATTAGCTCCAAGAATTACTAGATTAATAATTCCATTGTAAATGACTGTTTGAGAATATAGTAAATATATTGATTATCTACGAAGAATTAGCATGTTAGTATTTGACTATGCGTGTGATTATCTTTGAAGGAATCCCATCGAGCGGTAAGTCCACAATAGTTAAACTGTTGTGCGATTCTGTGAAGGCGCAAGTATTTTCAGAAGATCAGACTCATGAGCCGATCATGCATGATAGCTCAAACGCTAACGTTGATTTCTTTAGTTCGTTACTCACTAAAATAGATAAACGGGATGAGGTGGTAATTTTCGATAGACTTTATCTAACGCAAGCCTTTCGAGCCAATGTAGGTTTAGGCGTATATGCTGAAATAGAAAGTTCATTATTGGTACACAACCCGATAACAATTTTCTTGAGAGTAGATGAAGGTGCAATTGCGGAGCGCATCACTACGACTTCAGAACAAAGAGGTATAGAGTGGAGTGAATATTTTAAGTCAAAAGGGAAGACTGCTGAAGAAATTGCAGATTATTACATCAAGCAACAAAGAAGCCAGCTAAAGTTGCTCGAACAATCAAAGATTCCATGCAAAATATTTAATACCACCGCCCATGACTATAAAAATATTGCTGGTGATATTTTGAAAACTATACGGTAGCTAAATCTATAGCCATCTTTATGTGAGGGATACCGACTTCATCGAAGGGTTCGCCTACTTTTTTATAACCTAGGCTCTCATTGAATCCAGCTGCGCTAAGCTGGGAATCTAGTTCAAGGCGTTTTATACCATTTTCAATGGCTGTGACTTTAATTGAGTCCATTATTGCGAATCCAGTCTTTTTTCCTCTCTGAGAGGGAAGTACCGCAACTCTCTCTACTTTTCCCACACTATCAGCAATTTTGCGGTAGCGCGCAGTCCCTACAGATAAATTATTCTCATCATACGCTACAAACTGTTCGGCGCTCTCGTCTAATCCGTCAAAATCGTCAGCTGCGGGTATACCTTGTTCTTTCTGAAAAACTTCGGCTCGCACCTTATGCGCGTCGGCCAAATTTTCATGATTCTGGAGATGTATAACTGAAATTGACATGGTCAAGTAATAGTAGAACAAAATGACTTCGGTTCAAAACTTTACTTTTAATAGAGTGGGTCTTTTACTAAATGAACTTAAAAATTATAAGTGAAGTAAGGGGGGAATCAGTATCTTAGTTAACTAGAGAGACTATTTGCTCAGAGAGAGATTTAACATCTTTTTTTGCATCTATTACTTCATCTACGAGTCCTTGATCGCTGAGTCTTTCATAAGTGCTAAGTTGTATCTCAAACCAAGGCTCTGCATCTTGATAGCCTTCATCTTTCATGCGCTGTTTGTTTCGCCTCAACAATTCATCATGCGGTAGACTCAGCACCAAAACCTTAAATCCGCTAGCTCGAGCCTTAATTATTAATTCGTCAGGCACAAAACTAGCAAAATAAATTACATTCTGACGAGAAATTACTTCTAAAGTCGTTTTAGGTACAAGGACGTTGTTTTTTAAGTCATTATCCGGCCAAGCACCGTTATTTGCTTCCATTACAAGCTCATCAGTTTCTGCAATTTCGAGATCGGTATGTTTGCGCATGTAGCGCATTAGAGTGGATTTACCGCCAGCCGATGGCGCAAGTACGAGAAGCTTGTAAGACATTAGTTGAAGTATAGCAATATACCTAATTTTATAGAGGTATTTTTAAAACAAATATCATGGCTCCAGTTATTGGACGAAATCAGAAATGAAATCATGGAAAGTTCTACAAGTTTGTATTAAGAAAATTCTTTAAAGCTTCTAGGTCTGGCCTAGTGTGATCGTAAAAGTGAGTAGGGATTCCAACAGACTCGGCGCTCTTAGCTGCACCTGCGTTATGTTCAAAGTAGACCACCTCATCTGCACTCAGACTGTATTGGGCAAGTAGCCTTCTAAAGTTATTTGGATCTGTCTTTTCCGGATCGTGTTTTAGCGTAAAGACTTCATAGGGTGAATTGGCAAGATTGAATTTTTTAAATTGTTCGTCATTTGCACCAGTTAATACGAGCTTTTTGTTTGGGTAGGTTTCAAGTAGGTCATGCATTTCTTGAAAAATCGATCCATCTTCAAGAATTAGTCCGTTTATTGCATCAACAAGTATTGTTTTCATGACCTAATCATACCAAATAAAAAGAAGCACTTCTTTCAAAGTGCTTATGCTTGGCTCCGGGAACTGGATTCGAACTAAGCGATTCTACCACCTGGTTTCTAGGCTCGCTTTACTTTAGCTTACTCTTGTAAATTATCAAGTAACTTAAAATTAGGGGTCTACGTTAAGTGTTATTTAAGGTTTGCTATGTATCTTTAGTGGTGTTGCGACGATATTATCCGATCGATGCACACAGGCACCATTGTGGTGCAAAAAAGTGTACGGAATCGTAAGGCGGCAGTAATAACTAACGAAAGGAGTGTGAATGAAAATACCAATTAAAAAATCACTAATGGCGGTCGGTGCGTTGTCGGTGCTGTCATTAGGATCAATCGCAGGTGTATCGGCCGCATCGGCGCAAGCTGACGGTAGCGGTGGGCCAACAGCTTTGATAGAAAAAATTTCATCAAAGTTTAATGTTGATCAAGACGAGGTGAAGGCCGTATTCGATGAGCAACGTAATGAGGATCAAACACAACGAGAAACTGAACTGAATACAGAGCTTGACCAACTTGTAAGCGAGAATAAGCTGACAACTGAGCAAAAAGACGCGATTACCCAAAAGCGTAGTGAGCTACAGGCTGAACGTGAAGCTAATAAAGATGCCGGCGAAGACAAGACTGAAGAAGAACGAAAGGCCGAGATGGAAACTAAGAAAGCTGAGCTCGAAACATGGGCCGATGAAAATGGAATCGACAGTGAATACTTAAGATTGGTTTCAGGCCATGGAGATAGAGACCACGGACCAAATAGAGGAGATAAAGGAGGTGTATCTGAAACAGAATAAATCCTAGCTGCTCGCACAGATAGCTATAGCTGCCACATACTTAAGTGTGGCAGCTTTTTTGTCTTAATAATTCGTGACCTAGTTCAAAGTAGTGATTAGACTATCAATTGGAGAGAGATTACAGGACGTCAAAGAATGCATCTGAGGTCAGACTTACCCCATTTATATTGCTTCAGTCATTATCATCTAATCGCTTGCCAATGACATATTCTTCTATTCCAGCGTCAAAGTCGCTGATATAACGTCCTGATTTACCACCTTCGTAGTCGTGTGATATATCTATTGCGACAACTTCACAGTCATTAAGCTCTATTTAAACAGATATTTCGTTCGTTTGACCCTTAGGTACTGATTAGCTCGCAGAAACCTGCTGGATAGATGTATCTTGACTTTAAGCCTCAGTCGTTTCACTTTCACTTTGGATTTCATCTACTGTAGCAGGCTCTGATCAATCAGCTTCAATTGTAGTTGATACTGGTTGGATTGCTTAGTTTGCCACTAGATCAGAGTTCGGCTGCACAATCAACACCATGAAAGTAATGATCACAATTGCTGATAATGTTATTGTACCGACAATTTTTGGCGTATTTCTACTGCGTGTGGTTCCATAAAAATTCCATTTCTACTTCTGC
>JBGSMB010000005.1:0-4671 GCA_041740375.1 Saccharimonadales bacterium (SeqCode) | reverse complement strand
ATCACTACCAGGTGAATGATCTCGAAAATCTGTTCGTACTATAGTCTCAGAGAGACTTCCAGGTAAGTTTTTGTTATTCAGTTCTACAAACTGGCCACGAGTCGCGGTATATAGACGTGGGTTGGTAAAGTTAACATCTAGCATATAAAAACTTGTATCCGCACTCGCGGTCACAAGCAAAGGACTAACTACATATCTATCGAGCAAATACTCCGCTTCACTAACTTCAAATGGCAGATGAAAATACTCGTACCCTTCAGCATCAAAAAGAATAGCTAGTCCGAAGTCTTGGTGTTTCCAGAATTCAATATTTTCATGGAGCTCTTCATATATTTTATCTAAAGTAGCGCCAAGCTCTCGGTCGTCGTAAGCGTGATCATTACGAATAACCTGCAGCGCATTTTTAAAACGAATCTGATCTTGGTTTAACTGCTGACTACCGCTTTGTGGGTTCGTTGGTATGTAGATCGCCCCTTTTAGCTTGCCAGTTTTTTTAGCCATCAACTCTTCGATATGCGTTTTGTTCAGCTGCATGCAGTACTCCTTATTCAACTAATACCTACACCTAGTGTACCATCCAAAATCTGTCCAAAGCTAAACCAGCTGAACACAAATCTGTCTACTAACTATTCACCAAATATTTAATTTCCTGGCTTAATTTTTGACACAGTATTTTTTGTGAGGCCTCTAATTTTGCTAAATCTTTTTAGTTTTTGATCTTTGCTTCTATCGATTGATTCTTCCTTGAAAAAAACTTCAAGATAAAGTTGTATGGTGGTTGCAATAAGAATCATTATGATTGGCCCGATGACAATTCCCAAGAAACCAAACAATGCTATTCCAGAAAATACCGCCAATATCATCAATGCCGGGTCGAGTCGTGCGGATTTAGGCACCAGCAGGGGTCGCATTATATTATCGATTTTTGTGACGATTAGCAGGTGATTAAGAATCACCACCGCACCTTGCCATACATTACCCGTCAAGATCATAAATATACCGATTGGAATAGTAATGATCCCTGCCCCAAGTGGGATGAAAGACATAACAGTCAACGTGATCAGGAAAAAGAAGAACAGCTCTGGCATGCCAACAAGCGCAAGCACCGCCGCACTCTCCGCACCTTGCATAAACGCAATTATGAATTGCCCCCGAACAGTTGCTTTTGTCATCGCATTCGTCCGGTCCATATATAGATCAGCAACCTCGACACTTAGTGGATTCAGTTTTTGAAAAAGCTTAATTATGGATTCTTGATTTTTAAGAATAGACAAAAAGACGTAAATATAGATTATCGCAGCTGTTATCAAATTGAAGAATCCCGAGAAAAAACTACCTATATTATCAAGCAGCGACTCTCCAAAACTCTTCACCGCATCAGCTAAGGCTGTCGAGATTGCTTCAACAGAGACTTGAGTACTGATCCCAAGCGATGCCAAGACTTCATTTATTGAATTAACTAATTTACTCAGCAGATCATCGGTGTCTATACTGTATTGATACTCGTCTAAAGAATCGACAAGGTTTGCTATCTGAACGCCACTAATGATAATCACGAAAATTAAGGGAATTATTACGATAAAAAAGGATGCGATAAATGTATAAAAACTTGCCTTGCCCTTCGACTTGCCCTTTTTTAAAAGCCAAAGGTAGATCGGGTTAAATAGAACTGCCATGATTGCCGAAAAGACTATAAGTAGTAAGTACGGCCGTAGGAAGAATATGCCGATAGCAAGCGTTATAAACGTCAAGACGTACAGGAACTTTTGCTGCTTTTTATTTAACTGTATAAGCATTCGTGTTTTCCTAGCTTTTTCTTATATACGATGCATCATATCAAATAAATATCTCTGGAGTAGTTTTTCGTGAAGCTTTTAGCATAATTTTGTCAAAAATTAACGAGAGGGTAGTTTCGATAAAGTCAGGTATTATGAGTAACAATGCCGAAAACAAAAATAAAACTACAGGATAGCAAACGAAACGGTGCTCTTATCGACAGGTGGAGCTTTGTACATTTTGCAACTTCTGCGGTTCTTACTCTATTCGTAGGCCCTATCTATGCAATTATTATTGTAACGCTCTGGGAACCTTTTGAAATTTTTGTCTTGTCTCGAATTCTTGCGAACTATGGAGTGGTATTTGGTCATGAAAAACTACGAAATTCACTATCGGATATCGTTTTTAATACTCTTGGAATATCATTCGCATCTTTATATTTGTAGAGTAATAAAGTAATTCTTGCCTGACATTTCGGCGATTAATGAAACTGAGATTGCTCTAACCTACCAAGATATTGCCGACGTACTCACGATAACGAGAGAAAAGTCACTAGATAACTAAATCGGATATAATCCGAAAGTCTTATAACAACGAACAGAAATATTGCGATCCCTAACCTCGTAGCCCTTCAGTCAGAAGCCGTTAGCTAGCATCAACTGGGTCTGTACTGGAGTTTACTAGAAACACCACTGAAATAATTTACTCGCGACGAAGTGCATCAATAGGATTAATTTTCTCCGCACGACGCGCCGGCAAATACACAACCGCCAAGCCTACAAGTACCATAAAAAAAATCATCCCAAATATTAGTTGAGGGGGGTTAGCAAATAACTCAAAGCCGTCCTGCACGCCTCTTCTTGAAGCAAAAATGTTCATAATTATGTTAACGATACGGCCTATAATATACGCACCAAAAATACCAACAAAAGTACCAAAAAGTGATAAAAACATTGCCTCGAAAATGAATAGACGTTTCATGTCTATAGAACGTCCTCCTAATGCTATCATTAACCCGATTTCTTTCGTTCTTTCAAGCAGAGAAATGGTTAGTGTGTTAAACATGCCAAGTACTGCTACGATCATGCCGATACTACCAAAACCTACCAATATAAAATTCAAAAATCTGAAAACGTTATTGATATCTTGCAATGTGTCAACAGCGGAGGTAGTTTCAAATCCATAGCTTTCGATTTGAGACCGTACTGTTTGTACGTTTTCGACTTCATTCACGCCAACCTTTAATTGGGTTAAGTAGGGAACCCCTTCTGCCTTGAAGATCTCAGAGTCAATAAATACTTCCGAGCCACTTCCTGAATCAATTACGCCTACGATCACAAACTCTTGATTAAAAGTCTTTAGGCTCTTTTCTATTTTATCGAGAGGCACAATAACCTCAACTTTTTTACCGATTACTTCCTTTGGGTTATTGGCGAGTCCTATAGACTCCAGCGCTGCTTTGTTAATAACGATTCCGTTCGAAGTCTCTGACTGAGTCAGCAGACTTCCCTCTATGAGGTTTAAATAAGTCAGTTGTTCGTATCCTTTATCGATACCATATACAATGCTGTCGGATTCACTACTACTCACCTTGAAGCTTCCCGGAAAATAATATGCCTTCCCGGTCTCTTCTACATCTGGAATATCACCTACTCGCTGTACTGCAAGGTCGTCTAGACGTATAATGCTCGAATTTGGGCTAATAACATCAACGGTTTTAATAGACTGGTTACCTATTACTTCATTTGTTACTAATGTCTGTAAACCTATACCAAAAGATAGTAAGAAGAATATCGCCCCAATGCCAATTGCAATCCCAAACAGTGTCAGGCCAGTTCGAAGTTTTTTATGCATGAGGTTACTCAACGCAATCGAGGCGAGAATGGTAGTCTTGACGGTGGCTTTGTTAGCGACTGATTTAGACTTCATGACGATACCTCTATAAGATCAGTGATGCGTTTTTGAGCATCAGTTAGCATAGCTTTAACCGTTTTTTTGATATTGGCGTGCTCTATTTGTGTAACTACTCCGTCTTGGATTTCTAGTAGATGACTTGCAAATGAAATATATTCCATATTGTGCGTAACCAATATGACTGTTTTGTTTTGTTCTTTGTTTAGTTCGCGCAATAGGCCAATAATTTTATCTCCATTTTTGCTGTCTAAGTTTCCTGTTGGTTCGTCTGCGATTATGACTGGTGGATCGCTGATAATAGCTCTGGCCATTGCAATTCTTTGTTGCTCACCACCAGATAGCAATACCGGATATTTATGAAGGTACGACGCCATGTCTACGCGCTCTAAAGCTATTTTTGCGCGCTTGTGTGCCTCTACTTTTGTATAACCAAGGAAATATAACGGCATTGATATATTTTCGAGAACACTTAAGCTTTTCACCCAGTAATTCGTCTGATACACAATACCCAGTTCATGTGCCCTAAAATAAGCCATCTCGTTAGGAGATTTGTTGTAGGCATCAATTCCGTTATACATTATTTTACCTTTTGTAGGCGCCTGCAACCC
Source organism: Saccharimonadales bacterium (SeqCode) (assembly GCA_041740375.1). Classification (GTDB taxonomy): domain Bacteria; phylum Patescibacteriota; class Saccharimonadia; order Saccharimonadales; family JAGQMS01; genus JBGSMB01. The sequence goes on along the minus strand of JBGSMB010000005.1, from coordinate 373 downwards.
AGAAAGGACATTTAGTAGGCTAGATTTTCCACTACCTGATGCACCATAAATAATTGTCATCTCACCCTCTGGAATACCTATAGAGTTTCGTTGTACGGCGCGTACAATTTGTTCGCCAACCTTAAATTCAAGTTCCAGGTCTTTTGTAGTAAATAAGTATTTCTTAGAATCCATGCGCTATAACCCAAATATTGATTTAAGTGTATTGAAAACAATCGTAATTGCGCTATCCGATGATCTACCAATAATAGCAGTCTGGGTTTCACCCTGGCCTTCATTTTTTGCCGAATCCCTCGATAATGGCTGAATGCTAAATACTCTCGATGTAGGAAGGTCAGAAATTATGACGATGTGCTCGGTAGTTAGTCGAGTG
>JBGSMB010000004.1:0-8977 GCA_041740375.1 Saccharimonadales bacterium (SeqCode) | reverse complement strand
GGAGTTTGGATGATATGCGACCAGCATTTTCTCATGCCGCTGCTAGGCTGAGCTCAAAACTACCGGGTATTTTTCAGTTAGACGGAGAGCGAATTAATCGGCGCTACCATCTCACAAGTATCCCGGCGCTTAAACAGCATGCCAATACCGGCGAAGCCGACAGTATTGGATTGAAGCTACTTATGGCAAACTTTTTGAGCGATTTTAGACAGGATCGTCCGCTTGGCATTGATAATTTTAGCCTAGCTACTCTTCAAAAAATTATATACGGTGACTTCGATAGATCATTATCTTTGCAGCCAGTTAAACTATCACTCATGTTAGAGGTAACTGAAGATATTGCTACTCGTTTACTAAACTACGATCTGATAGCAGTTAATGAAGCGATAATCGATAGATGCTACGCAGTGCTGGGAGCGGTTCGAAACAGACGAAATGCATTATTGCTAAGCGAAGCTTTAGAGGCGAACGAAAGACAAGTAGGTAGCCAGAAGAATAGCACTTCGATTGCTAGCGGTAGCCTAAAGAAGGAAGAACATGATTACGAGTGGTACGATTACGGAAACTGTCTAGGCGTAGATCCTGACTTATTTTTCCCAGAACGGGGTGCGAGTACGAGAGAGGCAAAAGAGGTTTGTAGGGGCTGCGAGGTGCGTCTCGACTGCCTTGAACATGCACTTCAAAATGGCGAGAAATTTGGCATATGGGGTGGCCTAAGTGAAAGAGAGCGACGTAGAATACGCCGTCAAAGGGCAAAGGCAGCTCGAGAAACTATCACGCCGTAATGCCTAGCTACTGCGAAAACTCCTCAAGATACGCTACACTGTAAGCATGAAACGCTACAGTCCAAAAGAGATTGAGCCAAAATGGCAAAAGTCGTGGGAAGAGTCGAAGTTGCATCAAGCGAGCGATGATTCCAGTCAGCCCAAGAAATTTATTCTTGAATTTTTCCCGTACCCGAGCGGGGCTGCAATGCACGTCGGGCATGTTCGTAACTATACGATTGGCGATGCACTGAGCCGCTACTGGCGCATGCAAGGCCACAATGTCTTGCACCCGATGGGCTGGGATGCGTTCGGCCTACCGGCAGAAAACTATGCCATAAAGACCGGCATCAGCCCGCAAAAAGCGGTCGCCGACAATGTCGAACACTTCAAAGACCAGCTCAAAAACATGGGTTTTGGCTATGACTGGTCAAGAGAGATTAACTCTACTGATCCGGAGTACTACAAGTGGACGCAGTGGTTCTTTATACTTCTATTTAACAGAGGTCTAGCATATCAAAAAGAATCAATGCAGTGGTGGTGCCCTCACGACAAGACGGTGCTCGCAAACGAACAAGTAGAAGCGGGCAAGTGCTGGCGCTGTGGCAACGGAGTCGAGAAAAAATCTCTCAAACAATGGTTCTTCAAGATCACCGATTACGCCGATCGTCTGCTCGATGATCTCGACGATCTTGACTGGTCTGAAGCGATCAAGGCTATGCAACGTAACTGGATTGGTCGCTCAAAAGGGGCTAGTGTCGTCTTCAAAACAGAAGATGAAAGCGAGTCCATAGAAGTATTTACTACCCGCCCAGATACATTGTTTGGTGCTACCTTCTTAGTACTCGCACCGGAGCACCCACTTGCATCCAAGCTCACTAGCGCAGAACACGCTTCAGATGTTGAAAATTATGTGAAGGCGGCACAGGCAAAATCTGACATCGAGCGCCAAGAAACAAACCGCGAGAAGACTGGCGTCTTTACAGGTTCGTACGCTATCAACCCAATGACTAAAGAGAAGATTCTAATCTGGATCGCCGACTATGTATTGGGCAAATATGGTACCGGCGCGATCATGGCCGTACCAGCTCACGATGAGCGAGATTTTGAATTCGCCAAGAAGTTCGAGTTACCTATTGTGCGCGTCTTTCAAAACGATGCCGCAGAAGGTGATGTCTCTCACGATGAAGGCACTATGATTAATTCTGGCGACTATGACGGCATGCCTAGTTCGGATGCCCGAGAGAAAATAGTTGCCGACATAGCAGCGGCTAAGATCGGAGCTGAGCGAATTAATTATCGAATTACCGACTGGCTGATAAGTCGTCAGCGGTATTGGGGCGCGCCAATCCCGATTATTCATTGCCCCGAGCACGGTGCAGTACCGGTGCCCGAGGATCAACTCCCTGTCGTGTTACCCGAAGTCGAATCGTACGAACCGAGTGGAGATGGTCGCAGCCCTCTCGCCAATGTGCCTGAGTTTGTGAATACAACCTGCCCGACGTGTGGCAAGCCCGCTACTCGCGAGACAGACACTATGGACGGCTTCGCGTGCTCCAGCTGGTACTTCCTGCGCTATGCCGACCCGAGAAATGATGACGTCGCTTTCGATAAAGACAAAGCAGCCTACTGGCTCCCGGTCGATACGTACATCGGAGGCGCCGAGCACGCAGTGATGCATTTACTCTATGCACGCATGTGGACGAAAGTAATGTTTGACGAGGGCCTCATCACCTTCAAAGAACCATTTATGAGCCTCAAGAATCAGGGTATGATTCTGGCGCCAGATGGCTCCAAGATGAGCAAAAGCAAAGGCAACACCATTCAGCCAGACGAGCTTATTGCCGACGGCTATGGTGCTGATACTATTCGAATTATGGAGCTCTTCTTGGGTCCTTGGAACCAAGCAGTTAGTTGGAGTATCGAGGGCATGGGCGGTTGCTATCGCTTCTTGCAGCGAGTCTGGACGCTAACGCACGGCTATATCGAGAATCAAGAAGGCTCCAAAGTCGATAATCAGGAGCTTACCGCCGCTACGCATAAGGTGATCAAAAAAGTCAGCGAAGACATGCGCGACATGGGCTTCAACACCTCAGTTGCCGCACTCATGGAGTACGTCAACGAACTCTACCGAATAAAGGCACTCGACAATTACTCATCCGATGGCTGGAAGTTTGCTATCGAGTCACTGTTGCAGTTGCTTGCTCCATTTGCTCCGCACATTACAGAAGAGTTGTGGGCAGAGCTAGGCCACAATGACTCAATCCACCTCAGCACATGGCCTATGTATGATGAGAAATATCTCGTGCAAGATGTCATCACGCTTGCCGTCCAGGTAAATGGTAAGGTGCGCGCAGAAATTTCTGTGCCTTCAGACGCATCTGAAAAAGATATTACCGAGCAAGCGTTAGCCCAAGAAAATGTACAAAAATACTTAGAAGGTAGCGCACCCAAAAAAGTTATCTATGTGCCGGGTAGGCTGGTCAGTATTGTCGTTTGAGACGACCCTAATATTATATTATAGCAGAAAATATAACTATAGTCAAGTATGACCGAAGTTATCGCTTGAATTTTAGTCGTCAAATGTGCTACAATCGACCTAATTTGATACTAATAAGAAGGGAGCTATAGTCCGTGGGTAAGCCAAAAAAGCAAACCACAGGTCGTCGCACCGGTAATCGTCGAAGTCACTTTGTAGCTAGATTAGCCAAAGTTGTAAACGGTAGGTCACCAGTTAACGCCAGTGTGAAAAAGAAAAAAGCTGTAAACGCTACAGCAAAAAGTACAAAATAGTTCTATAATACCTTGGATAGAGCTTACGCTCGACAAGGTTTCATTAAAATACGAGATAGGGTGTAGAAAATGGCTTCAAACCGCCACTTGGGTCGCATTGTTGCTCTCCAGACGCTGTACGAGATTGAATTTCGTACGGAGTGTGGCGATACTTCATTTAAACTTGACTCTGTTCTCACCCGAAATATCAATCGCTACAGCGAAACTATTGATGACAAAGCCTTCATTACAGAACTCACCAAAGGTGTAGCCAAAGAAACTGCTCAGTTAGATCTCGAACTTCAGCCGTTAGCTCCAGAGTGGCCGATTAGTCAAATCGCCCGCATGGACAGACTTGTTCTCCGGATTGGGCTCTATGAACTCAAGCACGGAAAAGAAGTACCACCTAAGGTAGCTATCAACGAAGCAGTAGAACTCGCCAAAGCATTTGGAGGCGAGAACTCAAGCAAATTCGTCAACGGCGTTCTCGGTACCGCATACCGAGCAATGGATGCCAACGCAGAGAAAAAGCCAGAAAAAAAGAAGCAAACTAAGTCCACCAAGAAAGATGATTGACTAGCCTAGTGAAGAGACCACGACCACTTAAAGGGTTTAAGACATATGTCACCCAGCGCCGACAACCGGCCATCCAAGATGTCGTTCGAGAAACGACAGCCGGTGGCGTGGTGTACCGCAAAAACGAAAAGACAGGTGTGCTCGAGTTCTTGCTAGTGCAGGATGCAAAAGATCGCTGGACAATCCCAAAAGGTCACGTTGAAGAGGGTGAGACAACCAAGCAGACAGCTCGGAGAGAAATTATCGAAGAAACAGGTCTCCAGCACATCAATGTCAAAAACTGGCTCGGCAAGATCAATTTTCGTTATCGCCGCGAGCGCAGTCTTATACTTATGGTCACGCATATTTACCTTGTCGAAGCCACCAAAGACACCGACAAGCTTGTTGCCGAAGACTGGATGAACGGAATCAAGTGGTTCCCAGCGGCAGAAGCGGTAGAGCGGACAGCGTATGAAGGAATCAGCAAATTAATGTTACTTGCAATGAAACGGATCCGAGATGAGAAGTAGTGAAGAATACCAGCGGCTAGCTATCAGTTTGACGGGAGCAGAGTTCAATAATGTTGGACTGCTCATTACTGCGTTTACGCACCGGTCTTATCTAAACGAGCACAAGAAAACAGTCAAAGAACACAACGAGCGCTTGGAGTTTTTGGGCGATGCGGTACTTGAGCTTGTTGTGACCGAATATCTATTCGCTAAGTACGACGACCCAGAGGGTACGCTTACTAATTGGCGTAGTGCCTTAGTGCGCACAGAGAGTATTTCAGCCGCAGCGCAGCGCCTTGAGTTTGCTGAGTACTTGCGCCTTAGCCGTGGCGAGAAGCGCGGTAGCGACCGTGCCCGTGAGCAGATACTAGCGAACTGTTTTGAAGCGTTTATTGGAGCCCTCTACATCGACAGGGGCTATGAACCTGCAAAGGCGTTTATCCATGCCAATATCTTAAGTACGTTTCAAGGTATTCTCGACAGTGGCACGTGGATGGATCCAAAGTCTCAGCTTCAGGAAATGGCGCAGAGCCTACACGGTTCGACTCCGCTTTATAAAGTTATCGATGAAACAGGTCCCGACCACGACAAAACATTCAAGGTTGGCGTTTATATTGCGGAAACACTCGTTGGCACCGGAGAAGGTCCAAGTAAGCAGATAGCACAGCAACGTGCCGCCGAAAAAGCTTTCCAAAAGCTCAAATCAAACGCACCTGTGAAAGAAAAGGTTTGACAATAGAGGTCGTAATCTGTAAAATAGGCCAGACTAAAGTATGTTAGCTATAAGGTTACAAAGAACTGGTAGGAGCGGACACGCGCAGTATCGCATGATTGTCCAAGATTCTCGTCGCACGCCGACGAGCGGTAAGATCGTGACTTCTCTCGGAAGCTACGATCCACACGCCAAGACTCTTTCTATCGACACCGAGCGAGCTACTCATTTCCTAAACAATGGCGCTCAACCATCTCCACGTGTCGTGAGTCTTCTTTCAAAAGAAGGCGTCAAGATGCCTGCCTGGGTTAAGGTTAAGTCTACAGACCGTACTCGTAGCATCAAGAACCTCGAGAAGCTTCGCAAGAATCAGCCAGCTGAAGAAGTAGTCGCTGAAGTTGAAGAGCCAGCCGTAGAAGCACCTACAGAAGAAGCAGTTGTTGAAGAGGTCGCCACAGAAGAGCCAGCGACTGAAGAAGTTGTAGTAGAAGAAGCTCCAGCTGAAAAGCCAGCCGCCTAGTACAACCAAACCCTTAAGAGTTCATAAATCCTTATGTTCCTAGCGGACAATAAGGATTTTTTGTATACTATAGTTAGAATAGTAAGAGTTAAGAGGAGTTACTGTTATGTCTAATACGTCCATAGACCAGCTTTTTGTAGAATTTGTTGTTAAGTCACTAGTAGGAAATCCAGATGCCGTTTCGATCGTACGCACTATCGATGAAAAGGGCGTATTGCTAGAACTCACTGTCGACCCAGAAGACCTCGGTCGAGTAATCGGTAAGCGAGGTGCGACCGCACAGAGTATTCGTACGTTACTTCGAGCACTTGGCACCAAGAACGATGCTCGCTACAACCTAAAGATTGTCGACAACTCACCAGAAGATCACGTCAAGCGCGAAAGTCGCCGAGAAGAGCCTCGAGATGATGCAATGCCATCTTCAACCGAAGAGTCAGCTTCTGTCGCCGGTTCAAACTTGGCAGACAGCGCTTCGGACTTTTCTTCTCCGTCACAAGCACCGGTTGCAAGTTCCGATGACGATGACGATGACGACGAAGATGACAGCGAAAGCATGGCTAGCAAAACACGCAAAGAGCTAGAAGACCTCGACGACCTCGACGTCTAGTCTTCGTTTGAATTTGAGTTGGAGTTGACTTCGACTAACTGAAACAGCATTTCTCTCGAAAGACGAGTAGTTTGCTCGTCAATCTCTTCGGTGCCGTGGTCTAAATCATAAAAGGCGAGTTGCTCTAGTGCTTCTCGGAGCGCTCGTACAAGATCTTCATCCCAGGTCATATACATTTTGTGATCATCGCCTTCACTGATAGCAGACATAATTTCTGCGTCGTAGACAGCGCGGCCGTATTTTTCTTCCAGCTGTCCTTTTACCCGGTTCCAGGTATTTTTGAATGTAATTTCGATTGCTCCAAGAACTATTTCCGCAGTTTCATCCTCTCTTGCTCGTGCTCTTAGCGCGGTTCTTAAGACTTCAACTTCGGCGTCGGTAAATCCCAGGAGTTTATCTGCACGCTCCATCCTTTTATTGCTCTGTACTTTCAGGCAGGTCGGCAGCTATAGAATAACTATCGGACAACATGCTTGTACCGATCTCTTCTAATCTGCGGCCTATAAATGTTTCACCACCACAATCATTATCAAAAAACGCCAATGTAGCTGCTGCTTCCTGAATAGCAGTGTGTACGACGCCATCAAATGGTAAAAACAAAAATGCTGACCCAATTGAACGTAGTCTTTCATCCATTTCTTCAGGTGTTGGCTCTCTTTCCATTACATATCGCATTCTTGCGACATACAATCCTCTAGTACAATCAGCGCTCTCTGAAATAAGGGTCAGTACATCTTTAGCACGAGCATCATTTACTGAGTTAAACCCTAGGCCGATTTTAACAGCTTCGGTCTCTTCGTAAGATAAAAGTAACTTAGCACCGGATCTTTCCATAAGCATATTATATCAGAATTACACGATAATACAAATAATCATAAACAATAGACTCTGATAGAGAAATATGTTATAATATAATTATGAAGAAAATACAAGTAATCAGTCTTTTTCCGGAGATGTTTGAAGGTGTATTCAACGCCTCTATGCTTTGGAAAGCACAAGACAAAAAGCTTGTTGAATTTTCTGTTGTTAATCTGAGAGAGTTTGGGCTTGGTAGCCGCAAAACTGTCGATGACACACCATACGGCGGTGGAGACGGTATGTTACTCAAGGTAGAGCCGCTTGTCGCTGCGATCGAGCACGCGAAGGCAAAGTCTGAAAATTCCAAAGTCATTCTTATGACCCCGAGAGGCAAAACTTTTGTACAATCGCGCGCCAAACAAATGGCCGACGATTCTGCTGACCTGATTTTTGTTTGTGCTCGCTACGAAGGGTATGACGAGCGAGTCGTAGCTTACGTCGACGAGCAAATATCGATCGGTAATTATGTGTTAACTGGCGGCGAACTTCCAGCGATGGTTGTTATAGATAGCATTGTGCGACTTGTGCCTGGTGTACTTGGTGGCGAGCTTTCGGCAGAGATCGAAAGTTTTGCAGATGACGAAACGCGGGAGTTTCCGCAGTATACTCGTCCAGAGGAATTCCGAGGTGAGAAAGTACCGGACGTTTTATTGAGTGGTAATCATGGAGAGATCGAGAAATGGCGAAATACCCAAAGCCTGAAATAGTCGCGCTCAATCCTTCCGATGCAGAGTCTCTGGCGGATAGACGTCATGACGACACATCGGAGCGGTATATTGCAGATGCGTTTGTGTACCGTGCTGACGGTACGCCGATAATCGACAAAGCCAAGATGGTACATTTCTTGCGAGACGAACGGCGCGCTCGCAACTCATTCGATTTTGCGCTCAACCTATTTGTAAATGCTTCGGGTCGACCAGAAGCAACCAGGCGAATATGTGACGATTTCTTATATGACGAACTTGTCTACAATGTGCAAAGCGGTGAGGACGATAGCCCACTTTTTGTCGCACATCAATCAGCGCATAAAGCAGATGAGGGCGAATATATCTCTCAGCTTGAACTTTCACCTAAAACATGTGAACAGTTTCTAGGGATGTTTATGTCAAACATCACCATTCTTGGGCTTGATGAAGAGGTGGACTACTTAGCAGCACTTGCTATGCAGAGTTATACAGACGGGGCAATTGCGATGGCTCTTTATGAACATCTTATGATAAACCGTTGGCTCACGAGCGAAAATCAAGAACACGACTTTGTGCGGTATACCAGAGTTGCAAAAAAGTTAGTAAAGGAGCTGATCGCCGATCACGATTTTCCGACTATTGATTTCAATACGACAAGTATCAAGATTGCTGGAAGTATCGCTTTTCGTAGAATGATGCAACGACTAGAATCATCGGGCTATTTCGAAGACGGACCATACGAAGATGCAATTCTTCGCATGAGACCACAGTTGTGCCTAAAAGCAATTCGCGCTACACAAGACGACTTTTTTATCGGAATAGCTGCACCACTAGACCGTGATCTTGAGGACGCTTACATTAAGACTGCTGCCGGAATGGCTGCGCCTCGTTCTATCTAGATAGTGCCCGTAATTCCTGCTAAGCTAGTAGTGAAGAGGAGGGCCACACTATGAAGCAATTTACACTACCGTCATTACCTTACGAGCTTGATGCA
>JBGSMB010000003.1:0-8827 GCA_041740375.1 Saccharimonadales bacterium (SeqCode) | reverse complement strand
TTATGAGGAGGCAATTCCCACCCTAGCATTAATACTTTCATCGTTTTTTGTATGATTCCAAAACTATTACAGATTTGTTTGCTTTCATTATAGATGTAAACAGCTTACGATTACAAATAAAAAGCATATGTTTTTTGACCATTGTTATGGTTTGGAAATATTTTTACAAAACCAGTTTGGTCGATGTGTTCAATTTTGATATACTACAAAACAACTCGAAAGTTTATTCAACATGTCTCAATCACAAAAAATTCGTAATATTGCAATTATTGCTCACGTTGACCACGGTAAAACCACAATTGTTGATGGTCTTTTAAAGCAGTCCAACACATTTAGAGATAACCAATCCGAGATGGCTCAGGACCTTATTATGGATTCTGGAGATCAAGAAAAAGAGCGCGGCATCACTATTACCGCTAAGATTACCGCAGTCGACTGGAATGATTATCGAATTAATATCATAGATACTCCTGGACACGCCGACTTTTCAGGTGAGGTAGAGCGAACTCTGCGTATGGCTGATGGTTGTGTATTAGTTGTTGATGCGCAAGAAGGCCCAATGCCACAAACCAAATTTGTACTAAGTAAGGCGCTTCAACTTGAGCTCAAGCCCATAGTTGTTATTAACAAAATCGACAAATCTGCTTCTAGGATCTCTGAAGTTGAAAACGAACTGGCCGATCTTTTCCTAGAATTAGCCGTCCACGAAGACCAACTGCACTATCCTGTGTACTATGCAATTGGTCGTGATGCAAAAGCATGGAAAGAAATTCCTGTAGATCCTAAAGCGTCAGCTGACTTAATCCCTCTTTTTGAAGCAATGGTAAACGACGTTTCTGCTCCAAAAGTAGACGAAGAGGGTACGCTTCAACTTCTTGTTTCTAGCCTTCGTTATGACTCTTTTCAGGGTAAATATTCTGTTGGTCGTATTGAGAGAGGCAAGCTAAGCAAAGGTCAATCCGTCACACTGTGCTCAGGAGACGATCAGACAAAAACGAAAATAGATCGAATTTATCGAACCATTGGACTTACTTATCTGGAGATTGACAACGCAGTCGCAGGCGACATTGTCAGCGTCACCGGCATCAGTACCACGCAAATAGGTGACACTATTGCAGATCCTTTGAATCCTGAAGCGTTGCCTCCTATTGAAGTTGAAGCTCCTACTCTACAGATTTACTTAGGACCAAATACAAGCCCATTAAAAGGCAAAGAAGGTGAGTTCACCACTAGTCGTCAAATCGGTGATCGACTAAACAAAGAGCTAGAGACTAACGTAGGTCTACGAGTTGAGCCAAGTGACATCGGCTTTCTTGTTAGTGGACGAGGTGAACTTCACTTAAGTGTACTGATAGAAACAATGCGTCGAGAAGGATTTGAATTCGAAGTAGGTCGTCCGCAAGTAGTTACTAAAGTCGAAGACGGTAAAACGATGGAGCCTCTAGAAGAGCTATTGATCGAAGTACCCGCTGAACATGTCGGTGCCGTACAAATGGAACTCGGTGCACGCAGAGCAACTCTAAAAGAGCAGTTCGTAAGCAATAAAGGCGTCACTAAACTCGTATATGAGATACCTACACGTGCACTTCTTGGGCTGAGAAACATTCTTATGACAAATACCAAAGGTACTATTGTGATTAACAGCCTGATGATTGGCTACCAAGAGAAAACCGCCAATCTACAGCAGCTTCGAGGCGGTGTCCTTGTCGCCTACGAAGCAGGAATGACCACACCGTATGCACTCCAAAACGTTGAAGAGCGTGGTGTTTGTTTTGTTGAACCTGCCGTTCAGGTATACGCAGGCCAGATAATCGGACTCAATACGAGGTCAGAAGACATGGAAATCAACGTCTGCAAAGCCAAGCAGCTTACTAATATGCGTAGCAAATCATCTGATGGAACGGTTCAACTAACACCTCCAACTATCTTTAGCCTAGAAGAAGCCCTTGATTTTATTGAAAACGACGAACTACTCGAAGTTACTCCAAGGAGTTTACGCCTTAGAAAAAAAGAGCTAAACCCAAGTCTTCGTAAACGCGCTGCTAAATAAGCTTTTCTACTAAATAACGGTTATTATAATTCTATGTTTGACGCGTCTTTGAAACGTACATTAGGACTCAAGGAAGGGATGAGCACCTACTTTGGGCATGCACCAAATGAATATTTCGAAGCCCTAGGGCACCGTACCCAGACTCATCGTCCAGACGACGACGGTATGTTTGAGTTTATACATTCGTTTTTTACCGAAAAAGCACAGCTCGAATCTTCTTCGTCAATCTTAGTAAGTAAATTAGCCGACGACGGCATTCTCTGGATCAGCTGGCCAGCGGGAGCCGACGGGGCTAAAACGGATATTACCGAGCAAGATGTAAAAGATATTTTTCTACCACTTGGGGTGGTTGATGTTGACTCTTGCAAGGTTACAGATAACTGGAAAGCCATCAAGTTTGTCTGGTGTTAACTAGTTAGATATATCTGGCGAGCTGCCAAAGGCTATGCGATCGAGGATTGTACCTTTCATATCCATCATGCTCGCAGGCACAAGTACGTATTCACCATAGCGGTTATTCACTTCGTCTAACGCATCACTCAACCGCTTATTCACCAAGTACTTCTTAAATTCACTTCTCACCCCTAAACTTTCGTCTCTTATATCTGGAATTTCGAAGAGACTCCCTTGCTCTGGGTCCCATGGCATCACATCAAACACAGAGACTGACAGCACTTTTACCTTGTGCGTTATTGGGGCCAAACGAAGAAGTCGCTTCGCCTCAGCATATATGTCTTCGGTCGAATAAAGTCGCTTACCGACCTTCTCGCCGTGGTGCCAGCTCCTGATATTTTGCATATTCTCGAAGCTGGACGGACCAATATCCTGATGATTATCTCCATATCTCGGTGCATCAAACCCCATATACAGATGGATACCACTCGCGTAGAGATTGTTTTTGCGTAATCTTCGACCAGATTTTTCGCACAGTTTTAAAAGCAACCGAGACAGTTCACCTACATCTGTTGTTTTATGACTCAGCGCGTGCTGATGGCCAATGCTTTTGCGAGCAAACACCCGATTATCTACCTCATAGCCTCTTAGTCGCAAGTACCAATACTCACCAACAACACTGCGAAAGACTATTTTTCGCAAAAAATGACGATCGGCTTGCAAAAAATCAAGTGGTGTCGCAATGCCGTGTAACTGCAAACGAGCCCTATAGCGGATATTAATGCCCGGCAAATCAACTAGGTCCATATCCCTTAAACTATCTTCAAGATTTGTATGGTCTATCTGGGTTAGACCGTTCGGCTTGTTGAAGCCAGCCGCATATTTCGCTAGAAAGCGGTTTGGCCCAATCCCTACATTTACCGTTACTGCTTCACCAAGGCGTTCATATATTTTCTCTTTTATCTCATATCCGATATCGACCATCGACATTCCCGCGCGTATTTTAGGTGTGTTTTTCATGTCAATTACGAACTCATCTATTGATTTGGGTGTTACTTCAGATGAATACTCGATAAGAACTTCTCGGAAGCGTTTGTGTGCCTCCCGGTATTTAGCCGGATCTGGCGTCATAATAACAATGCCAGGGGCTAATATACGAGCTTCTGCAACGTTCACGCCTAGCTTCACGCCCATAGACTTAGCTATATAGTTCCCGGCCAGCACAAAGCCCCTTGGAGTGTCATAAGCAGCCACTCCTACTGGTCTGTCGCGGAGTAGTCTATTCGCCTGAGCCTCAATGGTCGCAAAGCAACTATTGAGGTCAATGTGCATAATAGTTGGCTCTACCGTATTAATTGGCAAGCCCCCGCGCATCTCTATTTTTTTATTTACCATTTACCAGCTCCTAACCCCTACCGTAGGTAACCTCTGCCTGATCAGCAGTCATGTATTCTTCAAGCTTCCAGTGGAGGTTCTTTGACTCCACTGCAATCTTAAAGTAAGTAGTGCGTTCTATATCGCTCATCGAAAAATGATGCGTCGCAACAACCCCATGCGTTGTTACATGGTGGAAATCGATTGGTCCAAGCAAATATTCACGACCGTGCCAGTTGATCTTGTACGGCTTGACGCTTTTTTTAGTAGCATCGTACACACAAATAACAGATATATCTTCGTCTAAACTTTCTCTCATAGTAAAAACTCCGTTTTTTAGGAGATAGGGGCTAGTAGATGGTAAATAGGAAACAGCCAACTATCGTTTATTGAATCGCGATACTTACTGGCGGTTTTGAGACGAACTGTACCGCCGAACGTGAAAGATGTGATGGCCTAGCGGAGAGTTACCCCCTAGCTACCATTTACTAACCTTTATTTACTAAAACGAGTAAGCGGTTTTAACCGATTACGAATATATAAGTCTGCAAGGAGGAACCTTTTGGGAGCCCTTGCATGGCTGTAGCTAGTATACCCGACTTGACGCAAGGGGGTACAATAAAATAGTCAACCAAAAACAAAAATAACGAAATATGATAGACAGAGTAACAAGTAATTACCCAGAGCATACAAAGGACGAAGCTTGGCGGGTGACGCTGGAAGCCGCACTGCCCCCAGAACGTACGCTAGGGAAACTAGCAGCGGGTGAAGCATTTGACATGTTTTGTGCTTGGCTAGACAGCGGAAATACCGACCTTACTCACTTTATGATTGGGCAATCAATGCCGGAAGCGGCGATTATTCAGTTTCCGGATACAGCCGATAATCCGATGGTTCGGCACGATTTAGCCAGTTAAAGAAGTTGATAGGGTATAATAAGGGCAATGTTCAGCAATTCGTTTTTGCACGCTCCTGGGAAGTTGCGCTTTCAAGCCTACAAGCCGACCGATGTCGAAGCAGCCCTAAAGACTACACTCACACAAGCAGAGGAACGGATTAAAGCGCTAAAAAATATCCCAAAAAATGAAAGAACTTTTGAAAACACCGTATTAGGGCTCACAAGATGTGCGGAAGAATTTGAGAGTGTCGTTATCGTGACAAGCCATATGGAAAATGTACTTGGCGACAAATGGCGAGATGTAGATATGCTGGCAACACAGGCAGCCGTGACATTTAGTAACTCGTTACGTTTCGACAAAGATATCTATAAAGCACTTCTCGTCGTAAAAGAGACCTCCAAAGACCTCACAAAGCCAGAACAAAAATTACTTGACGAACACATCGAAGATTATGAAAAGGGTGGTATTGCCCTTGGTGCAAAAAGTCAAAATCGTCTGAAAAAAATAAGTAATCGTCTAAGCGAATTGTCAACAAAATTTGCACAAAATGTCACGAACGCTCAAGACGACTGCGGTATACATCTAATGCTTTCGACAGATCTAGATGGAGTCAATACCACTCTTGTAGAATCTGCAGCAAAGGCCGCAAAAGCGAAAGGTTTAGAAGGCTACTGGGTGCAGTACAGTGAGCCAAATTACACAGAAGTAATGTCCCAGTGTAAAGTACGCGAAACACGGCACGCCATGTACAAAGCAGTAAAGACAATTGGTCTCGACATAAACAAACCAATCGTCAAAGAAATGCTCGTACTGCGCAATGAAATGGCAACGTTGCTTGGGTATGCAACTTATGCAGACTTTGTTGCTTCTGACAGAATGGCCAGCACAGGAAAAGCTGCTTATGATTTCCTGAAAGAAATAGAGAATCACTATCTTCCAAAAGTAGCAACAGAAATGGAAGAGTTACAAAATTTCGCGAAAAGAATTGAACGCGATCCGTCTTTCGAACTTGATATATCAGACATAGATAGCGGGTTAGATCTCTATTACGCACGGCTATTCCGAGATGCAAAACACGACATTAGCGAAGAAATGCTTAAAGAGTATTTCCCAATAGAACAGGTACTCTCTGGTATGTTTACGGTTTTTGGACGTCTCTATGGTATTCGATTTGAACTTTCTTCTAGGAAAGGCTGGCATAAGGACGTCCAGGCTTATGACTTATTTGACGGAGATAGGCACTTAGCTACAGTGTGGTGTGATTGGTTTGCTAGAAAAGGAAAGCATGGTGGAGCGTGGATGAACGCTTTCTATACCGCAGAACGCGCAAATGATACCTACGATATGCCTCATATGGGCTGCGTAGTGGCCAACCTTACTCCGCCAACTTCAGACAAGCCAAGCCTGCTTGGTCTTCGTGAAGTTGAGACAATTTGGCATGAATTTGGCCACTTTATGCACTTTGCGCTGGGAAAAACAGACCTAAAAGAGCAGAACATGATGGACCTAGAATACGACTTTATTGAGGCACCGTCACAAATTATGGAAAACTGGGTTTGGGAACCTGAGATTCTAGCTCTTATCGCGAAACACTACGTAACCGGAAAAACTCTCGCCAAAATTGTCATTACAAAGCTTCGTTCATCTCGTCGCTTCCGCGTAGCATCAAAGACGATGCGACAACTTTCTTTGGGTCTTGCTGATTTAGAAGTACACATGGATCCATCAAAAGATATAGTTGCAGAGGGGAACAAAATAAAATCCCGTCTATACGGTGTTCCTGCCGCAGACTACGACCTAGGAATGTTATCCTTTACCCATATTTTTGCGGGAGGCTATTCAGCAGGTTACTATTCCTATAAGTGGGCAGAGGTGATCGAAGCAGACTTCTTTGAACACATACGAGAAAATGGACTTTTATTTGCCCCGGCTGGTCAAGAATATAGGGAAAAAGTGTTGGCTCGTGGATCTGAAGTCAAGGCCACAGAACTCGTTCATGACTTTCTGGGCAGAGAGAGCAATATACACGCCATGCTCGTACGCGACGGTATTATCTAAACTGTGATAAAATCACGTGCAGGTTACCTACAGGATACAGAGGTCAGTAAACAGTAATTATAGGATCTGATTATTTGCATTTCTAAACCAATTCATCAAACCAAGCTTGCTGTTTGATGAATTGAAAGGAGAAGCAACTGGTGGTTGATGAAGATGCAGTAACGTCTGTGTCTTCGCAAACCTGAAGTTTGCTTCGACGCAGGGGAGTAGCTCAGTTGGTAGAGCACCGGTCTCCAAAACCGGGTGTCGCAGGTTCAAGTCCTGTCTCCCCTGCCAAATAAAAATAACCCGAAAAATATCGGGTTATTTTTATTTGTTCAAATGTTATTCTAGCGCAAGCCTAGCTTCAATGTACAAGCAGGCCATTGACCCCAGCCACTACGTGCTAACAATATTTCAGCACGAGCAATCTGCTCCTCGCGGGTATTATCGCTTGGAAGTCCCGATCCGCCTACAGCGCGCCACGTACTAAGAGAAAACTGCAATCCTCCATAATAGCCATTTCCTGTATTGATATTCCAACGTCCTCCTGACTCACATGCTGCAAGCCTATCCCAAACACTACCGTCAGCTACAGAAGGAGCACTTGATGCAATGGGCGTAGCAGGAGCGTTCTGTATAGCTACAGGCTTGGGGGCGGGAAGTGCACGCTCTACTAACTGTTCATCGGGCAAAGGCACTCGAATCTGCTGACTTGTAATAAGTATATTTGGATCAACGATTTCTGGGTTTGCGTCAAATAACCTTTTAAATGTCGT
The DNA here is from genome assembly GCA_041740375.1 of Saccharimonadales bacterium (SeqCode). GTDB lineage: Bacteria > Patescibacteriota > Saccharimonadia > Saccharimonadales > JAGQMS01 > JBGSMB01. The sequence continues at coordinate 1,295 of JBGSMB010000003.1, read as the reverse complement.
TCCATTTTCTCCAGCGATTTTTGTTAGAGAATCTCCAGGCTGTACAACAACTACAACTTGAGTTGGCGCAGCGACGGCTTGTACTGGAGTAGCCTCTACTGGAGTACTTTCGACCATTTCGCTAGCTGACACATCAGGAGTAGTATTCTCCATTTGCGCCAGTGCGATCTGACTATTTCTCGTCTGCATACTGCTAAATAGCGTTAATCCTGCAAAAAACAGCACAGCAAAAAGAGCTACATGCTTTGATAAATAAACCTTGATAAAAAACCTCCAAAAGACACTAAACAACGCACCAAATAAATGGCAACGTGATAGTCAACTTAATCTTTAAATTCAAATAATAGTGATGTGTAATTCCACCTCAAACGGAAAAGACACAAGCGCTAATATTACAGAACTTTGAAATATATGTCAATACTTAGCAAAATAGTGTCATAAGTATCTATTTTGCTTTTTGAGAAAGAGCGGAGATGACCTTGATGTCTTCTTTTAATAATTCGTCTTTTAGTAAAGACAAAAAGGCGCTTTTTACTTCGAGCTGTCTGCCGCTCGCGGTTGTACCGACTACTTTTACAATTACACCCTTATCAGTAAATTCACTTACTCGAACAAAGTGGGGCTGTTCGGTGATAATTGACTCCAGCTTTTTATCTTTTAACATGAGATCGCCAACTCTATTTATCGTATCTTCAACCATCTCCAAGTTCACATCGCTTGCAAAAGTAACATCAAGAACCATGTGTCCTGCGCCCATTGTTTTGTTTGTGCTGACTACTATCGAGCCATTTGGCACACAATGCACACTGCCATCAACTCCGCGTAGTACGGTGGTACGCATGGTTATCGACTCAACAACTCCAGAAACATTTTGAACCTCAATAAAGTCACCGACCCGATATTGATTTTCAATGATGATGAATAAACCGCTGATAAAATCTTTGACGAGACTCTGGGTACCAAAACCAAGTGCAACACCGATGATGCCCGCGCTTGCAAGCACCGGCGCCATATTTATGCCGATTGCACTCATTATCGTAAATCCGGCGACCGTATAGACCGTAAAGCGAAGCACCGCGTTAGAAATACTATTTAACGTACTTATCCGTTTGTCTCGATCTGTTTTTGTTGGATACATATCGCGGCGAATAGTCTTCTTGAGAGTATTTGTGAGTAATCTCGAACCAACCTTCACCACAAGCCAAGCAATAAACAGAATAATTACAATATGGACTAAAACGCCAATATTGTTGTTTATCCAATTGCTTGTAGAGTCGAGAGTTTCTTTAAATAAT
>JBGSMB010000002.1:0-9961 GCA_041740375.1 Saccharimonadales bacterium (SeqCode) | reverse complement strand
CCGCAAGATAAAATCGGACTGATATTGCATGATGGAATATAGTCCGGGTTTTTTAGCAGTGAGAATTTCTCGACCGTTAAATCAAAAGCCGCTAGTAGTCCAATACTGGCAAGTACTACGAGCAGGATAGGGAATACTCTTTGGAGGGTCCATGGCTGCTTTTCTGGAGTTTTTTTCTTTTTTGGCATTACTAATATAATAACGAAATTAAGAGTATTTTGCTATAAACGCATCAATGTTAGCTAATGCTAGTCCTAAGTTAGAGTACCTGCAAACAATTACGTTTTCTGAACCATCAATCATTGCTGACAGCTTATGTTCTGATCGTGTGTCGTATAGTGCGAGTATGGGTTTATTCAGTTCCTCTGCTTTTGAAATTTCATAGCCGACACCAAGACTAGGCGTGGATACTTCGGCGATCATAACATCGGCATCTTTGACCCATCCTAGATCTTTTTTGTGGATGTCGGCACTTTTACCTTTTGAGCCTTCGGAAGTTAACTGTTCGTCTGCGAAAATTTCTGTAAGGAGCGTTGCGCGCTCTGAGATATAGTCGGCAAAGTGTTTATAGGTCTTTGCATTATCTCTGCCGCCCCTTATTGAACAAGCAAAATATACTTTCATGGTAGTAGATAAATAAACTGATGAATGGTACACCCGGACGGACTCGAACCGCCGACTTCTTCGTCCGAAGCGAAGCGCTCTATCCACTGAGCTACGGGTGCTTATAGCCTCGACATTATACATACTTTTACTTTTTATGTAATCTATTGTACGTTCGTGCTCGATGACAATTTGAACAAACTACCTCGCATTTTTCTATTTCTTCTTTCATAGCAGAAATTCTGCCGGTCTTAGTGTAAAAGCTAACCAAACCTTTTTTATTAGAGCTATTTATATGATCAAAATCCATTACGTAATAAGGGTAGTTTAATCCGCAATCTGCGCAAGGAGTAGTTTCCTTAATGTTGTTAACATATGAACTGAGCTGCCTTCTGTATTTTTGGTTTCTCTCGCGGTAGTAATTTTTATTCGCCAAATAGTGTTTTCTACTTGCGGCTATCTGATCTTCTTTATTTGCATATGCCATAAAAAAACTATAGCAAAAAATAATGTTCGATGCTATTTAAAACAAGATTACTTCGGTGTGTCTTTAGCCTCTATTGGTTCTTGGCTTGGAATGATTACCGAGAAGGTTGAGCCTTCGTTGAGTTTGCTCGAAACCTCAAACTTTGCGTCCAAGATTGAGGCGAGTTTTTTGGTGATATACAGCCCTAGTCCAGTCCCGCTACTCTCGCGGGTACGAAAATCTTCAGACCTATAAAACTTATCAAAAATTTTCTTTTGATCGCTTTTTGAAATACCAATACCGGAATCGGTTACGGAGAATATGGCTGTTGAATCGTCGCCTCTTGAATCTAAGGATACGGTCACGGTTCCTTCATGGGTATATTTAATGGCATTAGTAATAAAGTTTTGCAGAATTTCTTTAACATATAGACGGTTTGAGATTATCTCCTGTGGCGCAGACTTTGCAACTTGCTTTTTTAATTTTAGGCCTTTGGTCTTTGCCTCATTCGTATAATCCTTCATCAGATCGTCGATGAGCTCCCTTGGGTCTAGTTTTTCGAAGGTATGATCTAACTTGCCTTTTTCTGCACGAGACAAGGTAGAGAGATCATTCAACATTCCAGCTAAAAATAACGCCTGCTTATGAGCTGCTTTTAAGCTTTCGAGTGTTTGAGCAGAGTCTTTTTTGTTCTCTGCCATAAAAATAGCATTTGAGATGTTCGCTTCAGTAATAGCGACCGGCGTTCGTAGTTCGTGACTTATTACTGAAATAAATTCATCACGTTCTTCCTCAAGCGACTTCTCTCTTGTAATATCTCGGAATGTAATTATGTAGCCTCTTTCGCTGTCGCGCCTGAATCCTAATTTGATAGGGGAGATACTTAGGGAGATATTCATTCTTTCATCATCATTAGTTCCGAGGGTTAAGTCTCTACTATGAAAGCTTGAGGTGCCTTCACCGGTTAGCGTCAAGAAATCGACCGGCTGTTTTTTGTCGTTTTCTAGCTTCATGTAGTCCTGTATTTGCTTGCCCGTTAAGTCTTCATTTGTATCTAGCATGTTAAGTGAAGCCGCATTGTATAGCTTTACGACTCCCTGCTCGTCTGTTGCGATAACTGCATCTACCATGCTGTTTATGAGCGACACGAGTCTTTGTCGTTCGAGTTGTGCTTTGTCCATACTAGTTACGAGTAGATGGCGGTCTTGGTCAGACACAGACTGAGTATCAACAAAAAACATCGCAACAGCAAAAGTAATACCTAGCTGTGCAAGCACTACAGTTACATCTGAGCCTACGATGCCATTTTCCAACCTCGAGGCATTCCACAAGAGTTGTAGTTCAAGGACAAGAGCAAGAACCATCCCGCTGCCAATGGTTGCCTTGAGCCCAAAAAAGAAATTCGTAAGAAACAAGATAATCAACCATATAAATACATAATTGCTACCAATAGGAGCTAGAAAGATGATCCCCGCACCAATAAGCAGATGATATAAAGTCAGATGGACGGCAGGGTAGTTATTGATATTTTTGAAATTAAAATAACGCGCTGCCCCCAAAAGCGACATAACAAATAGAAAAATATAGATTGATAACTGTTCTGACCCCTTTAGAGAAGTGTTCAGAAAGGTATCTAGGAGAATAATTCCACCAATCAACACATGTGATACAAGAATCGCGTCGCGGTTGATTACACGTTTGATTCTATCGCCGAGTAGAAGTGGGTTTCGTCTCATTTGTTTTTATTTCAAGCGAATACTTATGCGTCCTGAAGGCGAGTTTGCACTAACGATAGTATTTCAGCGACGCTCACCTCAGATTTAATGAAATAATCATTCGCACCAGCATCAATAGCTTCATTTATAGTATCTGTAGTGCTCATGTTTGTCGCCATAATAACCTGTACGGTGGCGCCCCACGGGTCTGTGCGAAGTTGTCTGAGCATACCAACACCGTTTAGTTTCGGCATTAGTTGGTCGAGTAGGATGATACTCGGCTTTTTACTGAGTGCAACTTCGAGTCCATTCAACCCATCCACGCCTTCATATACTTCGTAGCCTTCATCTGCGAACTCTTCAGCGAGCGCTCTTCGTAAAGGTTCCTCGTCCTCAACTATAAGAATGCTCCACTTTTTATCAGTACCAGCCATCTCGCTTACTCCTTTTGATTAATCATTATACGTAGTATAAAGCTATTTCGCTGTCTCCGGAAAATATAGATAAAATGTTGTGCCATTTCTCAGCTCTGATTCAAACCATATATGCCCACCGAGTACACGCATAAATGCCTCTGAAATGTAGAGACCTAGCCCGATTCCATTAACGTCGAGCGCAAGTACATTTGAACCTCTATGTAGTTTGTTAAAGATGCGATTTTTTTCTTCGTCTGGTATACCAACCCCCGTATCGCTAATTGTTAATAGCGCCCCGTCTGCTGTGGCTATGACGGATGCGTCAGGGTCTAGAGTGGTGCCGCTTTTTACTGGCTCCAATCGCAATGATACTTTGCCTCCTTCCTCGGTATAGTGCAATGCATTAGACAGAACATTTCTACAAATTACCTGGATAAGCTCAGCATCACTGTCTCTTAATGTAATTCGGTCTAACTTTGTACTGATCTCTAACATACGTTCTTCGATCAGCTCGTCACTATCATGAATAACCTTTTCTACAATTGGCTTAACGTCAACGCTTTCATGCTTGTGTTTTAGTTTTCTAAGATCTGTTCTTGATACGTTTATAACTGATTGAACAAGATCAATAATCCGACGATTACTGCGATATACCTCTTTCAAGTATTCAAGCTGTCGGTTATTGAGCGAACCTTTTCGTTGATGCATCAACTTCTCTACGTACCAAGAAATAATGCTGACAGGTGTGCGTAATTGGTGAGAAATGAGAGCCACAAACTCACTTTTCGCATCTTCAATTCGCTCGTCACTACTTTTGTCATTGATTATTACTGCAATACCGTTTTCAGCTTCTGGGTGCGCAAAAGGGAATACATGGAGTTGCGCAGGGAAGACACTCCTATCGCTGCGTGCTATCTCGTACTTTACGCCTAGCTCTTGGTCGCTATTAAATAGCTTTCCAGTCCTTATTACTTGTTGAAATGGTGTTTTGTCAATTTCAACAAGTGAACGATCTCTTTGGAGAAGAATAGTTTCGTCTATTTTTGTGCCGATGATTTGCTGTCGGCTTAGCCCAAGTAGCTGCAAGCAAGCGATGTTAACAAAAGTAATTTCACCGTCTTGCCGCGCGAATATAACCCCATCTGTTATGTAGTCGAGTAGTACATTTAGTGACGTATCTGCGTCTGTTGTCATGATTCTGTCACCCTGCTGTTTAACGGTAAGTATACCGAGAATTCGCTACCCATATCCTTTTCGGAAATGAACCAAACGAACCCGCCAAGTTCATGGGCGAAACTTTGAGTAACATATAGGCCAAGACCGGTGCCACTTACATCTACTTGTTGAGCGTTGTCTGCGCGGTATAATTTGCTAAATATTTTTCCTTGTTGTTCGGCCGGAATCCCAATGCCCGAGTCCTTAACGCTAATAACGAACCCCGGCTTTTCAGATACAAGTTTTTGAGCAGAGTTTAACTGTTCGTGCGCCTGCACACTACGTAGTGTGATGAATATCTCACCATCTTCTTGGGTATATTTTGCGGCGTTTGTGAGAAGGTTTTGAATAATAACAGTAGTTAAACTATTGTCGCTGTGTTTTAGGACTGCATCACTACAATGATCGACAATCTTCAGCTGAAGGCTTTTTTCTTCGACGATTGGACTAATTTCTTTTGCAATGGTACGAACTAGTTTTGATAGGTTTACTTCCTCGGACTTCTTATTAGTTTTGCCTAACTCTAAACGCGATACAGTCAATAAGTCTGCCACCAAAGTAGACATGCGTGAATTATTGTCCTTTAGGTCCTCGAGATACTCTCGTTGTTTTTTGTTCAACTTACCCTTTTTCTCAGAAAGGATCTTTTCTAAGTACCAGTTCGCGATGTTTAGAGGTGTACGTAGTTGATGACTCGCAAGTGAAACGAATTCATTTTTGGACTTGTTTATTTGCTCTTCAATAGAAGCATCTTTGAAGAGGAATATCGCTCCCTGCACTAAACCGAAAACCTGTACAGGAGTGATTGTCATGGTTACGGAAAATTTTTCTCCGCTTCGAAGACTTAGCTGATACTTATCCTTTTCGTCTGCACTAGATTCATAGGTTTTTGCATTATGAAGTACTTCGGCTATGGGGTGGTCTTTCTGTTTTACAGGTTCACCGTTTTTTTCCAAAGTAAGTATATTTTTGTAGTTTTCTCCGAGAATTTGACTACGCTGAAGCAACAAAAGTTTTGTTGCTTTGGAGTTTACGAACTCGATCGTACCGTTTTCGTCTGTTGCTAAAAGGGCTTCGCCGATGCTATTGAGAATAATATCGTAACGCGCGTTTGCTTCTTCAATCAAATGATTTTGCTCAACTGCCCTAGCTGAGATAAGCCTTGCGGTGTAGTCCATTAGGTAGGCGAATGCTGTCACTAGAATGTAGGCAATTATTAAAATCGACACGTAGTCTATGGGTATGAGTGGAGTAGAATTTTGCTGATCGATATAGAGCGCGCTGCATAAAATACTAAATTGCAGTCCTATCCAGATGAAGCCCTCTTTAGCACCTGCGCCGACGAAGGCAAATAATATATAAGTAAACATCCAGTATGGAGCAACCGCTAATCCATCGCCTCTCAAGAGGACGATTGCATAAAAAGCTATATAAGAAACGAGTAGTAATCGTATAGTAAACCAGTCGTATTTTTTTGAAGTGAAGAAGATTATTACCGCTACGGTTTGTACGGCGAGTGTAATATAGGCTATCCAGAGGGAATTTGTTTTTGTTGCCAAGTCAATTGTTCCATAGGTAGCGAGTAGTGCAATCAGCAGTATTAAAACATTTGCCTGATTGATTATCCCAAGGTATTTGTGCCTAACCTTATTAGACTCATAGCTTCTGACAATTTCTTGCTGTAGAAGTCGAAAAGTGTTCGTTTTATTTCGAAATGTGAATCCACCAGACATAAGCGTATTACCTCTATTGAAGCATACTTGTAAGCTTTTTGTCGGGTGTTTTTATAATTTTTAGAATGTCGAGAATCGTAATTGTCCAAATAACAGGTGCTGCAAGCAGGATAAGTGTGTTTTTATCTATAGCCGCGGGTAAGTTTCCGTGGAGTAGAAACCAATATGCCCTCGTGAGCCCTATCGACGGGGAGGGGATACCTATTCGATCGTAGAGCGATAACCTAGATGCTTCTAAGAAATCATACGAAATCGCTAGTAAGGCTACATGAAGAAACAAGATTACTATCAAGCGACTTTTAGGGGTTTGGAGTCCGATAAGTTGCCAGAGTGTATTTATTTTCACCACTCTTCCTAAAGTTCAAGACCAAGACGCAAAGCGTTTCCTGCTATACCAATTGCGATTAATACAAAGAAGGCAATTTGCACTGTTTTTTTATTTTCTTGATAGCCCTCTAGTTCTCTGCCATCTGAATCCTTCAGCGCGCCAAAGGTAATAAGAATCCAGTCAATAAGCGCCCAAATGCCACAGCCCCCAAGAGTAATAAGTTTTAATACACCCAGCCCTGTATACCCAAGATAAAATCTATCGATCCCCAGGAAACCAACTAACCAAGAAAGTAGAAAAGCTACTACGTAGCTTTTCTCTGATACTACTTCGTAATCACCAATTTTTGTTGTTGGTTCTTTTTTTTCTGCCATTTTGATAGCCTCCATTAAATATCTGTAGGCATTGTGACATAAGTATTGGCTAGTTTTCAAAAAATCACTAGACTAGTAGACAAGAATGAAATCACTAAATGGAAAAGAAATATCCGAATTTATAAAAGAGCGTCAAGCAAGAGAGGTTCGTCGCTTAAAGCAATCAGAGGGCATAAGTCCGACGCTACTTATCATAACAACAGTTGACACTCCGGCTACGAAGACGTATTTGAGAGTAAAAAAGGCATACGGTGATTCCATTGGCGTAAGTGTTAAGGTCGAGGTGCTTGAAAGCGAGGAAGACGCCAGGCTTAAGATTAAAAATGCAAACAATGATGAAGGTATCCATGGTTGCATCGTCCAGCTTCCATTGGCGCAAGACATAGATATTGGGCTTGTCGACAAAATTATCCCATCCAAAGATATTGATTCTCTCGGCGAGAATTCAAACTTTCGCGCTCCGACGCCTACAGCTATTGATTGGTTACTTGCGGCTTATGACATATCTCTAGTGGGCAAAAAAATAGTAATCTTGGGTGAGGGAAAACTCGTTGGTGGCCCAATCGTCGAATCATGGAGAGCGCAAGGCTATGATCCTATGGTGATTTCAGAGCCTGGCGCAGATATTGAGAAGGCGGTACGTGATGCAGACCTTATCGTTTCCGGTTTGGGCGTTGCTGGTTTAGTAAAGGGTAGTTGGATTAAGCCTGGCGCAATAGTCGTAGATGCCGGAACTTCGACAGATTCAGAAGGGTTGAGCGGCGACGTAGAGAGAAGTGCGAGAGATAGGGATGATATAGCAATTACTCCCATTATCGGAGGTGTCGGACCGCTAACGGTAGCGGTGCTATTCGACAATCTGCTACTGGCGGCGGCCGCTTCAAAGAAGTAATTATTCGGAAAGACGCTGTTTTACGAGTTCGGCAACTTGGCTCGGAGTCATCTCTGCCTTAACGATAAAGGCCGTTACCCCAAGCTCCTTTAGTCGTTTTGGTGCTTCTTGTTCACCCATGTTGGTTAAGATAATCACCTTCATATCCTTACCCCACGTAGACTTACGGAGTTTATCTAGGACGGCATCTCCATTCATCTCGGGCATCATGATGTCGAGAAGCACGATGTCAGGTTGCATACTTTCGAGGAGCTCTAAGCCTAGTCGGCCATTTTCGGCAGTATCAACGGTGTAGCCTTCTGCTTCAAACTTGATACGGTACATCTGTGAAATTGCTTGGTCATCTTCGATAATTGCTATTTTTGCCATAATCTTCCTATTCTATATCTTTTCTCATGAACTATGAAGCCAGATCCCACACTTTTTGCATTATTTGTTCAGGGCTTAGGCTGTTCATATTCTCCGGTTTACCAAAAGTCACTGTAAATCGCTTAAATATTTTTGATTTATTTTTGGTAACCGCGACAGGAATTATCTTTACATTTTCATACTTAGCTAGCTCTGCAACACCTCTTTTCGCAGGCAGTTTATTGCCCGTACGGTTTACTCTACCTTCCGGAAAGATCATGATAGTTTGTCGGTTATCTAGCAACACATAACTTAGCTCAAGTCCGTACTTCTTCGAAGAATGAGGATACGCCCTATATCCACCCAATAGCCATAGCCCGGGCCGAAGTAAAAAATTATCGTAATATGCGTTAGCAACTATAAATCGGTATGGCATAAGAATGCGAGTAGGACTAATTGGCAAACTTGCACACATCAAGAACGGGTCAAGCATGCTTATATGGTTTCCAGCTATTACAAAATTTGACCGAACACTTGATTCCTCAAAGACTAAATTTTTACTATCTATTGCAACAAACGGGGACAAAAGTACTCTTAGCGGAAGATAAAAGATATATTGTGTAGCTTTAACAGCAAAAAAATTCATAAACGTTCTATGGTAGAGAGGTACTGATCATTGGGATTAAAGTACGCAACGATTGTATCAAAAAGAGCTTTACCGGTGGTCGAATTATCCTTCTCGTAATTGCACAAAAAAACATCAAGCTGAATGCACTTATTTTCAGGCCATGTATGTACGGATATATGTGACTCTGCAAGCATTACGACCAGAGAAAAGCTACCGTTTTCAAAAATATGTGAAAGTACTCCGAGGTTCTGTACACCGTGAGCGTCAAACAGTGGGTGCAGGAAATCTAAAAAGCCCTGACAGTCATGTAGCTTATGGTCTTCAGGGGTAAAGATCGTACCTAAGTGGTGGCTAGAGGTGGCGGTTGCATGTTTCATTAGTTTTTATGTTTGTTTGTACTAATTTAAAGTACTCTAAACACAGGAAAATTAACAGTCCAATATAAGGAGACAATGTGGCTGGTTCAGAATTACGACTAGAGAAGATCTTCGAAAAGTATCTTAAAACTTCGGTGATAGCTACGGTCAACGGAGTTGACTATAGTGTTTCAAGGGTTTTATCGACTTTAGATGCGGCTGCTATCCACAAGGAAGTAATCGAAAAAGGGTTCATGGATGTAAATGCTTCTACTGGAGAACATCAACACATGACACTCGAGGAGTTCGAGGATGATGTAGCGTCTCTAAATGTTGTTAAGTTTTTTGCTCATCTTCAGGATAAAGTAATTGCCGTAATGACTGTTCACATAGGATTAGAGCGTGTTGTCTGGGTCGATATATCTAGTGTGAATAAAATACAGCGAAGTATTGATGAAAACGCACCGGCTCTCTATATAGGTACCGTTGTGATAGATCCAATGTATAGGGGGGTAGATAGAATTGGTACTGAGATGATGCGCCAAGCATTTAAGGAGTACTTGTCCAATATCTATACAGAAAAATATAAGCCACTTATTTTTTTTGATTGTGTATGGAAAAATATACCTTTCGTGCCTGGATTTGTGCAAAATGCACTGAGTGACGCCGGTGGGAAATCTGCTGAGCTAGAGGTGTTTGAATATTTTGTAGACTCGGAATCTGTAAAATATCTAGCTTTTGAACCACTTACTTCTCAGAAAAGAGATAAAGAGCACGGCTATTTTGTTGTTGGTCCAAAGAATCTAGCCTGAAATCTTTAGTTTTTTAAAGCATTAGCGGTACTATTTTAGTAATGATTCAGCTATTTAGTATTTTATGTGTAGTCA
>JBGSMB010000001.1:0-3964 GCA_041740375.1 Saccharimonadales bacterium (SeqCode) | reverse complement strand
CTTCATAGGCCTTCTCTTATTCTGCCTTAGTCATTGATGGCTTCGGCAGTTCTGAGGCTTCCTGGTCACTCCTATGTACTACTTCACTCATAATATCTATATGGTAGCACAAAGAGCTTATGTACACTACAGGTAGTGTATTTACGACAATATGGCACGTAGATCATCTAGAGTAAATAAATTGTGCGCTTGCATTTTTATGAAAAGTTTTTATGCTAGTAGTAGCGTTACAATAATAGGAGGGTTTACAGAGTTTATGAACAAAAAACGACTAGCAATGCTTGTCGCTGAGTTGATTGGTACTTTCGCGTTAGCGTTGGTTGTCCTTTCAGTTAATCGATACGGCTTGCCAATATTTACATCACTTGCGGCCGGTGTAGTACTTGCGACTATGTATGCAGCAGTAGGCGGTATTTCGGGTGGTAATTTTAACCCCGCAGTTACCGCAGGGTTTCTCGCATTGCGAAAAGTCAGCGTTTTAAAAGCGATAAGTTATTTTGCTGCTCAGGTAGTAGGAGCGGTATTAGCTTGGAAATTATATGAGTGGTTTACTGACAGGACTATCGCTATTCAAACTACAGAATTTGATTGGCAGATATTTGTTGCAGAGTTAGTAGGTACTGCGTTATTTACATTTGCAATTGCAGCAGCCGTATATCGAAAGTTAAGTATGCCAGCAGCAGCAGTAACTATAGGAGCTGGTCTGTTTGTAGGTACGACAGTGGCTAGTCTAGTCACCCTTAGCGGTGTACTAAACCCAGCAGTCGCGATTGCAGTCGGCTATCGTCCTGAAAACGCTGGTTACTGGGCGTATCTTGCAGGACCAGTAATTGGTGCTGTAATAGGTATGCTTGGTTACAAATTCGCATTTGTCGACGATGAATCAAAGTCTACTACTGCTAAAGCAGTAGTAACAACGCCAGTAAAGAAGACAACTACCAAGAAAAAAGCAGCTCCAAAAAAGAAGCCTGCTACTAAGAAAAAGTAAGTACTGCTCTTCGTAAAAATACCTGCGCTAAAAAAATACGGCGCAGGTATTTTTTACGTATGCTTACAGTACGTGTGATCTACAGAACTGTCCGGTGTAAAATTACCTGTACGAATAGCATTAGCTACATCAATTATTTTAAGCCTCATAGAATCGATACTTCTTGGTTGTTTAGCTACTGAAGCGCTAATACCAGAATCAACAAATTCGAGTTCCACTCTCGGGAGTTCATTATTATTTTCGAGCCATGCCAGCGCATATAGTGTAAGCTGTTTACTATCACTAACTCTCGACTTTGCTTTCTTTTCAGTATCAATGTTTTGTGTAGTCTTGTAATCGGTAATTATGATTTTTTCGTCATCTCCTACGGTCACCGCATCATACCTTCCAAAGACAGAAATATTTTCACTTGGTAAGTGTATAGAGAAGGGAGATTCCACAAGTGCTATCTTTCGTTTTGATTCGATTTGTTTATCGTAAAATCTTTGTACTGTCGTCGTCGCACGCTGCATAGATCTATCTCTATGCCCCTTACTGCTATATCCGGAGAGTGGCCAACCAGTCAGCATCTCGTCCAGTACTTCCTGTAGTGTTGGTACTGATTTTTTGAGTATTCCCATATTAATTTGCTCGATTGCTTTGTGGATTCGATTACCATAGTGAAGCGTGTGGTTTTCTTCCTCGGGGATACTGAGGATGTACTTGTAGTAAAAATCTAGTGGACAGCGCAAGAAGGTACTGAGCTGACTCACACTTAATTTAACCTTTGCGCCATCTAGAATATTTTTAGGGATAGTTGCCTTTTTTTCAATTTCTATATGCTCGAGCAGGCTTATTTTTTTTGAATCAAAAGTAACTTCTTCATACGTGGTTTTATTGGGCTCTATCTCATTAATAAACCTTGATATATATCGTTTTCGAGTACCACTATCAGAAAACGAGGAGGTTGTAATGTATAACTCATTCTTAGCTCTTGTCATTGCGACATACATGAGTCGACGCTCTTCGGCATAGTGCTCATCTGCAGTGAAAGATTCCTTTGCAGAGAAACTTTCGGGCAGAGTTATTCCACTTGTCATATTTTTTGAAGGAAAGGATCCCTCTGAACAATTAGGAATAAATACTGTATTCCATTCAAGACCTTTTGCTTTGTGAACAGTTAGGATATTTACATATTCATCAGATGTTTCTTCCAGGTCTCCATCGCTAGTGATCTTTTGTCCAGCAGCAATGAGAGTCGGTAACGCTTCAATAAAGCGGTTCACACTAGGGACGGTAGCTATGGATTCAAACTCTTTCATGACGTTAAAAAACGCACTTAAGGTTGTCGCATCGAAAGCATCCCTCGTGAGCTTATCTTCGATCAAGCGTTTTTTGTAGCCCGATATGTCAATGAGAGAGTATGCAGTTTCACCGACTGTCTCCCTCGGGGATCTCTCTCGGATATCCTGAAGAATTTTAACTGCACTTTTCTCCTGCTTAAATTCATCACCCTGGATTTCCAGGAGAGTATACATATCAATGTGTTCACGCTTTGCTTGTGCATGGAGATGGCTTAATTTTGCTGTGTCGCACAAAAACAAGTCACTGGTGAGTGTATGGAATAGCGCCGTGATGTTAAGTGGGTCCGAGACACAAGTCATCGCTTCAATAAGCATCCTTACTGACCTAGAATGATAAATATTCTCCGTCTCACCAAAAATACGCGCCGGGAGGTTTTCTAGGCGTAAGTATCTATATATGTCATGAGCGGTCTTATTGCTTCTAACGAGTATAGCTATCGAGCCCGGTAAGTGATCCGCTTCTAGTCTTTTTTTGACTTCTTCAACGATCCAACCGAATTCTGATGATGTCTTGTCAAATAGTTTAATATTTGGAGATTTTCCTTGAAAAGTAGCGATCAGTTTTTTGTTTATACCGAGCTTTGCTTCAAGTCTGTCTGGGTTATTATTGACGATTAAATTATACGAGGAGTCTAGTATCTGCTGGCTAGATCGATAATTTTTAATCAGAGTGACTTCTTCTGCGTCAGCATATCTATCTTTGAATGTAAGAATATTTGCTAACGTCGCGCCTCGGAACCGGTAGATACTTTGGTCATCATCCCCCACCACTACCAGACTATTTGAATCAACTAATAAATCAATAAGCGCCGATTGCATAATATTAGTATCTTGAAACTCGTCTACAAGTACGTGTTGATACATATTCTGCAGTTTTTTTCTGATATTCGGTCGTTTTTTAAGGATATCTACTAGTAAATAGATTTGGTCATCATAGTCGATGACATCGTTTTCTCTACAAATCTTTTGATAGACACTATACCCTTGGGCTAATTCGAGGTATTTTTTCTTCTCTAGTTTTTCGGCTTCGTCTTGCTCTGGTAAGTCTTTCGCGATTGTTCGGAACTCTTCTGGTGAAATTAATTGCTGTTTAAGTTTAGAAATAAACCGTGCGACTTCGTTCAGTAATTTGTCGGGCTTTGATATAGGCGAAAAGTAATCAAATCCAAACTCATCGATATGTTGGTTCATAAATACTAATTGTGAAGTATCGGTAAGTACACCGAATGAGCTATTGATCCCGTATTCAGTTGAGTATCGTCGGAGAGTTTCTTCTCCGAACGCGTTGAAAGTCATCACCGGAACATCAATATTGAGTTTGGTAGCGTTAAGTAGTATCCGGTCGCGCATTTCACTCGCAGCCTTTTCAGTAAACGTTAAAGCAAGCAAGGCATGGGATGGCACGCCCTCATCCATGAGTCGCAAAATACGCTCCACAATAACATGAGTTTTACCTGTGCCTGCTCCAGCAATGACAAGCAGCCTTTTCGCATTGCTTTCAACAACCAAACGCTGTTCTTTATTTAATTCAACTTGTTGCCTGTCGCTCATGAAGTAATTTTGTCAGTTTTCGACAGAGGTGTCTAGAAGACTAAAATTTTTGACGAAGATGGGACATGCTGAATTCCCAGTG